>JBBECD010000061.1:0-37707 GCA_040881995.1 Planctomycetaceae bacterium
TGACACTTGAGGCAGTTGTTTTTGAGAATCGGCAGCACGTCGGATTGAAACGGCGATTTTTCGGCGGCGTGCAGCGGCGATGCGATTCCGCAAAGGACCAACGACATGGCCAGACAGAGCGACGATAACCGGAAGTGGAATCGCGAATTCGATCGTCCCCGGGCGGGAAATTTCGTCATGGCATGATCCGTTAACGTGAAAAGGTCGTCAATATCGCGGAGTTCTATCGTGACGACCGGCGGGTTCGAATTCAATGCGGAGGAGGACCGGAAAGGATCACATCCACCTTTGCCATTATAACCCGCGACCTGGACAAAACGCGAGTCATTTTGCCGGGAAATGACCCGCGTGGCCTGCTCCGTACGATTATTCCATGATGTGCAGCGCGATAAAGGGGACCACGTTGAACAGAATCACGCCGAGCTTGAACACCCCCATCAGCAGGTAATGAATGCCGTCGAACTGCTCGTGCGAGAGCCGATACCATCGGCCGTGCAGTTGATACATCCAATCGTGCCCAAACCGAAAGGCGGAAAACCACACGAGCAAGGTGGCGTAGTTGAGGACGAAGCACCAGAGCAGAAACGAGCGAGCGGTTTCGAGTGTCATGGGTAGGTTTTCCTGAAAAAACGTAATGGAGTAGGGAATAATCGTCGCGATGTGGTATCTTTATGAATAGATCGATCGTTGATTTTCGCAATCAGGATGCTTTGCCGTGATAAGATTCAATTGGAGATGCCTCCGGCTGATATTACTCTCTGCTTTGCTCTTAACAGGGTGCGAGACGGAGTACGCCGTGTCTCTCGAAGGCATCGTCGTCCGTGGGAAAGGCAACACGCCGGTGGAGTCGGCCCGTGTGTCGATCCGCGCCGGCGAAACTGAACTGGTGGCCGGTGACACCGATACCGACGGCAAGTATTCGCTCTCGTTTAAACTACCCGAAGACCATTTCTCGCTCAGCCTTGATGACAAACTATTGCTGAGGACGGATCTTGACGAGACTTTAATGATTTACGTCGAACTCGACGGTGAGAAGCCGGTAACCGTTCCCTTTCCCAGGATGGCTGTTGATGACCTTGATCAGGCTTACGTTCTTGTCTCAATCCAGCCCAAACGCCTTGAACAATCGGTTCCCGCAGACGAGGCCGAAAACGGCGTAACCGTCGATGATTCGGTCGAAGCAACGAGGTGAAATCAAATCATGCCCATTCCCATTCGACGATTGATGCTTTTGCTGCCGATTTGCTTTTGCAGTATTGCGAGTTGCAGTTTTATTTACACGCTCACGCTCGATGGAATTATCCTCAACGGTCCGGACCGCGTTCCCGTCAGCGGAGCGCGGATCTTAATTACTAACCCTGCCCGCTATGATGAGTCGACTGCCTTTACTGGTATCGACGGCAGCTTCTGGTTGCGACGCGAAATTAGCCATTCATTTTCTCGCGACGCAGCTGGCAGGCGTTGGTATGAACCGGCAAGATACGACGAAATTATTATCGAAAAGGACGGCCAGCGATTCGAAGTCCCGTGTCCCTCCTTCCCGGAACCGAATTCGGGAACTGACTGCCATGCCACGATTATTGCCGTCATCGACCTGGCGGAGTCGGAGGATGATTCAAGGGATGATGCAGAGGAAAAACTGCAAGCGGCGAGGTGACGAAGTTGCGTTACCCTATCACTCCTCACCCCGTCAGCAACTCCCACAACGACTGCAACGACTGCGGGATCACCTTCACATCCCCCACCACCGGCATGAAGTTCGTGTCGCCGCTCCATCTGGGGACGATGTGCCAGTGCAGGTGGCCGGGGACGCCGGCGCCGCCGGCGCTGCCGAGGTTTAAGCCGACATTGAAGCCGTCGGGATGCATCAACTCGGTGAGCCGGGCGATCCAGTGCTGCAGTTGCTTCGTGCAGGCGAAGGCTTCGTCGTCGCTGAGCTCCGTCAGGCTCGCCTTGTGCGCCAGCGGGGCGATCAGCAGGTGGCCGTTGTTGTACGGAAAGCGGTTGAGCACCGTCAGCGTCAGCTCGCCGCGGTCGATGACCCAATGCGGCTCATCCTCGGCGGGGGTGTCGCAGTATTGGCACAAAAAACATCCGGCGGGAGTCTTCTCGCCGTCGTCGTGCTTGATGTAGGACAGCCGCCACGGCGCCCAGAGCGAGTCGGTCATTGCGATTCCTTTATTGATTTCGTCAGCGGGTCGATGCCGCCGGCGGAATGACGACCCAGTCGCCGGCATGGAGCGGCGTGTTATCGTCCATGCCGTTTTCGTCGAGCAATCGATCGACGCTGACGCCGAACTTGCGGGCGATGCTCTCCCAATTCTCTCCCTCGGCGACCTGATAATGCCGCGCGGAAATGCCCGACGAATTCTGCGGTTGTCCCAGCACCGCCGTCGCCGGGACATGCGGCACCTGATCGCGCGGAGCGGCCCCCGTCGCCGGCGGCGTTAACGCCGGCCCCTGCGGCGGCCGCGTGCTCTCCGAACCGGGGTTGACCAACTGCGACTGACACCCGGCGAGCAGCAGGCACATCGCCACCGCAGACCACATGATTGAATCGTGCCAGCGAATCATCTGACTCATCCCTCATCCCCCTCGAAGTCAGGACGCATTTTACGAGATCGGCTCGGTCTGGCAAGGGGGATCGGCGGGCAACGTCTCGGGTGGCACTGGCGGCTTGTCCGCCAGTGTGGCTTGTGCCTCGATTTTCGCATTGCGGGGGAACAGCGACTTGACCGCCGCGATCCAGTGCCCGCGGATCAGTTGCTCGGTCCACGTCACCTTTTTTGACGAAAAATTGTTCCAGACTCCTTCGAGATAGGGCTGATACGACTCCGACAGCGAGGCGTAAAAACCCTTCTTCTGAATCGTCTGCACCGCTTCGAAGTAATACTGCACGACGTGCTGGTTGAACAATCCGCCCGCGACTTGAATGCCGGTCAGCGTGCCGTGCGTGATCGTTTTCATGCGCTGCAGGCTCTGCATCGTCACGGCGCTGCTGACGTGCAGCAGGCTGACGTTTTCCTGCCGCGAAATTTCGCGGAGTTCCTGCCAGTAGCGATTGAGTTCGCCTTCGGGAAGCACCTTGCGCACGTCGGTCGACGCCAGCGTCTCGCGGGTTTCGTTCAGCGTCTTACGCAATTGATCGACCGACAACGGCGGCGTGTCGAACAATCCGGCGGCCTGGCCCGATGATTTCTGGATCGCGGTCAGCAAGTCGTCGGCGTGATCGATTGTCGAATGTTCGTCGATGATTCCCTGTTCTTTGAGTTCCTTCGCGAGCTCCTTGAGATAAGATCGCGATCCGTACGCCACGTCACTGACGATGGCAAGCATCCAGAGCGGCGAAACGTGCAATGTCGCCAGTCCGGCGAGATCGAGAAAGTTGCCGACCGTTTTGCGGGCGAGGTAATCGTCCTGCGCGGGCTGAGCATTGGGATCGACGACCGGCTTCGCGCCGCCGACGTCGGCGGTGAGAAACCGCAGCGAATTGCGGACGACGACTTCGTACGTCTTCGACGTTTGAAACGCGGAGGGAACGAGCAGCGACGCCGCCTCCTGCAACGTCCCCGCGGCGAGTCCGACGGTGCTGCGGACGGTCCGTTCGGGAAGCGAGAGCGTGTAGAGCAAATAATGCGCGAGCGAGGATTGCCCGGGCGTAAGTTGTTTGTCACCCGGAAAAGCCGGATCGACGTCGGTTGTGCTGCTCATTGGTTTTGTCCATGCGGTGAAAGAGAAACGCAATCGGGAATGCGGATACTGTCTGGGGAACGAAGACGGCGTGCGGGGGGTTCATGATGAAGTATAGAAAAGAGGCGGTGCGAAGCAAATTCCGAAATGAAATAACGCCTCCGCCGGAAGGGCGACGGAGGCGTCGTGGTGTCGATTGGCGAATGCGTCAGTTCAATCGGTCAGATCGAATGTGAAATCATTATCTTTCCCCGCTTCGACGGTTTCCTTCAAGCCGCTTTTTTCGGGGTGCGCGTATTTGGCAGGGACGAGACTGACTTGCGGAATCTGCGGCGGTGCGTCACGCCCGGCGTTACTGACAGCGCCGGCCTCACCTTCCATCTTGGTGATGGTGACGACGTTTTCACCGACTGCGGCACCGTCCCTTCCCAACGACGTGAGCGTGAACACTCCCTCGGCATTCGTCTGGCCCGATGCCGGGGTTCCCTTCGCCGGAGTAAACGTCACGCTGGCGTTTTCGACCGGTTTTCCCTGGTAATTGACCGTTCCTTTAACCGGCGCCAGCTCGGGGGCATCGCTGCCGCCGCATCCGCACAAGGCGAAAAGTCCACAAGCGATCCATGTGAGCCGTTGACTGCCACCATATTGCATCATCTTCAGTAAACCTCCTGAGAAACGTTCATCAGCAAGAAACAATTTTGGCGGGTCGACCGGAAGTTTAGGTCGATTGGCCGACATATCGCCGATACTACCAAGATTTATCCGCGAGTGCATTTAGAATTCACCGAGCACTTGGCCGTCGCGGCGATCTCCCAGCCTTTGGTACGTCGCATAGTCCACGTTCTCGCTGATGAATCGCACGGCACCATCGCCCAGCAGGAAATGGCCTCCCCCTTCGTGTGGCGATTTGAAGCCTTCTGAAACGGACGCGGCATACGGACTTCCGCAACCTGCACCGCTGGCGTTGGCGGGAACACCGTTTTCGCCGGGACAGGTCGGAAAATTGATGGGTCCAGTGGTGAAAGCGACGCCTCCCGAGCAGCACATCCAGGGGGTGTTCGAATTGTAGAGCGAGCAGTGAGGACGAATTTCGCCCATCAAGAGCGTGTTCGATGTTCCATCCTTGGCGTCGGCGATCTTCCCGCCCCAACCTCCGGTGCTGAACATGCCGGAGACGACTCGCCCGTCGTGGGTAAACGCCAGGTTGGCGGAGCTGTTGCCGAAATAGCCTCCGGGATACACGAACTGGCTGCAGCCATTGGCCGTGTCGATCTGGTGGGCGCCGCCGTTCATGGAATAATGGCATTGCCCCACGAGATGCCATTGCGAGCCGGTTCCGCGCCAAGTGGGAACTTGCTTACCGTCTTGATTCGAGGGACAAAGCCAGACGGCGGGCGGCGTCTGCATAAAGGGAAACGAATTGCTGTTGTCACCCATCCAGTCTGTGCCATTGACGATGCTGAAATTGATCTGATTGTAGACGTTTGCCAGATCCATGTACGGAAACAGGTGAATCTGAGCGCCCCCTTTGCGGTGCGATGCACCAATGGTGTTGTAGCCCGGCGGAAACGTCTGATGGGCATCGTGATAATTGTGCAGCGCTAAACCGAACTGCTTCAGGTTGTTCTTGCACGCGGTGCGGCGGGCTGCTTCTCGGGCTTGTTGCACGGCAGGCAGCAACAGGGCGATTAACACGGCGATGATGGCGATCACCACCAGCAATTCAATCAAAGTGAATCCGGACGTTCGACGTTGAAAAATTCGGCCCCGCGACGTGTTCATGTTCAAGCTCCTGAAAAAATGAGACAAAAACAAACTGAAACCACGGCTTCCGACGGTTTATCGATTTTCTGGTTCAACCTTCGCGAGGTTATTGCCCGCTCCGTTTGAGGAGTCAATTTTCGCCCCGCGGGTCAACCGAGATCCATCTCTTACCGCATACGTCAACAAATTGTCCTTTTTTCGTCTTCGATTTTGCTCCTTACAAGAGGGGAAACTCTCCGGCGCCAATGCGCGCCAACACAACGCTCGCAACTGCGGTTTTAAAAGCACGTCGCTCGGTTGAGCACCATAGTACCCAAATTTAAAGTCGCCATGCTTTTGAAATATTCGAGAAGTGAAAGACTGTTCGCGTGAACTGCATATTGACGGAGAGAGCGTCAAGTAAGATTCAGTCACGACCGAGTTGAAATCGCAACATATCTAAGATGCTACAGCGGTCCGGGAAATTGATCAAGCAGTGAGTTGTAAAATCCCACACATTGCGATTGAATTTATTCCTCTTCAGGTTTCCATCCCCGATTGAACGCCCAGCGCCGATGCCCCCGCCGTTCCGCCGATTCGGGGACGCGACGTCGGTTAGCAGGCTGTCGAAAAATGACAAGTTGCGCGATTCCGGGTGGCACGGGCGGCTTGTCCGCCCGTGTTTTTGTGAAGTTGATGATTCACACTGGCGGGCAAGCCGCCAGTGCCACCCATTTTTCAACACGCTGCTAGAACAACGTATAAATAAACGGTGCGACCGCCGTGGAGCTGAGGACCACCAAGAGGCCCACGAGCATCAGGACGACGATGATCGGCGTGAGCCACCACTTTTTGTTGTTCAGCAGAAAGTCGAGAAACTCGGCGAACAACCCGGGCTGTTGCCGCTGCGCTTCGCGGGCGAACTCATTCGCGGCGGGCCGTTGCGGCAGAGACAATGTGGAGGACTCGGTCGGTTTTGTTACGTTGGACGTGGGGGTGGGGTCGTTCATTTATTGAAATCCAAAACGAAGAACCCTCGCTTGCGCTTCGGGCTAGTGATACGAAAGCGATCCGCTAAGGAAATCCTTCGCGTCGCGGCCAACCACGATGATTTTTCTGGCCCTCTCGACCCTGGACCGTCTCAATATTGCTGAAAGTACCGCTTCGTCGACGTTATCGGCGGGTGGGGTTGCCAATAGGTGCTCGCCGTTTTGTCGATGGTTCGTTTCATGGGGTCGTAGCCGAACAACTTCATCATAATCGCCACCGGTGTGATCACCAAGTAGAAAATCCCGCCGAGCAGCACATGCGAGAACACCCAGCCGATCGGGAAGGTGACGATCATCATGCCGACGTAGACGACGCGAGCGACGGCGGGGACGAAATAACCAATTAGACTGACGAGCAGCGTTACCCCGAAAATCGCCCATGCGGCGACGGGATTGTCGTTCCTCGTATAGCCGACGAACACCGTGCCGAAGGCCGCCAGCAGCACGCAAAACTGCCGCAGCATTTTCACTGGCGGGTTCCAGTTGACATTCATCACAGCCATCGTGCATTGACTTTCAATCGAGTTTGAATTGTTGCAGATACCCTTCGGTATCGTGATCGGCGATCTTTTGTTCTGACTTCAGCAGTACGCAGTTTTCGAGGACGAGCACATCCATGTTCGTCGCCAGAAAACAGCGCAGTGCATGGGCGGGGGACATCACAATCGGTTCGCCGCGGACGTTGAAGCTGGTGTTGATCAGCACCGGGCAGCCGGTCTGGCGTTCGAATTCTTTAATCAGCTTGTAATAGCGGCCGTGGCGCTGCTCGTCGACGGTCTGCACGCGGGCCGAGTAATCGACGTGCGTGATCGCCGGGACGACCGAGCGTTGGACTTTGAGGAGTTCGATTCCTTTTTTGTCCTGGTGTTTGCCGTTGAGTTCGATGCGTTTCGATTCCTGCACCGGTGCGACGAGCAGCATATAAGGGCTTTGTTCGTGCGGACGCATCTCGAAAAATTCATCCACCCGTTCTTCGAGAACCGCCGGGGCGAAGGGGCGGAACGATTCGCGGAACTTGATTTTGACGTTCATCACGGTCTGCATCGCCGTGCTGCGCGGGTCGCCGAGAATGCTGCGGCTGCCGAGCGCCCGCGGCCCGAATTCCATGCGGCCTTGCACCCAACCCACGACTTTTTCGTCGGCGATGAGTTTTGCGACTTCCGCGCAGAGTTCGTTTTCATCGGCGTAATGATGATACGGAACCTGTTCGCCGTCGAGAAATTCTCGCACCTCGGCGTCGGTGAATTTCGGGCCGAGCAGCGAACCGTGTTGCGTGTCTCGCTGCTTCACCGCGCGCGGCTTGTCGAGCAGTTGATGCCAGATGAACGTCGCCACGCCGAGCGCGCCGCCGGCGTCGCCGGCTGCCGGTTGAATCCACAACTCGTCGAACGGCCCTTCACGGAGCACCCGTCCGTTGGCGACGCAGTTGAGCGCCACGCCGCCGGCGAGGCAGAGTTTTTTCATTCCCGTTTGAGCGTGCACGTGACGAGCCGAGCGCAGCATGATCTCGTCGGTCACGTGTTGAATCGACGCGGCGATATCCATGTCGCGCTGTGTGACCGGGGATTCCGGCGAACGGGGCGGGCCGCCGAACAGCCGATGAAATTTTTCCGACGTCATCGTCAGGCCGCTGAGATAATTGAAATAAGACATGTCCATGCGGAACGAGCCGTCGGCCTTGAGGTCGATGACGTCTTGGAGAATCAGATCGACGTACTTCGGTTCGCCGTACGGGGCCAGGCCCATCAATTTGTATTCGCCCGAGTTAACGCGAAAACCGCAGTAATAGGTGAACGCCGAGTAGAGCAAGCCCGGCGAGTGGGGGAAGCGGAGTTCGTGCGTCAGTTCGATGCGGTTCCCTTTGCCGACGCCGTAGCTCGCGGTCGCCCATTCGCCGACGCCGTCCATTGTGAGAATCGCCGCTTCCTCAAACGGCGACGGAAAGAATGCACTCGCCGCGTGCGATTCGTGATGTTCGGTGAAGACGTAACGCCCTTTGTAGGCGTGATTGAGTCCGCGATTGAGTTCGCCGCGGAGATAGAGTTTCTGTTTGACCCACACGGGGATCGCCGTCAAGAACGATTGAAACCCGCGCGGGGCGACGGCGAGATAGGTTTCGAGCAGCCGTTCGAACTTGAGAAACGGTTTATCGTAGAAGCCCACGAAGTCGAGCCGCTCGGGTTTGAGTCCCGCTTCGTTGAGGCAGTATTCGATCGCCCGCGTGGGAAAGTTCGGGTCGTGCTTGATGCGGGTGAAGCGTTCTTCCTGAGCGGCGGCGACGATCTCCCCGTCCACGACCAGCGCCGCGGCGGAGTCGTGATAGAACGCGGAGATACCGAGGATGGCAGTCATGTTGAGTCAAGAGACAAGAGACAAGAGTCAAGAGCCAGAAAAGAACAGGTACTTCGCTGCCGGTTAACCGCGACGCGCAGGCTTGGCGCAGCGGAGCGTTAGCGTTATCGAACCGTCTAATAGCATGATATGCTAGCCGATGGTGCCGGCAAAGTGGGAGAGCAGACCGGCGTCTGGTCGGCATTCGGAGCGAGAACGCAGTCAGGACCGTTGTTGTCTGATGCGAACGTCAATCGCGGCATGACCGTTACGTTCGATACAACCGCATCAGACTGGCGGCGACGCGCATCGCTGTTAGCCCCCGGCGAGTCGCCGGGGGGGGATTGCATAATGAACCCCCGGTCATTGACCGGGGGCTAAAAGAACGCAGCGTCGGGTGGCACTGGCGGCTCGTCCGCCAGTGTGCCTTTCATCATCGAAGAACACTGGCGGGCAAGCCGCCAGTGGCACCAAACGGATGCCGTTATTTCTCCGTAACGATGCCTTCGAGCTGAATCAAACCCGATTCCAGCCGCGTTTCGGCGGATGCGGATTTCGACGCCGGTTCCGGGGGAACGACGTCCGTTGCGGTTGTTCCCGATTCCAGGTTTTCATCGGCGGGCACATCGTCTTCCTCGGACGTGACATGCGGAACCAACTCAACTTGCGTTTCCCCGACCGCCAGGGAGGTCAAGCGAAAGCCGGGCGTCATCTGGCGCGACGACACGGAAGCGACGTTTGGCTCATTGGCTGACGGCGGACGATCTTTTACCGCCACGGCGTTCGCCGGTTGCTCGGCGATCGTCACCCCTTGCTGCAGATGAATCGTGATTTCCGGCGTATGGGGGTATTTGAGCGACACTTCGACCTGCGACAGTTCGTTGCTCTGCGAAAACGGATGGCCCAAGTCGAGAATTCCCGCGAAGCGAGCCTGATGCAGTTGGCCCCGGTGTTCCAATTGCGGCTGCTTCCATTTTTGTCCCTTCCACGACAGCGTGACCTGTGCATCGTGCAACTGCCACGACGGCATGGCGACGAGCACGAGATCGTCCTTGCCGAAACTGAATCGCGGATACAGATTCAATGACGACGCCAGATGATGGCTGACGGCCTGAGGCATCCGCTCGTTACCGATTTTCGCGGCACATTGCACGAGCACGGGAATCGGCACGTCGCGCACCGTCTCGGCATCGCTGAGCCGGGCGATCATCTTTTCGGTGTTGTCGTTGCGGTAATACATCGCGAGCAGCGTGACCATGCTCTGCGGCCGCTCGAGATCGACGTCGATGTTGCGCAGGATGGCGTCTTCCGCTTCTTCGGTGAAACCGTCGCGTTCGAGCACCCCCGCGCACATCAGATTGGCTTGCGGAACTTCCGTCGAATAGGTGAGAGCCCGGCGGGCCGTTGCCGACGAACCGGGCTGGCCGAGATACTCCTGAATGATGGCCCGATTCGACAACGCCGCGGCGAGCATATCGTCCTTACGGAAATGTTTCGTCCCCAGAAACGCGAGATGTTCGTACGTCTTGGCCGCCGCGAAGAGCTGGCCGAGCGATTGCTGCGTTCGCCCCACGTAATACCAGTAGGGGGGATAACACTCCATGAACGGCTCCATCCGCTGCAGCACGCGCAGCCGGACTTCGGCTTTGGGCTCGCGAATCGCGAGTTCGAGTTTGTCGAGATCGTCGCCGCGCACGAGCCAACGGTCGGGAATATCGTTTTTCTGAGCGAGTTTCCAGAACGTGTCGAGAAAACGAGACGACTTGCTCACGACTTCATTCATGCGCGTTTTTTCGACGCGCCAGATTTCGATGTCGCGGTTCATTTCGTTGGAACGGTAATCCCACCAGCTATCGGCGCCGGTACGGATCGCCGACCCGACTTGAGCGGTCGCCAACTGCGTGCCAAAGGCGACGGCGTTCACCGCCATGCGCTGGCGGATGGCGTATTTGTATTTTTCCTGAAAGAGTTCGCGTTCGCGGTCGGCCAGTTGAATCTGTCCGATCTCATCGAGGACCGACGAGTACAGTTTGATGACGTCTTCGTCGGCGATGCCGTTGAGATTGAGGTTGTTGAGGATTTTTTCCTCTTCCTGCTTGAGGACGGCGACCGACGGGGCGTTCTTGATCCGGTGAAACGAGGCCCGGCAATAGTTGAGCGCGACGGCGATCGACTGGCGATGCGACAATTCCGGCGTCGCGTTCGCCGCTGGTTCATCCGCCCGGCAAACGACGGGAGCGACGTACGGCGTACCGGCCGTCGCGGTGATGAAGAGCAAACCGAGCATGATCAGACATCGCCAATGCATACCGAAAACGGTTCCTGATTGTATTTCCGCGTGTTGTGCAGCATGAGTTCTGTTGTTCATGGTCGGGTAACCAGATCGCCTCTCTTCTGAATGCCGTTTTGAATTTGAATGTCGTTCTGATTCGGCGTGCTGGATGGAATGTCGTATTCCGCGCCCGCCGACGATCGTGAATCACATCCCGGATTCAGTTGATGAAACATTGAAGAAACGAAATCCCCCCGCTGACGGGCTAAAGCCGTCAATCAAGTTTACGTCATGGGGAGACAAAGAGGGCAAGCGGGCCGGTCTCCGCGAGCGAATTCACCGGTTCGCCGTCAATTTGAACGGTTAGGAAAACCGTAACGTGAAGCATTCGGGCATCAAAACCGGCAGGATGCGTGCCGTTTCGCAACAGGGGTGTTGCTGAGAGGCGACGGTCGCGCAGCAAGTCAAACGATCGGACGGAATTGAGATGTACAGAGGAATTGAATGGTTCGCATCGGCAACCGTTATGGATGCGATGTTTAACACATTCCTTTTGCGTCGTTGATGCGATATCATTGAATGAGGCTTACGATCAGGGGCACGCCTCATACGTCAAATTTCGGCTGAGACGATTCTCCCGAGGACCGAACGATGAAATCCGATGTCTTCAGAAATACTTCGAACCGCCACGTTGTCCGATTTCGACAACTCGCTTCTGAATGGCGAGAACAGGCTGCGTTCATTTCTTCTTCGACAGAAAGGGCGATGCTTCCCGCCTATCAATCCATCATTGGGATGGGTGAGCCTGCACTCCCGTTAATTTTCGAAGAGTTGAAGGAACGCGGCGGTCATTGGTTCTGGGCTCTCCGCGCGATCTCCGGTGAAAATCCGGTCCCGCCCGAGCACAGCGGAAATATAGCCGCAATGACTGGCGATTGGTTGAAGTGGGGACAAGAGCACGGATACGTTTCATGTTAGAAACGTGGTTCCCAGGCTTGTCCCAAAGCTCTTACAAAATAACCAGCCCCAGAACCGACTGGTACAACTGCATCGCGTGGGCTGCCGCCATTCCAGCGTCATCAAAACTTCATCGACGGCAATTCCTCATCCCGCATCCTTCCGACTGATCACCATTTCGCCAGCGGCCCCCTTTTCTCGATCGAAGCAGGATCAAGAACCGGCGCTTGCACTTCGGATCGGTGAAGCCCCGTCCCGCGGTTCCGGCAGGCGGACCGCGAAGACGACGCCGAGGGCGATGAGGGCGCTGGTGAAGATGAAGACCGGCTCGAAACCGACGAGGTCGATGACGTAACCGAACAGAGGCGATGCCAGGAAGGGAACCGCGAGCGACAGATGCAGCGTGCTCAAGAAGCGGGGGTGCCGTTCGCGAGGCGTCAGTTCGAGCGTGTAATTGATCAGCGTCTTCATCGTCACCGGCGTAAAACCGAGCATCACGAACACCAGCCAGTAGTAGCGCAGGCCCTCCGCGGCGTTCATGTGGACCAGAACGACCGCCAGCAACGGCGTGAATGCTGCGAAAAATGTCTGATACACGATCGCCAGTCGATTGCCGCGGCGATCGGCGACCCAGCCGGCGAACCAACTGAACACGCCGACGGCGGCGTTTTGGGCTACGACCCAGAACCACATCTCGGAGTGCGTCGCCCCGAGTTTTTCGCGGGCCAGCGCCTGATAATGCGGGAACAAGAGCTGCACCGTCATCACCAGCATGGCGACAACGATCAACCGGCGAAAGTCGGGAGTCTCACGAATCGCGGCCCAGACTTCTGCGAGTTGCCCGGTCGGAGCCACCGCCAGCGGATCCTGCTGATCGTTTTCCTCGACGACGAACAATCCGCACAGACCCGAAACGATGAACCCAACGCCCGTAAACGTGAAAATGAGACTAAACCCGCCATCGGGACGGTCCATCCAGCCCGGCAAGAGCCACCACGCGCACAACACCGCGCCGAAAGAACCGAGAAATCCCGAGACCCCCAGCAACCGGCCGCGCACCTGCGGACGGAGCAGTTTCCCCTGCAGCACGCCGAACACGAGAATGTTCGTGCCGTTCACCGCGAAGAAGAGGGAATACAGAATCAGAAAGACGATGGCGAGCCACGCGGGCCGGGTGTCGCTGTACTGCGTCCATAAGATCGCCAGAATGATGAACGGAACGCCCATCAGCACGGTCGCGGCGGTCATCCACGATTTCTTCTGCGGTTTGCGCGCCAGAGGACCGGCGAGCAGGGCGGGAACCACGCTCTGCGACAGCCGATTCAGCACCGGCAGGAATCCGCGGACCCACGCGGGACCGGCGATGCTGTCGACAAACGCCGGCATGATCACCGTCTCGGTTTTGAAGATCCACGCGATCCGCAGCAGGATTTGCTGCATGGCGAGCGCGATGAAGTTACGAGTCTGCTCGGCGGGTTCTTCGATGACGACGGGAATCGGATCAGACTCGGAGTGCATGGCCCTCAACTTCAAACCGTCGACCCCACGTGCCCGAAGGTGTGCTGCGCGCTGGAGATGAAGGAAATCGATCCGGTCCCCGACAACAGCTTCTCGATTTCGCGGTCGGTTTCCAGCGGGATGAGGAACAATTCTTCCACCAGATCGGCGGGCAGACGGCTCATCAAATAGACGCGCGCCCAGTCGACCGCATGCACCAGTTGCGATGTGCTGACGAGGTCGGGAGGCATCTGTTTTCGCAGCGTTCTTAACGCCTCGCTCGCCTTGCGGCGGCCGTTGAGGAGCCTTAATCCCGGACCCGGCAGTTCGTCGATCTGTGACAGTACGACAATTGTCCCGTGCCGGGAGACCAGATGCTGAGCCGATTCCAACGCCTGGCCCACCTGTTGCCAACCGTGTCCCGCAGAGTCGGCATCGACGGCGACCACGACGATATCGGCATGCTCATCCTGTTCGACGCGCCAATGGTTAGCCAATGCCTGCCGACCGGCAGTCCCCACGGCATCGAGAGTGCCGCAGATGACCTCGGCGACACCGGTTCCCGACGATGACAACACTTGCAGCGTGACCTGAATGCCGAGCAACCAGCCGATTTCGTCCATCACCTGTCGCAGCGGGCGGTCGTCTTCGGGGCTCAGTTCCCAGTGTCCCTCGCCGCGGGCTTTGTCGATCGCCTCGACGGTCGACATGCCCGGGAAAAAGACACTGCTCGTGCCGCGGATGCCGAGCACCGGGTCGTACGTCATTTCGCCGATCGGCAGTACGAAATCGGCGTCGACCAGTTCGCGGGCGAGATATATCCGTTCTCCCGTTGAGGTGCTGGCAAGATAACATTGCCGCGATTTATCGGTCGGATCGTGTACGCCCCAACGCACCAGCGTGCGGACGTCGTCGGGGAGCAGGCTTCGCGGATCGCTCAGCCGCCGTCCATCCATGCCGACCGGTTGCAGGATGAAGACATCCTCGGCGGTGACTCCGCGCCCTTCGAGCATCGCCCACACCTCGGCGATGATCTCGGAACTGCGCGGCGTATGCCGATCGAGGGCAATCGTAATGCGATCGCCGGGCACGACCGCCAGATCGACGGGGGGATATTCGAGCGGTCGCTCCAATGCGGTTCGCACCGCCAGCCGGATATCGGGGACTTCGTCGACATGGCCGTGCGACGTAACCACCCGCTCGGGATCGACTTCGAGTGAAAGCCGCCCTTCGGTTCCGTACGTCAGGGAGATGGTGTTGGTGGTAGTCAAAACGGAAATTGTTTCCTTGGATTTTCTCCCTCTCCCTCTGGGAGAGGGCCGGGGTGAGGGTGCCTTTTTTGAATGACGAATGTCGAAATCCGAATGTCGAATCAATGACGAAGCCCGAAGTCCGAATGTCGAAATCATGCGAACCGATCTGCTCCTTCGTCATTTGGGCATTCGTCATTCGGATTTGATTCGACATTCGTGCTTCGACATTTATCGAAGCGCTCCGCAAAGCCTTCGCGTCGCGGCTAAACTCTATACTGCAAATTTCTGGCCCTGGACCCTGGACTCTCGACCCTGGACCCTTCCGGACTCGTTCATCGCAAATATATGCGTTACAATGCAGCGGGGTCAATCGGCATGACGGAAGGGCGGCGATGGAAGTCGGTGAACGGGACGACGATCAACTGATGATTTCCGTTCAGAGCGGAGATGCCGACGCATTTGAAGAGCTGGTCCGCCGTTATCAGGGGCCGTTGTGGGCGTTTTTCTTCCGGAACAGCCGCGATGCCCAGTTTTCTGAAGATCTCACGCAAGAAACTCTGCTGCGGCTGCACAATCAATCGTGGGATTATCTCCCCCGCGGCCGGTTTCGCGGCTGGCTGTTCCGCATCGGCCGCAATCTGATGATCGACAACATCCGCAAACGCTCGCACGACATTTTGATTCATGCGCAAAAAGGGACCAAAGACGAGCAGACCCCGCTGATCGATCTCATCTCCGACGACGTGCTCGGCAGCCACGACCAGGCCCAGTCCCGCGAACTCGAATCGATCGTCAACGAACTGCTCGATCGGCTTCCCGAAGAACAACGGCTGACGTTTACGCTGCATCATTTCGGCGGGCTGTCACTCCCTGAAATCGCCGAGGCGATGGAAACCAACGTCGCCACCTGCAAAAGCCGATTAAGGCTGACTCGCGAAAAACTACAGGCAGCACTGAAAAAACGAGGCTGGGATCCGCTGGCGGTCAACGCCTCCGACGACGGCGACGATCAGGGAGAGTATGCATAAAAATGTGTAGGAGTACAGGCTTCAGCCTGCCGAGGATAGAAGGATGCTGCCACAAAAAGGATGCTGCCACAAAACAGACAACACCGAAAATTCTTGCTTAAATACGTAACATTCATGAACCAGTTCGGCTCGGGCGGCGTTGAGGGCTCTACCTGCCCGCACCAGCCGAGTTTTCAACTTGAGTCCCGCCCCGCTCGACCGCTATAAACAGAAAAACCGCTCCTCACGTGGAAAAGTGAATCATGGCGTATTTCAGCAGACTGACCGATATTGTGACCTGCAGTTTGACCGAACTGCTCTCGAAGGCGACCGACCCCGCGGTGGCGCTCACCCAGATCATCGCCGAGATGCGCGAAGGGCTCGCCGGGGCCGAGCGGAGCGTCGGCTCGGCGCGTAAGACGGAAGACCGCATCCGCAAGGAAATCGACGGCCACAGCGTCCAACTCGACCGCTGGCTCGCGCAGGCGAAGTCCGAACTCGCCGCCGGCGAAGAACCAAAGGCCCGCGTTTCGCTCATCCGCAAAAAGGAGGTCGAAGATCTACTCGAAGGGATGACACAAGAACTTCAATCGGCGATCGCTCTCCGGGAACATCTGACGACGATGCTGCGAGCCCTCGAAGCCCGCCTGGCCGATGCCTGCCGCCGTCAACAACAGATGGAATCGGGAGAGGCGGAGCTGCAACAGTCGGTCGCCGAGCCGACGTTATTGGCCGATTTCGCCAAATACGACGCCGCCCGTTCGCACGAAATTGAATCGGAGCTGGAGGAACTCAAGCGGCAAATCGGCCTGGATGAACCGGGATTGGCGTGAGAATCAAAGGATGAAGGATGAGTCAGAGGTGGGACAAAGCTGTGTATTATTCTGACTCATCCTTCATCCTTCATCCTTCCGCATTCATCCTTTGATTCTCACGCCCCGTAATAACTCTCCGTCACCATCCCCGTCGTCGAGCGCACCTTCGAAGCGATCTCGTCCACCTGCTCGTTGCTCAGTGAAGACACAAAACTCTCCGCCGGTTGACGGGCGACGGTATAAATCTGCACGAGCGAAATCTTTCCCCCCGAAGCCGTAATTTCGTTCAGACGTTTGCAGAACTCATCAATCTCGTGAGCCGTCGGCGGCTCGCCGTGGACCTTCATGAACAGGCTTTGAATCACGATCGGCCGGACGCGGGCCGCGAGCGCGATGTTTTCGAGAATCTGGCGGAAGGGAATCTTCGTTCGCTCGATCAACTGGAAATAATCGGCCGTCCCGGCGTCGAGTTTCGCCCAGATTTCGCCCTGATTGCGGTCGAGAATTTCCAGCCCGCGCTGTACGACCGGGCGGTGAAACATGCTGGCGTTCGTGATCAGCACGAGTTTCACGTCATCGAGTCCCCGCGCGGCCTTTAGATTGGCGACCTTTTGCACGATCTCATCGAAGTTTCGGAAAGTCGTCGGCTCGCCGTCCCCCGAAAAGGCGAAATCGTTGAGCCGCCTGAGTTCGAGCGGGACTTGCGAAAACCGTTCCTCGTCGTAGAGCTGACCCGAGACCACAAGATCGACCACGAGTTCGAGTTCATCCATCAGCCGATCGATGGCGACGAAGTCGGTTTCCGCTTCACTCCGGCGATCGACCTGACAATAGATGCAGTCGAAGTTGCAGACCTTGTCGGGGTTGAGATTGATGCCGAGAGAAATCCCCTTGCTCCGCCGCGATAACACCGGATAAACGTACCGGCAGTCGTGATACGTCCGCGGGTGATCGGTGTGCAATGGCAGGGTGGTTTTCTCGGCCATGAAACTCTCGATGTCGAATGCGTGGCAGGCATCTCAAACCCGGAAGCCAATTTGTCACCCGGTTGGTACGTCAGACGCGTGCGTTCAACCACAAACCGCCGTCATCCAGAGGGTGGCGAATTAGCTTCCCAAAAAAGAAGAGAGCGGAAAGCTATCTCCGCGTGCACCTGGAAACACTATGTTTAGGGCTGCTTCGGTTAAGATCTGACCCGGTTCACACGGCCCCACCGCAGTTGGAGATAGCTTTCCGCCCCCTCAGGTTCGCCGGCGTTCACCTGAATTGGTTCTCTCATTGCATCTTCAGACGTCGCGCGACTTTCGTCAAGCGTCGAATTCCGAAAGAGGGAGAGATTTTCAGGGAGACGATTGAGTTTTCGGTCGGAAGGAATCAGAATACCCGTTTTCCCTCGCGCTCACAAGGGACACTCCCTCATTATCGCCTGGGAAGAAATCGATGCGGATTCTAAGAGACTCTATCACAACCGGTTGTGCTTGTTGAAATCGCTCACATTCTCGCGGACGAGGATTACGCGCACAGAGGTTGTGTTAGAATTATCAAATAGATACAGGCTCGGATGATGAATCACCCCTCAGGTATCAATGCGGTCCAACAGCACAGTTCCCCCTCGATCAGCGACGACGAAATCCTCCCCGAAGACCGCATCCTGGTGCTCGATTTCGGTTCACAGACCGCACAACTGATCGCTCGCCGCGTCCGCGAGCAGCAAGTGTTCTGTCAACTCGTGCGACACAATCTTTCCGCCGAGCGCATCGCCGAACTCAAGCCCAAAGGGCTGATTCTCTCCGGCGGACCCGCCAGCGTGTATGGCGACAAATCACCGCTCCCCGATCCCGCGATTTTCGATCTCGGCATTCCTATCCTCGGGATCTGCTACGGCATGCAGGCATTCTTCCAGGCTCTGGGTGAAAAAGTCGAGCCGGGCCAATCGCGAGAATTCGGCCGCACCCGCGTGCAGATCGTGCACCCCGAGGAACTGTTACGCGACCTCCCCGAAGAATTCATCGCCTGGATGAGCCACGGCGACCAGGTCCGCTCGATCGGAGACCAGTTCGAAGCCTTGGCCGTGACCGCGACATGCCCCATCGCCGCGGTGAAGCATAAAACCAAACTGATCTACGGACTCCAGTTTCACCCGGAAGTGACGCATACCATCGGCGGGAATCAGATACTTTCGAACTTCGTGCACAATATCTGCGGCTGTCATGTCACGTGGAATATGAGCTCGTTTATCGAGAAGGAAATCGCCTCGATTCGCAAGCGGGTCGGCAATAACCGAGTGATCTGCGGACTCTCCGGCGGAGTCGATTCGTCGGTGGTGGCAGCGCTGCTCGCGAAAGCGGTCGGCACGCAGGTCTCGTGCATCTTCGTCGATAACGGCATGTTGCGCGGAGGCGAACGGGATGAAGTCCGACGCCGCTTCACCGAGCACTTCAAGACCGACCTGCACGTCGTCGACGCCCGCAAATTGTTCCTCGACGCGCTCGCGAACGTCACCGATCCGCAGGAAAAACGCAAAACGATCGGCCGGTTGTTCATCGACGTGTTCCGTCAGGAAGCGCTGTCGATTCCCGATGCTCACTTCCTAGCGCAAGGGACGCTCTATCCCGACGTCATCGAATCGGGAGCCAATGCCGACGGACCGGCGGCGACGATCAAATTTCACCACAACGTCGGCGGACTGCCCGCCGAACTCGGGTTCGAACTCATCGAACCGCTGCGCGACCTGTTCAAAGACGAAGTCCGCCAGATGGGACTCGAACTCGAACTCCCCGACGATTTGATCTGGCGGCATCCGTTCCCCGGTCCCGGCCTGGCCGTCCGTTGTCTCGGGGCCGTCAGCGAAGACCGCCTGAAAACCCTCCGCGAAGCCGACACGATTTTCATCGAAGAACTGCGGGCCGCGGGATTATACCGTGCCGTGCAGCAGGCGTTTGTGGTGCTGTTGCCGGTGCAATCGGTCGGCGTGATGGGGGACGACCGCACGTACGAAAACGCGGTCGCGTTGCGAGCGGTGCAGACCGACGACTTTATGACGGCGGACTGGTATCCGCTGCCTCACGATTTCCTCTCGCACGTCTCGACGCGCATCATCAACGAAGTCCGCGGCGTCAACCGCGTCGTCTACGACATCAGCTCGAAACCGCCGAGCACGATCGAGTGGGAGTGAGAAGAGAAGGATGAAGGATGAGAGATGCGTCAGAATGTGAGCCCTCGTCGATTCTCGTTCCCAAGCTCTGCTTGGGAACGCACGTCTTCGAAGCTCCTGCTTCGCCCCGAGTGCAGTAGAAGCGCTCCGCTGCGGAAACCCTTCGCGTCGCGGCTAAACGAAAAACCCTCGCTCGCGTTTTTTAAGGTTGCGCTATCGATGGCGAATGCCTGGTTTTCCGGCCCGGCAGGGCCATAACAATGTAGACCCGGGCAACGCCCGGGGGAGCGAAGCGACCACGTCGCCAGAGCCCCGGGAAGGGCGACACAACGAACTTGGAAGAAGACGAAGAACCTGTTTCGCCCCTGCCGGGGCTTGGAAATCCGGTGGGATTCCGCGACCTCGGGCGTTGCCCGAGGCTATATTGTTGTGCCCCTGCCGGGGCGGAAGAATTGGATCGACATCATCGATAACGCGACTTCAAAAAACGCAAGCGAGGGGTCACGACTTGCGCTTCTCGGTTCGCAACCGTGACTCATTCGCGACGATTGGTCAGCACGACGATGAGTCATTGGAAATCGTCGGCGATACTCATGTCGTTTTCACACGCGGGATGATCCCATTCCTAAACACCGATCCGACAAAACGCGAAACATCAAATCCTCGTTAAGGCGCCTGGTTGCGCGAAGCGCGGTCGGCACAGGCGCGGGGTCGCGCTCATATGAGTGTTTATAAATGCTGCGAAATGGTGGCGAGATGGTGCGGAAGGCGCTGCGAGACGCGAGAGAGACGTCGATTTGCGCGCGTTTTGGCGCGCGTTTCGTGATTTCCAAACACGTTTTTCAGCGCGTGTTTGGCGTGGGAAACCCGCCAAATCCCCCACATTCACGCCGGCGCGCAACCGAGTCCGGAATGGTGAAGGGTGAACGTGAATGTTGAATGTGCAAGGAGCCGTGCGAAATGAAAATCTCCCCATCCCCGGTCCCCCAACCCCCATCTTGGGACGCATCCGACGCACGCTATGGTTTCGACAATCGTCGTCGGCGTCTATAATGCGAGTTAACATTATTGATGTTCTCCAGCCGCGCGATTGGACTCATTTTGGCAAACACCCGACGCGATCCTCATGTGCACAACGATGCCTCTCAGGCGGATATCGGGATCGTCTGCGCTTTGGCCATTGAGATTAATCCGTTTCTCAACCGTTGCGAACGGCCCCGCAAATACTCCGGCGGCGATTTCGTGTTCCGGGGCGGCATCTATGACGGCATTCGCATCGCCATTGTGCAGTCGGGGGTCGGCTTCGCCAAAGCGCGGCAAGCGACACAGGCGATGATCGATGCTCACCGGCCGTCGTGGATTATCTCGGCGGGATTTTCGGGGGCGCTGCAACCGCAAATGAAAATCGGCGACATCGTCGTCGGCACGTCGCTGGTCGACACCCACGGGCAGCAATTGACCATCGACATGCAGATGCCCGCGAACCCGTCGCAAGGTTTATACGTCGGCCGGCTGGTCACCGCCGATGCGATCGTCCGCACCGTCGAAGAAAAACGTCAATTGGCGGAGCGGTATCAGGGGCTGGCCGTCGATCTGGAAAGTCTCGCCGTGGCGCAGGTCTGTCAGGCCGATAAAATCCCCTGTCTTGCGGTGCGGGTCATCAGCGACGACATGTCGTCCGATTTGCCCCCCGAAGTGACTTCGGTCGTGGGCAGCACGGGAACGCGGCGGCTCGGTGCGGCGATCGGTGCGATCTGGAATCGCCCCAACAGCGTCAAAGATATGTGGCATCTCCGCGAAACCGCCACGCAGTCCGCCGCGAAATTGGCGACGTTTCTCGACGGCATCGTGATTCAATTGAACCGCGAAGCGGAAGCCCGCGCGGCGTCCCAGCCCAGGCCCGCGACATAACACGCGATGCCCCGGCGAATCACCAGCCGCGCGGCGGAACGAGGTCGCTCGAGAACGACGTCTGAACGATCGCGTCGGCGGCGGAGGCCGAGGCGGGATCGTTCATCTGCAACACCTGCAACAAGAGTTTCGTGGGCTGATGATCGGGATGACGCGCCAACAGTTCATCCGCCTGTTTGCCGGCGGCGTCATAATTCCCGGCCTGATATTCAGCATACGCGAGACGATATGCTTTTTCGGGACCGAGTTCGTCGGTCTCTTTGATCCCTTTTTTCAGGGCATGGATGGCGTCGTGCCAACGCTTTTCTTGTCCGTAGACCACGCCGAGCAGCCACCACGCTTCGGCGCGGCGTTCTTCGGCGAGGTTCGCATCCTGGAGCGCCGCCCGCAACAAGGGAGCGGCGAGACTCGGCCGGCCCCAGTGAATTTGAATCTGCGCCATTCGCACCCGGGCGGCGGAATGTTCGGGGGCATTCTGCACGACGCGCTGATACGAATCGAAGGCCTGTTGGTATCGCTCGGCCTGCTCTTCGCAATATCCTTTCAACATCCACAGCTCGATGTACGCCGGATCCTGGTTCAAACCGAGTTTGAGCGGACGGAGAGCATCGTCATACCGGCCGTCTTCAATCAGCGTTTGGGCCCACAGCTTGTAAATTTCCTGATTCTCGGGCTGAACTTCCGCGGCGGCCTCGAGCGCTGCGAGCCCCAAAACCTTCTCGCCGTTCGACAGGTAGCTCTTGGCGAGTTGCAGTTGCAGTTCGCCGTCGTCGGGGCTTTTTTGAATGGCTTCGAGCAGCATTTCCTCGGCCTGCCGATGATTTCCCGATTGTTCCGCCGAGCGTGCGCGTTTCGCCAGCGATTTCGATTCCATGACCTGCCGCTGCGAGAAGGAACTCATCCAACTGCAACCGGAGGACGTCAGCGACAGCAGCGACAGTAACACGGTGCAGCAGGCGCACGCCGGCGCGGAGAAGCCGATCGTAAAATCGCTTCCCTGCGTCGTTCGAGTTCCGCCGGTTGAACGGGATGTCGTGGTGATCATCGTCTCACGCGAATCGCTCACATCGCACCGCCAAAGGAAGAGAACTGTACCAAACGCCCGAAAAGTGCGGAATGCGTCTTTGGTGCATTCATTCGCCCGAAGCGCGAGTTTTGAAGTTGCGCTGTTTTTCACCCTCTCCCGGTGGGAGAGGTGAAGACTTAAACCTCTCCCATCGGGCATTGGTATCTACACATCTCATAAGCCAATTACCTTCAAGCAGTTACGGAATTCGCCCGTAAAGTTTTGGCTTGTTTTTTCCATCAAGATTGACTGTGATCCTGGTTGCCGCCGCGAGAACCATGCGAATGCAAATTCCCGCTTGTTCGTCAACCCGGAAAAATTACGCCGCAACTACTTGGTTTTTTGAGACTTATGACTTATGTAGATACCAATGCCCCCCCCGGGAGAGGTGAAATTCTACTTCTCGCCTATGTCTTTCTGACGAAAGGCGGGGCGAGGGTGAATGGCGCAACTTCAAAACTTGCGCTTCGATCTGGGACCGTCAATTTTCTGAACTCACCAGCTTTCTCAGGAACTGCGACATCTGCTGCAGCACGGCACCGGTGATGGTGTGGCCGCCTGGGAACGCATGGAATTCGACGGCGAGACCGGCTTCCTCCAACAGTTCGCGCAGCCAGTCGGCTCCTTGATACGGAAGGATCGGATCCTGTGTGCCGTGGCTTTGGAACACGGGCAACCCGGCACGCGAGGCGAATTTATCGGCCCAGGCGTCGGCGTTGATCAGGCTGCCTGAGAGGATGCACAGTCCCGCCGGGGCCTCCGGCAGGCCCAGGGCGATGTGCGTCGCGATCATGGCGCCTTGTGAAAACCCGCCCAACACGCATCGCGACACGGGAAGCCCGGTTTCCGACAACATTTCGGTGACGGCGTCGTTGAGCAATGCCGCGGCGGACTCCATTCCCTCGGGACATTCGCGGACGAAATCCCGCAGGGCGTCGATCGAATGCAACTGTGTCAAGCGCATCATGTCGATCAACCACCAGGCCCGGCTGCCCGGCATGCCCCATTCATCGAGACCGAGCGGAGCCTCCGGAAAAACGAACCGCGTCTCGGTTCCCCATTCGCGGTTCGCTGCGAATAATTCTTCCGCCAGCGGAACGAGATCGGCACCGGGAGCTCCGAATCCATGACAAAGAACAACGGCTTGCCGCGGGGGTGCTCCTGCCCGGTCGGCTTCAACGAGATGGCAACGCAGGCCGGCATAGGTTCGCATCGTGTGCTTCAACATGGGGGCGATTTTCCTTACGTCGTCGATGCCGCAGGTGCATCGCTATTCAATTTCTGAGTTCAGGGCGTTCAATCACAGTGCCGTCGGCTGGCTTGGTGGTTTCCCCCTGAAATGTATAAAGAAATGGTGAAACGAGACAGGATAGTCTGGTCAAGTTTTGTGGAATCAGATAAATTAGAGACTCTAACACAGTCGGTTGTGCTAAAAACTTCTCCAATTCTGCGGACCACGCTGGCGCACAGAGGTTGTGATAGAATTTTTTTAGAAAGCTAGCGCTTCTCAGTCGACCAATTGCTGTATCGGTCGCGAGCGGGCGTGCGGTGGGCGGAGTAGCCTGAGATGAAGTGTCCATTTTGCCGGTGTGAAGAAACGAAAGTCATCGACACGAGGTTAAGCGAGAGTTACGTCATTCGTCGCCGCCGTGAATGCCTGCAGTGTGAACGCCGCTTCACGACCTACGAAAAGATCGAAGAGTCGCCGGTTAAGGTGATCAAAAAGGACGGCACGCGCGTCCCCTTCGACCGCGACAAAATTACCGCGGGACTATCGAAGGCGTGTTATAAGCGCCCGATCAGCCAGGCTCAAATCGAAGAAATCGTCGCCGCCGTCGAAGCCGATATCTATGAATCGTTCGAACGTGAAGTGCCGTCCCGCTACATCGGCGAGAAGGTATTTAACATGCTGCGGGACGTCGATCAGGTGGCGTTCGTCCGATTTGCGTCGGTGTACCGCGAGTTCAAGGACGTCAACGATTTCGTCGAAGAACTCGAACCGATGCTCCGCGATTTTTCGCCTAAGCAATAGCGTTAAGTTCGATCGGCGATCGATGGGGGCCCGGCATCGATCGGTCGCCCGAAGCTCCGTCAAGAATTCCTCAAAGAATCGCCGCGTTTCCGATTATTCCTCAATTGACCTGTCTCGACTTTTCTTTACACTACATAGCGTAACGGAGTCGGCGAGACGGCGTTGATCCCGGTACATCTGCTTTTCGCCCCACGGCCATACGCATTTGAATCGGGTTCATCGGGCCGGCCGATTCGCGTTGACGGGGGCGGTTTCTTTTCGGGGAACGATCGGCTGCGGTTGATGATCCGACGCAGTCCCCGCCGATGTCGTCTGTAGATATCGCCTTCGATTGATCACTATTTTCATGTCATAGAAACCATTCAGATAGAAACCACTCAGACAACTTATGAAACGCGCTGAGCTGACTCCTCAATTGATTGGAATGTTGTCGGCCGCTCGGAGTGTTGCAGAAGACGTGAACGCGCAGGCGGTGCTCATTCTCGCCGATGTCCCGTTCGACTTCGCCGAAATGCAGCGTCTGCTCAAAATAGTCCGTCTGGTGGTGGCGACCGATAAAGTCGACGTGCAGAACGCCGTCAAAGAAGACAAGATCGACCTTGTTCCGTTGCTCAACGAACCCGAAACGCGTCAATTGCAGCTCAGCTTGGCGTTGCTCGAAGCGATCGCCGACGATCTGCTCCGCAGCGGCGACCGCATCGTCGCTATCTATACGCTGTATGAACGCGATCGCATCGACACGATCAGCGTGATCAATCTCGCCGAGCATCTGGCCCGGCTGACCGCGCGCGATTTGCAGCGGCTGGAAACGCAAGTACCGCTCGAGACTCTGCGAACCGTCGTCGACCTGTCGGTCGAAATCGGCAGGGAAGGCCGGGAAGGCAAACCGGTCGGCGCCCTGTTCGTCGTGGGCAATCACCGCAAAGTGATGCAGCTCTCGCACGAACAGGTACACGACCCATTTCGCGGCTACGGCAAGAAAGAACGCCAACTCCGCAATCCGCGCGTTCGCGAGAGTATTAAGGAATTGGCGCAAATCGACGGGGCGTTCGTGATTACGGCGGATGGTTACGTGCAGGCCGCCGGACGGATTCTCGACGCCCCCGCCACGGGTTTGACGCTCTCCAAAGGACTGGGGGCGCGGCACTGGGCGGCGGCGGCCATCTCGAAAGCCGCAAACTGTATCGCCGTCGCGATTTCCGAATCGACGGGGACGGTGCGAATTTTTCAGGACGGCATCGTCGTGCTCCGCATCGAGCCGATGGATCGCGCCATGAAATGGTTCGATTTCGACACCGAGCCGCCGGTCGGCTCGGATTGACCGGTTTCCCGTTCCAAAATTTTAGGCGAACATTTCACGCACGCACGGGAGTTTGCCGCGTGCCGGCGTCCGTTTGCAGAATCATCTTTCCTCAGCGGATGAGATTCGCTATAGTCCCGTTCCCTTTCCGCAGATCATTTCGTGAATCTCGTTCGATTCCGAACCTCCCCCATCATTCCATTGCCCATTTTTGCGATTCCGCCAAACTTCATCCATCGCCCGACATTTTTCACTCCCTTCGTTCCTCCGCCAGTTCATTTCTTTGTCTCGACACCCCCATCGACCCCATCGTCGGCGATCCATGCGCATCATGTACGATTCATTTCCACGCTGTGAAACCAACCGCGATGCCGGCTTGATTCCGCCCGCCGAGAGGCGACCGGCACATCGTCGCCAACTTGCGAACATCTCGTCCATGCTGCTAGCGGCCGTGATTTGGCTGAGCGGCGGAAGCGATGAAACTTGCAACCGGAATGGCGCTTGGGCACAGGGGTGGAAACCGACCGGTTCGCTGACGAAGACGCAATACGTCGAGGAGTCGCAAGACTCCGGGCCGGGATTCCCCGAACAGACGACCGATGTGCCGTTCGAATCGGTTGATGACGGCGATCATCAATGGATCTCGCATCCGAACGGCGGCGGATCGAATGCGGTCGTGCCCCCCGGTCCCGAGACGCCGAACTCATATGCACCGCAATATCAGCCCGATTATGCCCCCTCGAACTCTTATCCGCCGGAGGGACCGGATCGTTGGGCGGATACACCGGATGCCGCGCCTCGACGGCTGTCATCGGAACGACGGATGCAAAGTTCGCGAGAACCGAGACAGCGACAACCGCGGACTGCCGCGCGTCAAAATCCGCGGTATGTCGCCAGGAGAGATTCATACGGCGGCGACCCTTTCCTCAATTCTGCGAACAACGACTCCTCCGTTTATTCTCGCGAACGATATGGAGTGCAAGGTTCTTACGGCGAAGGCGAGTATTACGACGAACAGGAATACTTCGCCGGCGAATATGGCAACGGCACGTACTGTGATGAATGCCAGGCCGCGATGGACGACGGCTGGATGTGGCAGCTCTTGCCGGATTCGCTCTTGTACAAATCGTATATGGCCGGTCCGAAAGAGACGCGGCTCGGCACGGCGCTGTTATACGACGACGGGGCCGGGAGTTGGATCATGGATACGACGTTCGGCGGCCGCGTGGGTTTGTTGCGGTACGGATCGGTCTCCGACATTCCCGCGGAGGGGTGGCAACTCGACGTGGAAGGGGCGGCGTTTCCCCGCTTCAATGCCGATCACAATCTCGATCTGCAAGCGGTCGATCTCAAATTCGGACTGCCGTTGACGTGGTCGAAGGGGCCGTATCAGGCGAAGTTGGCCTACTCGCACGTCAGTTCGCACCTCGGCGACGACTTCATGTTTCAAAATCCCGGATCGACGCCGTCGAATTACGTCAAGAACTCGTTGGTGTTCGGGCTCGGTTATTTTCTGACCGACCACTTCCGCATCTACGGCGAAGCGGGTTATGCGTTTTCGCGCAGCGGCGGTGCGGAGGAATGGGAATTCCAGTTCGGTTCGGATTACATGCCGGTGGTTCTCGGCCCCGGCGGGGCGCCGTTTTTTGCCTGCAACACGACGTTTCGCGAAGAAAACGATTTTGGCGGAGCGATCAACGTGATGACGGGCTGGGCCTGGCATGGCACGCGGACCGACCGCCTCATTCGCGCCGGCGTGCAATACTACAACGGAAAGAGCAGCCAGCTCTCGTTCTTCCGCACGCACGATCAATTGCTCGGCATCGGGCTGTGGTACGATTTCTAACCGTCGCGCACGGCTGACGAATTTGGCACATCCCTGTTGGGGATCGTCAACAGACGTTCGCGGTCCTTCTCGAAATCATTTCGAGGGAACGTTTGCCGGCAGCGCACCGGCCGGCCCTGGCAAATTGCCGCCCGCCGGGAATCCGTTGGCTCTTCCGGGGATCGTTTGATTCACGCCGGGCGGAACCTGTCTGCCACCGGCCGGAAATTGACCGGGCCCCGGAGGAACCTGCCCCGCTCCGGGAGGAAGTTGACCTGCGCCCGGGGGAACCGCTCCCGGTCGCGCGGGATCTCCTCCCGCCGGAAAACCGCCAGGAGGTTGAGCGGGAATTTGTTGCCCCGGAAACGCTCCGGCTGGTCCCGCCGGCATCGCCGCCGCTCCCCCCGGAAAACCGCCGGGAGGAGTCTGACCGGGAAATGCAGCGCCGGCGGGGGCTCCCGCACCGTACGACGACGGAGAGCTCGGCATTCCCGAAGGCATGGCCATGCCCCCCATGCCGCTCATATCCGGCATGTTCGCCACGAGTTCCTGGATCGCCGGGCCGATGGAGCCGGGTATCGTCAATTCCATCGTGTAGTAGCTGCCGCTTTTCGAACCGCTCATGCTGTCGACGGTTTGTTCGGCGATGGCGATGATTTTCTCGGCGCTCGGCTTGATGTTCGGCGCCATCATCGCCAGCATGGCGTTCTGCTCGTTGAGCAGTTTCTTCAAATTATCAACCGCTTCGCGAGCCTGCTTCTTTTCGGCTTCGAGTCCGCGATACGCCGACGATGCCGCCGAACGGCTCTCGAGTGAATACCAGACTTCGACGTCCACGTCGGAATTGAAATCGATACCCGTCCCCATGCCGATCGTGTATTCCATGACGTGCTTGTCGGCCCCTTCGGGAACCGGAGCAATCGCCGCCATGTTCTTGAACACTTGCCGGTCGCGCGGGACGTACGCATAAAAGAGCTGCATGTCCGGGTTCACAAAATCGAACTCGGGACGGCGAACCTGAATCGTGCCGGCGTCGTACGCGGCTTTGACTTTATCTTCCGTCCCCATAATCGCCAGCGAGTCGGTGGCAAATAACAACGCCAACGGCTGGCTCTGCCCCGCGTTCGCGGGACGGCGAATCAAGTCACGCCCCGCATGTTGAACCAGTTCGCTCCCCGGCACGGCATCGGCCGTCATCTGTGAATTCATCGCTTTGGCGAAGCGAACGACGACGACGATGCCGCTGGTGCTGGCAAAGTCAATGGGATTGCGAGCCCCCATCAGCGAATTCATGCCACCCACGCCGACGGGCATTCCCGGAAAGCCCCCCACGGAATTACCCTCCGCCGTGCGGACTCCGAGTGTCATGGTTTCGACATCATTCAGGCTGAATCCGATCTTCTGACTCAGTTCGTTCAGCTCCTCTTTAACCTTCTCATGTTGCATCAGCGGGTTGAGCAGCGGTACTTTCATGATCTCCGCGACGTTGATCTTCACCAGCGTGTCGGCATCGGCCGGCAAGTACGTCATGTCGACCGCATTGCCGTTGATGGATGTCCCGGTGGCGAGATACACGCCGCCGCCCAGCAGGAGCAGCAACAGCAGAACACCCCCGCCGATCAGGGCGGGCTGCTGCCAATCGGCCGATGATTTTCGCCGCTTCTTTTTCTTCTTCGACGAGGTTTTCCTTTTTGGTTTCGAGGGGGCGTCATCGACATCATCGCTCTCTTCGTCGCTTCGCGAGCGGGCACGGGATGGGGGGGCGGCGTCAAAATCATCCAGAAAATCGAGCGGATCTTCCTCACCCGCCGCGGGAATTTCGACCAGAAAGGGAACTTCACATTTCGGGCATTTCACCCGTTTGCCGACGGCGCGGCGGTCTTTGAGCCGCAGCTTCGTCGCACATTCCGGGCAAGAGACTGTCATCGCATCACTCATGGGGACATTCCGTAATTTTGACGTTAAAGCGAAATCATCGAGACGACGATTTCTTCAGATCATTCCTACCCGGCGGAGCGTCAATTTCATCATGAGAAGCGCGCATCGCGACTCCGTTCATCGATCCGTCATTCAGGGTCGCGGGATCCCGGGGTATCGCGGAAAAGAGGGAGCGGTGAAAAGCCTCCCATTCGCTTTATAATATCCCATCCCGCTTCGCTGCTCAATCAGTTTTCCGCGGATTTCGCAGTTTGCCAGGGGATTCCGCGACCGTCGTCCCGCTCAACATTTGCTGCCGCGTCGGCTGTAACAGGCAGCACAACCGGTTGTGTCAGAGTCTCTTCGTCGCGTCATTGCGGTATCGAGGAATTCCCCTGTTCGCGCGAGGGACTTCACCTCATCCGTGGAAAGGCGAGAAATGGTAGAGTAGCCGTGCATCATAATTATTTAGCGGCCTGCCGAGAGAATGTAGGAGTAAGGCTTCAGCCTGCTCTTAATAACCAACCCAGCCCCAAAACTGATGGCGTTCACAACCGGAATTCCGCCACCGAACCTCGGATTCTCACACCCCTCATTAGCAGAGCGACAACCATGGACGTGATATCCCCCCATTCGTATTGGAACGAAACCCTTTCGGCAGCCCCCCGCAGATATCCGCAACTCGATCGCGACACGCAAACCGACGTCGCCATCATTGGCGCCGGCATCACCGGATTGACCGCGGCGATGCATCTGAAGAACGCCGGACGGCGCGTCGTCGTCCTCGAAGCAGGCCGCGTCGGAGCCGGTACAACCGGAGGGACGAGCGGCCATCTCGACGCGCATCCCGAACAGGGAGCCCGGCAGTTGATTCGCGACTTCGGCGAAGCCGCCGCGCGCATCGTCACGCTCGGCCGCATGGCGGCGATCGCTCAGATCGAATCGTGGTCGCGGGCGTTTGCGTTCGACAGCGGTTTTCGCCGCGTCCCGGCGTACATCTACAGCGAAACGGCCGAAGGGGCGGCCGAGTTGAAGGCGGACGCCGACGCGGCGCGGCTGCTCGGCCTTGTCGCGACTCCCGTCGTCAAAGTCGAAATCCCGTTCGCCAACTTCGGCGGGTATCGCATCGAAAATCAGGCGAGATTCCATAGTCTCAGGTATCTGTCGGCGCTCGCGGCTCGGGTTCACGGCGATGGATGCACGATCTACGAGCAAACGCGAGTCAAGCCGCCGAACGACGGCGGTCCCTGCACGATCGAAGCCGAAAGTCACACCGTGACGGCCGACGACGTTCTTGTGTGCACTCACTTCGCATTTCTCGGCAGGTCGCAATTCGACATGGAAATTGCTCCGTATCAGTCGTACGTCATGGCGGTCCGCGTCAACGACGATTTCCCCGACGCTTTATTCTGGGATGATGCCGATCCCTATCATTACATCAGACGGTCCAGTTCGAACGATCCCCAACTGTTGCTCGTCGGGGGTGCCGATCACAAAACCGGTCAGGGAGGGGACGAACGCGAGCCGTTTCACCAACTGGAGAGTTACGCCCGCGGGCGTTTTTCGGTGCAAGCGATCGAACAGCGTTGGTCGGCCGAGTTTTTCGAACCGGCCGACGGGCTGCCCTTCATCGGCCGCGTCCCTTTGACGAAGCATCTTCACGTCGGCACGGGGTATTCGGGGGTCGGATTGACATTCGGCACGCTCGCCGGTCAATTGCTCGCCGATATTCTCTTGGATCGTTCTTCGGATTTGGCGGAAATTCTCTCTCCGTCGCGATTGAAGCCAATCGCGGCCGGCGGGGCGCTCCTCTCCGAAAATCTGAATGCCGCCCGGCATTATCTGATGGATCGCTTTCGCGGCGAATCGATCGAATCGCTCGACGAGATCGCCGTCGAGGAAAGCAAACTCGTGCAGTTTCGCGGCGGCCAATGGGCCGTCTATCGCGACGGCGCCGGCGCCATGCATGCGTTTTCGCCGGTCTGCCCGCACATGGGATGTCACGTGCAGTGGAACGAAGCCGAGAAGACGTGGGACTGCCCCTGCCACGGCGGACGTTTTTCGGCCCTCGGCGAACGCCTCTACGGCCCCCCGGTCGGCGACTTGAAGCGACAGCCGCTCGGCGAATTCTAACCGCCGTTACCGTTTGCGCGTGGGCGTGTTTTCCGTCGTGGTGCGCACGAGTCGCGTTGATTGAAGGCAAAAAAACAGGCACTTGTCCCATCTGGAACAAGCGCCCGTCAGCACTCGAGTCACACGTCAGCACAAACAGTCAAGGCAAGTGAAGCACACGATTCGGCGGCACCGCACAACCGGTCGCTCGATCCGCGGTCCAGCATTCGATCGGAGGAATTTCAATTCGACAGCCGATGGAATTAAAACGTCTCGGTCACATTCTGCGCGGTTTTGTCCGTCGGAGCCGTCGGTTCGACCGAAGCTTCAACGGGGGGTTGTCCTTCGACCGGTGCGACGACTTCCATCCGATGGACCGGACCGCATCCCGCCGGGCCGCAGCCGCGGCCTTGAGGACAATAGCGATAATGGAAATTGGCGGGCCACGGTGTAGGAGGATACAGATGCGGCTGATCTCTCCACTGCGGCACGTGTTGATAGGTGTAGCCGAGTTGAGTGGTATCGGTGGCGGTATAGATCACCGGATAGACGGCGGGTGCCGGAACAGCCCCAGCCGCGACGGCGCGAGGGTCTGCGTAAAAGCGAGTGTATCCCACCGGCAGGCGGCCAACCGGCACTTTGTACGGACGAGCCCAGCCATGACTGGGAGAGACCGTGCAGTACCCGTCGCATAACAGCCAGCGGAGAGGGCCGATCTGCCGGCTGCCGAACCACCAGGGGGTGGTATTGCAGAATCCGCAACCGGCTCCGCCACAATGGCTGCAGCCGCCGCGGAATCCGCCTAAGCGCCCGCGGCCGTAATATTCCCCAGCGTATTCCACGGTTTCGGTTCCGTTCGCGTCGGTCGATGTGGCGCAATCGGCGGCGGCATCGTTCGTCTCCGCCGCTTTGATTCCCGGATCGGCAACGGGACCGTCGCTGAAGCGAGTCTGTTGAATGGCCGCGGACGGCGCTTCACTGCGGATGCGAGCGACTCCCGGCGCCTGCGGATCGGCGGCATGAGCGTCGCCGAGCGCGACGAGCGAGCCGGTCAGCACCCAGCCCAAGATGGTTTGATATCGTCTGAGTTCCATAACGGTATTCCTCATATCGATGAGAGGTGACGGGATGGGCAACGCGGTCGATACCGTTGCCCGTCCCGATGGTATTTCACGTTACCTGTTGTTTCTCGTCGGCACGATGGCCGGTTGCCGGCTTCACGAGGGCGTGATTCGTCGACCGAGTTTCAACAGCCAGATTTAGAGACTCTGACACAACCGGTTGTGCTTGTAAAAAAATGCCTCAAATTCGGCGAAAAATCGCTACGCACAGAGGTTGTGTTAGAATTATTTAGTGAGCCGGAATCGGGCCGACGTGCGAAATCGGCGTCAGACGGCTGGCCGGAAGGCCCCAACTGTAGTTGTACGTGTGCCCGACGTTCGGTGCGAGCGGCACCGCCATAGGAACGCCGTATCCCTGAGCCGAGTACACGCCCCCGTCGCGAGGATCGGCATAATGCGGCTCGACGGCGTAAACCATGCGATACCGTCCGGCGATCGGGCACCCCGAACCGCAGCATCCCGTCGGAATGAAGTAGCCGAACTTGCAGCGCATGTTGTCGCGGACCTGGCAGTTGAGGTATTCGTTGCGGTAACGGTAAGCGGCGTTCTGGTCCGCGCCCCAGCACTGACGGCGCTGACGGGCGGATTCCATCCCGTCGACGTTACTCATCCGGCGAGCATAGTGCATCGACACTTGATCGTCCCACCATTGCGACCATCGGCTGCGTCCGGCGCAATCGCCGTCGACGATGACGTCATCGCCGCCGTCGACGGTCGCCGTTTCGGTGACGGCTGTTTCGGTCGCGTCCGTTTCGGCGGCGCTCACTTCGGTGCCGATGACGTCGTCATTCGCTCGAATGACGATCTTCGAACGCGTTGTCTGATCAGAAATGCGGGCGACGCCGGCCGAATCGTCGGCTCGGGCAGCCGTTCCTAAGGTGACGCACGCGAGCAACGCCGCGGCGAAAGCCGTTTTGTGAAAGTGAATGCAGGTCATAATAATATCCTGAACGGAAAGTAGTTTGTAAGGTTCTTCCCGGAGCATCGGGGTCGGCGAAACTCCGGGCACGTGATGTTGTGGCGTGTTCCCGATCGGCGGGCTTTCCGCTGAGGGGGAAAGCCGTCCGCCGCGGACATCGTCGGATGAATCGCCGTTCCCTGGAACTCGAATTCCAACGGAAGCGGTTACATGCGACAGACGTCGTTTGCCGTGCGATTAGCGAATCACCGGAGGCACGAACGGCTGACGCCAGGGGTATTTCGTTTTGTATTGCACCGAAACTTCGGTTCCGCGCAGTTCCCACACGTCGTGAGAGCGGATGCCCCACGGCGTCCAGAGCCACGATCCGCGAACTTTAAAGTAGAACGGCGGATACATCGCTTTGTAGCAGTGCGGGTACAACATTTCGTGCGGCGCCAGCGCGGGGTTGGTGATTAACGTTCCTCCGACGTGCGGCGGCACGTTGGGAACCGGGCTGGGATACAGCGGAGCGCTCAACTGCGGATAGGCTCCCACTGGAACCGGAACGGCTCCGGGCGGGGGGACGGCTCCCGGAGGCGGAGCGACGCCCGGCACGTGTTCTCCGTGGGCTTTGTTCTCGGCGGTGCGGGAAATTGTTCGCACCGGCGCCGGCTGACGGACCATGCGCATCGGTTTGGCGTTCGCCGTCGGAAACGGTCGCGGGGCCGCGGATCGCGATTGATCCTGCGCCTGAGCCGACGACCACGTGGCGGAAACGAGTAACGTACACCAGACTATTTTAGAGACCGTTTGGGTCATAATCTCCCTCCTTGGAAATCGGTGTGTCGCCGGTGGAGTGTGTGACACCGGGACCGTCCTTTTCCGGGTTGACTTCCGTGACAATGTAACGCGAGGCAGTACAAGAATTCGGCCAATAGCAATCGTCCGCATGAGTCCTGATATGCGCGAAATAACGATTCACAGAATTTTTCCGAATCTCTTTGATAAACACGGTTTATGGCCGGCCGTGCAATTGCAATAACCGCTACAACGTCTACAATGCGCACGCCCGTTTTTTCGAGCAGGACCGGTACAGCCCGCACAGGTTGACAGAGGAAGGATGAAGGATGAGTCAGAAAAAAAGCAAAATGCGATTCGTTCTTCTGACTTATCCCTCATCCTTCATCCCTCATCCCTCATCCTTCGATTAAAACAGAAACTGATTTCGCTCTATGACTCCGAAGGACAAAACCAACGCCCCCGCTGCCGATGACCGCATCGAATACGTTTCACTCAGCCAGGAAACGCGCAGGCGGTATCTGAATTACGCCCTCTCGGTTATTTCATCCCGCGCCCTCCCCGACGTCCGCGACGGCCTGAAACCCGTGCAGCGGCGGATCCTGTATGTGATGCATCAGGAACTGGGGCTGGTGTTCAACAGCAAGACGAGAAAATGCGCGAAGATTGTCGGTGATACCACCGGAAACTATCACCCGCATGGCACCAGTGCCGTTTACGACGCCCTCGTCCGCATGGCTCAGGATTTCACGCTCCGTTATCCGCTCGTGCACGGACAGGGGAACTTCGGCTCAATCATCGGTCTCCCCCAGGCCGCCGAACGGTATACCGAAGCCAAATTGACCGCGATCGCCGAACAGCTCATGGACGAGTTGCGGTATCAGACCGTCGATATGCGGGCGAATTACGATGCCAGCCGCGACGAACCGGTCGTCTTCCCCGCCCGGTTCCCCAATCTGCTCGTCAACGGCAGCCAGGGGATCGCAGTCGGCATGGCGACGAATATTCCGCCGCACAATCTGACGGAAGTCATCAAAGCCTGTGTCTTTCTCATCGAGACTCCCGACGCCACCGTTGCCCAGGTGATGAAATACATCAAAGGCCCCGACTTTCCGCTCGGCGGCCGCATCGTCTCCGACAGAACCAGCCTGCGGAATTCGTACGAACAGGGGAGAGGCTCGGTCAAACTCCGCGGCGAATGGAAGTTCGACCGCGACCGCCGCGGCGAAATCAACAATCGCATCATCGTGTTCAGTGTCCCTTACGGTGTCGAGACCGGGCCGCTGCTCTCGACGATCGGCGAGATCGTCGCGTCGCGAAAACTCCCGCAACTCGTCGACGTTGCCGACGAGACGGACGAAAAAAACGGTCTCCGCATCGTGCTCGAGATCAAACCGGGAGCCGACCCCGACGCGGTGATGGCGTATCTTTACAAGCACACCCCGCTCGAACAAAATATCCCGATGAATCTCACGAGCCTGATCACCGGCGAACACGGCGAGATTGTTCCCGCGCGTCTCAGCATCGTCGAAATGCTGCAACATTTCCTCAAATTCCGCTTCGAAACGGTCCGCCGGCGCTTCGAATATCAACTCCAGATTCTGCTCAAGCGCATTCACATTCTCGAAGGTTTTGCGATTGTCTTCGAGGGACTCGACAAGGCGCTTCGCATCATCCGCGCCAGCGACGGCCGCAGAGATGCCGCCGAGAAATTGATGAAAGTCTTCCCGCTCGATGAAGAGCAGACGTTCGCGATTCTCGACATGGCCCTCTACAAGATTTCGCAGCTCGAAATCGACCACATCATTGAGGAGCTCGAAGAAAAGCGCGCCGAGGCGAAGAAGATTCAGGCGATTCTCGCCTCCGACAAAAAACTCTGGAACGTCGTGCAGACTGAGCTGGAAGAGATCGCCGAAAAATTCGGCGACAAACGCCGCACCAGCGTCGGCTCGTCCGATGAAATTGCCGAGTACGACCCCGAAGCATACATCGTGCGCGAAAACACGAACGTCGTGATTACGACCGACGGCTGGATCAAGCGCGTGGGCCGGCTGCAAAACGTCGAGACGACCCGCGTACGCGAAGGGGACCGCGTGCTCGACGTCGTCCCCGGCAGCACGCTCGACCATGTCGTCTTTTTCAGCAGCGACGGCATCGCCTATACGATGCGGATGGATCAGGTTCCGCCATCCTCAGGTTACGGCGAACCCCTCTCCAAACATTTTCGGATGGGGGACGGCGTCTTGATCGTGGCGGCGATTTCGACCGACCCCCGATTTACTCCGGAAGATAAAACGAGCAAAAAACTTCCCGTGCCAACGCCCTTGCTGTTCGTCGCGACCGCGCGGGGACAGGCCATGCGGATTTCCTTCAGTCCGTTTCGCGTCGTGTCGACCAAAGCAGGCCGCAAGTTCTGCCGGCTGACGGCGGGTGACAAAGTCGTCGGCGTCGAGATGATCTCGGATGCGACGTCGATCTTTCTGGCGTCGCATCACGCGAGAATTCTGCATTGCTCGCTTGACGAAATTCCCGTACTCTCCGGCGTGGGCAAGGGGCTCCGCGGCATCAAACTCGCGACCGACGACGAACTGATCGGCTTCGCACAGATGTCCCGTCCCAGCGACTGCCTCCGCGTATGCACCAGCGGCGACAAAGTACTCACCTTCGGTCAATTAAAATACGGCATCACCTCCCGCGGCGGCAAAGGAGTCAAAACCAGCCACCGCAGCACCTTCGAAGAGTTAATCCGCCCCGATATCCAACTCGTCGACTGGACCGCGATTGAAGAAGCCGAATAGTCAAGAGCCCGAAAAGCCATACTAGCCCGAAGCGCAAGTTTTGAAGTTGCGCTGTTTGTCGTTCTTATGGAGTTCTTTTGTCTTCCGCCCCGAAGGGGCACCCACAAACTAGCCCAGGGCAAAGTGAAGCGGCGACAGCCGCGAACGACGCCCTGGGT
>JBBECD010000062.1:0-37667 GCA_040881995.1 Planctomycetaceae bacterium
TACCCTGTCTTCATAATCTTACCAATAGACTAATTGAACGGTATTGCGTTTAGCCATTGATGCCAAAGTCCATTTTTCTGTCTCTTGTCTCTTGTCTTCCGTCACGCTGCGCGTGACCTCACGGACGTCGTCTCGCCATACCCTGACAGTTGTTGGGCTCGTTCGATGTGCGGGGCGATTTGATGGAAAATTTCCGGGGCGAGTGATGACTTCGCTTTGCCGACGCTTCCCGTCGAAACGTCACTCACGGCGGCGCAGAGATGCCGTTCGTCGCCGGGGAGTTGAAAACGTTCGGCGATTCGCTTCAGTTGTACGATCGGGTTGTGCACGAAGTCTTCGTACCGCATCGTCAGCACGCGATCGGGGCCGAGTTGCGACAGGTCGCGGTGAGCGGCTTCGACGCATTGAGCCCATTGAATCGCACACAACTCGGCGAGTGAAACGTTCCTGGCGACCTCTTCCCAGCCCTGCCAGCGCGGACCCCAGACGGCGAGACGTTTTTCGCGATGCAGCAGCCGCACGCAGCGGTTCTGTAGATATCGCCACGCATAAAACGGCAGATCGAACGCCGGCACGTATCGGGCTTTCTTGAGCAGGTATGGCACATCGAGCGGGGCCGTCCAGCGCTTCATCGCCGAGGCGACGACGTCTCCGCCGTCGCGCACTAGAAACACATATTTCGCGTCGGGAATCACCGCGTCGACGAACGGCACGCGCAATGAATTCGCGCACGTTTTCTCGACCAGCCAACGGCAATCCGCGCGGCGAGCCATTGCGTCGAATGCGCCGCGGATGAACCGCGTCACGCTTGAAGTCGCGTGAGCGGCGTCGAATTCGTCGTGAGGAACATTGCGATGCCGATACCGCCAGATGTAATTGATTTCGTCGCAAGGCCACGTCGCCACCCCCGGCATCCGGCATAACACGTCGCGCAGCATGTTCGTCCCGGTCCGCGGCGCACCGATAACGACGAGCGGCTGATAACTTCGTGCGTGTGAAATGGGTAACGACATGCAGTAACACTTTCGATTACGCGGCTCGATGCAAAGGTTCGGATGTCGCGGCGGAAGAATCCGCGGTCAGTTCATGCAAGACCTTCTCCAGTTGGCCGGCGAGACTGGCGAAACTGTGATGCCGTTCGACGTGCTGACGGGCGCGGCGGCCCATCTCCTGCCGCGTCGACAACGGCTGAGAGGCGAGATATTTGATCGCGTCGGCGAGCGATTGCGGATCGCCCGGCTGCGCCGTCACGCCCGCTCGGGCTTCATCGATCGGATTAAACGGCGTCGACACGCTGAAAATCACGGGCCGGGCGCACGCCATATAATCCCACAATTTGTTCGGACTGATCCCCCATTGAAACACCGGCGAATTCTCGAGCACCATCAAAAAGGCGTCGGCTTCTTGCAGCGTGGCATACACCTGCTGCTTGGGGACGGGGGGAGCGAACTCGACGTTCTTCAATCCCAACTGTTGGGCCCGTTTCATCAGTCGCGGTTTTTCGCGGCCGTCGCCGACGAGTTTGAAGCGAATGCTGCCGGCGACGGGGTCGTCGGACGATTTCTGCAAAATCTCCGCGGCGGTGAGGACGTCGTCCAATCCGTTCGCGGCTCCGTGGGCACCGGCAAACATCGCGGTGAATGTCGGTTTGTCGTCGATCGGTTGCGGATCGGGGATCCATTCCAGATCGATGCCGTTCGGCAGCCAGACCGTTTTTTCGGCGGTGCCTCCGTGGTCGGCGATGTAATCGGCGGCTCCGGGGAGCAGCGATAACACGCGATCGGCCCGGCGATACAAGCGGCGTTCGAGGGCGCTCATCCACAACACCAGCGGATGCCAGCGCGAGACGGTTCCTAAACTCACCAGCGTTTCGGGCCACAGGTCGCGAATTTCGAGCAGGAACGGCACGCCGAAACGCTGGGCGAGACGTTCGCCGGCCCACGCCGCCATCAGGTCGGGACTTGAACCAAGAATGACGTCGGGGCGAGGTTCGCGTTCGAGGCCTTGTTCGCGCCAGACGCGGCCGGCGAAGACCGACATGTTCCAGAGCCGGCCGAGAGAATTCCCGTGGTAAGGCGGAGTGCGCATCCAGTGAAACGGCACGCCGTCGACGTTTTCGCGGGCGTAGATTTCCCCTTCGGCGAGGCGAGTTTCTTCGCACGCTTTATGAAAAAAGCTGGTGGAGATAACGGTGACGTCATGCCCGCGGCGGATCAGATGCCGGGCGAGGCTGTAATGCCGCGTGCCGGCGAAATGACTGGGGGCGTAAGCGTAATGGTTGACGATCCACAGACGCATGCCGGTCCTTCCTTGTTCCGACAGCGGAGGTGTTGTTGCCAGATGTCAGACTGGAAGGGCCTGCAACGGAAGCAAATTCACATCCTTGTACACCGAAGTATCAGTCTGCAACTCGCGAAGAAACGCCGAAGGAGCGACGATCGATCCTCGATCGTGTACACCTTAAATGTTCCGTGCGAAACGATATGTCAGCCGTTGCAAAAACCATTCGGCGAGCGAAGTGACATGAAACCGACCGGCATATGAGCCCCCCGCCGGTTGTTGCAACAGAGATAACCAAGTCCCTGGTTATCGAGCGGGCGGAGTGTATCCACATTTGGCGATTTGTGAAAAGGGCAATTCTGCGGTGGGTGAGATGAAGGATGCAGCAGGCTTATGGAATACGTGCCATTTGCCTTCCACGTTCAGAAAAGGAGGCCCGCCTCTCCGCAATTAGGTCATTCCTTGCAGGTTTTTTTCTAATTTGGTATGTTTTGTACATATAAATTCCCCGGAAGGATGAACACAATGGCAAGACGATCGGGCTATAATTCATTCAGAGGTATTGATGAAAACGGCGAAACATGCGACTTTTTCGTATCCATTGAATTGTTACGACATCTGGAACGTTTCGGGCCACTTGTGCAATTTTACGATGCTTTTCTACTACCTGTTGCGGCATGTGAACCGGTGAGAGTTTTCCGTGGACTCAAACGGGAAGACCATCAAGACAGTCTTTGCTATGTTTCCAAGCCCGCCAAAAAGTATCGCGGTGAAAAAGTGTGGGCTCCACCGCCACGAAAGCGAGTTTTCCTTATGTTTGTCAGAGATGACAAAACTGTGCTCGACTGGGAATGGCGCGTTGAAGTGGAATATAATGGGAAGAGTGGATATCCATTGAACTGGTCGGTGGATTTTGAAAAGGAGATCTGGCCGTGAGGTTTGACGAGATGTTGGAATCGATGGAACCACAAGGATTTTCCGTGAAGCCATTTTATTCCCGCGAGGGAGACACGCTGAAGGTCTATCTCAAGGATGCAGACAATTTTGCCGAACGACTTGACGACGTTGTCACCGTGTATCTTTCCGAAAGCACAAACGAAATTGTCGGATGCAAAATCAAAGGTGTCAGCCATCTTTGTCGGCAACTCGGCGACTTCGGCGTCGAGTTAACCGACGGTCATATCACAATCGGCATGTTGTTCATTGTCAGTTGGGCGCGTGCATCGGCCGGAGTTCGGGACAGGTTCGAACAGCTCGCCGAGAGATTTAAGTCGACCCCGCTCGACATCGATCAATTGTTATCTTGCTGAAGTCAGTGAGGTGTAAGACGGTGGGTCAGCAGCCGCCACGGCGGATCTCCCCCTCTCCCCCTCCCCTCTCTCTCCCACTCCCCCACTCCTTCTTCACACGGTGGCGATTTCTCAGCCCGGCTGCTATTTTAAATCTGACGTTCACAGCAACTGAACTCCCCCATCCACGAGGAACCGATCCGATGATCCGTCGTGCTCTCTTGCCGGTCGCGTTTTATCTCTGCTGCGTCATCAATGGATTGTCATCGTCCCACGTGCTGGCCGATTCCTGGCCGCAGTTTCGCGGCGTGAACAGTTCGGGCATCGCCGTCGACGAAGCCGAGTTGCCGGCCGACATCGGTCCCGACAAGCACGTCGTCTGGAAGGTGGAAACGCCGCCGGGGCATTCTTCGCCAGTTGTCATCGACGACCGCGTCTTCCTGACGTCGTATCGCGACGAAAAACTCCTCACGATGTGCCTCAGCCGGGCGAACGGCGAAGTGTTGTGGGAACGGGAAGCGCCGTACGAACAGCTCGAAGAAGTCCATCGCGTCGGCAGCAAGGTGCAGTGCACTCCCGCGAGCGACGGCGAGATCGTCGTCAGCTTCTTCGGCTCGTGCGGACTCTTCTGCTATAGCATCGACGGCGAGCCGCTGTGGAATCTGCCGATGGGGCCGTTCAAGAACGATTTCGGCGCGGGGAATTCGCCGTTCATCGTCGAAGACCGCATCATCCTCGGGCAGGATCACGACGAAGATTCGTTCTTGATGGCAATCGACAAAACGACCGGCGATATTCTGTGGCGCACCGACCGAAGCGAATTCGCCCGCAATTATTGCACGCCGATCGTGTGGAACGTCGACGGTCAAAAACAACTCGTCGTCGCCGGGACGCTGCGCGTCGCCGGTTACGATTTCGAGACCGGCGAAGAATTGTGGACGGTCCGCGGCCTGTCGCGGGTCGTCTGCATGACGCCCGTCGTCTCGAAGGAAGGGATTCTCATCGTCGCTGGCTGGTCGGCGGGTGTGGATGAAGGAACGCGATTGGTCCTCGAACCGTGGGATCAGGAAATCCCGCGGATCGACAAGAACAAAAACGGCTCGATCGAAAAAGACGAACTTGACGAACAGAAAGACGCGGCGATCTTTCACCGTTTTGTTCAGGCCGATCGTAACAAAGATGCGGTGGTGTCTCGCGCCGAGTACGAACGGTTCCGCGAATTGTTCGACAAATCGCAGAACGTAATACTCGCCGTTAAACCGGGCGGGGCGGGGGAGATCACCGACAGTCACGTCGTCTGGCAGAACACGCGGAACGTACCGTTTTGTGCTTCGCCGTTGTATTACAACGACGTGGTGTTCATGGTCAAAGACGGCGGCATCCTGACGACGCTCAATGCGATGACCGGCGACCTCATCAAGCAGGGCCGCGTCGACGGCACCGGCAGTTATTACAGTTCTCCCGTCGCCGGTGACGGCAAGGTCTACCTGCTCAATCAGGTCGGCCAACTGACGGTGGTCAAGGCCGCCGGAGACTACGAAATCCTGCACAGCGTCGAGTTCGGCGAAGACGCGTACGCCACCCCCGCCATCATCGACGGACAGATTTTCCTACGCACCAACGGGCATTTGTATTGTTTTGGGAAGACGGAGTGAAGTTCTCGTTCCCATGCTCCGCTTGGGAACGCAAGGTCTTCGAAGCTCCCGCTTCGCCCGATTCACGCTCGAAGCGCTTCGCTTCGGAAACCCTCCGCGTCGCGGCTAAACGAAGAATTCCATAAGTACAAGTCACATGCGTATCCGCACCTCGGCAAAAGCTCTCATCTCTCGCGGCGACTGTTTGCTCGTGACCATCAACGAAGATGATCGCGGATTCTGGTACGTGTTTCCCGGCGGCGGACAACAGCACGGCGAAACGCTGGCCGAGGCGCTGCAACGGGAATGCCTCGAAGAAATCGGCACGGAAGTTATGATTCACGAGTTGCGATTCATCCGGGAATACATCGCCGACAATCACGAGCTGCACGCCGGCACCGAGGGATTGCATCAGATCGATTTCGTGTTTCGCTGCAGCGTCCCTGACGGTTACGTGCCGATTGAAAGCGGATTTCAAGATCGCATCCAGATCGGCTTGGCGTGGATGCCCATCGAAGAACTGAGGCGAAAACGATTTTACCCGCAACGGTTGATCGAAGAAATTGAGAGCAATCGTTCGCTGATTTATCTTGGGGACGCGAATTGAACAGGGGCCGCGGATGAAAAGACACCCTCATCCGGCCTGCGGCCACCTTCTCCCTGCGGGAGAAGGATTAACACCAGCTCACCGTGCCGACTTCGCGCCGGCGATGCGCCAGACGCCTCGCTTGTCTTTGCCTTTGCCGTCGCAGGCTTCGTAGACCATGCCGAATGTTGAACCCGTTGGGTTGCCGGCGGGCATGTGGTAGAGGCAGACTTCGGAGCACTTCGCGTTGTCCCACGTTCCTGCGCCGGGGGACATGATCGGCTCTTCTTCCTTCCGCCAGGTGATCGCATCTTCCGAGACGGCGCGCAGGATGTGCGATTGTTTCGGCGTGCCGTAGCCGGCGTAGTACATCACGTACACGCCGTTTTCGAGCGTCATGATTTCGCAGGCGAAGGCGACGAGGGCGTCGTATTCGGCGTCGGACCCGATGCGGACGCCCGGCTCGCGGTCGAACGTGACGCCGTCGTCCGAAACGGCGCTGATGATGCCGGCCTCGCGCTCGCAGCAATACAACCGGCAACGGCCGTCTTCGAGAAACAGAATCCGCGGCGACATGAAGTTGTGCTCGCCGTCGCCGAAACGGATGCCGGGTTCGACCGTCCAGGTTAAACCGTCCTCTGAAATGGCGGAGCGAATCGTACTCGGCTGCGACTGCAACCCGCTGCAACTTTCGAAGTACATTCGCAGGCGTGAATCACCCGCCGCCACGGGGACGACCTCCGATGAGACCACCCGGCGGACGTCGTCGCCGCATTGTGAACGAGCAAGCCGCACGCCCGGTTCGGGAGTCCAATGGACGCCGTCGGGGGAAAACGCACTGAGAATCCGCGTGCGGCAGTTGTCGTAATCGAGCGCGCCGGCGGGAAACCCAGGCCGCGGCAACATCTGCGAGTAATATAGCCGATAACCGGCGTCAGGCAGTGCAACCACCCGAGGGCTCACCGCGCCGCAGACACCCGTGCGAACGGCATCGCCGGGCCAGCTTGCTTCGGGGGCGGGGTCGTTCGCATCGTCCGGAGCGGCATCGATGACGAAGTTCTCGTCGCGAATCCAGTCCCGCCCGGGATCGGTTCTGAGTTGATGGACTTGATGCAGCGACGACAACGGTTGTAAGAGGTTGATCATGAACAGTCCAGAGTCGAGAGACGAGAGTCCAGAGCCAGAGAAAAGTAAAGACAAGCCGCGCGGGTCATCAGGCCGTCCTACGGTGGTGGTAGATTCATGTCTCGGATATCGCAATTGGGAAGTCCGCATCGGAGTTCGGCAAGACCTGTCTCCGTGATTTTCGTGCGCTGGAATCGCAGATATTGAAGTTGCGGCATGTTCAGGAATGTACGCAGGCCCTGATCTGTAATCTCCGCATCAGTCAACACCAACCATGTCAAATTTTTCATCTTCGAGAAATGCTCCAAGCCGGCATCTGTAATTTTCGTGGGATGCGTTATCGCCATTCTTTTGTGAGCTATTCCGCTGATATAGACACTCCTCACGGTTGGAATCGTGGCCAACAACTCGATCGAGTGGTCTGTAACCTGGTCACCCCAAAGTTGCACAAAAGTAACATCATAAAAGAGATCATTACCCAATAATCGGCGTACCGGTTCAGGTATCCAAGGCTCGAAGTCATCCGACCAATATTCATAGCCGACCGAACCATACTGCTCGAGTGGCCGCACGTATTGCCTTTGATCAATGATCTCCGCGGCAAAATCCATCGCATGCGGAATTAAGACGAATAACATGATTTGACACACAATCATGCTCCGGGAATGTTCCAATAAAATAAAAACCAATAACCAAGCGTCAGCGAGCGAAAGTCACGTCAGAATACTCTCAATAACATGCCCTTCGCCGTACAGCGGCGTGGGGCGGTTCTGGTTGTCGTAGATCATCGTCTCGTTGCCGTAGCCGACGGAGTGGTACACCGTGGCCAGCAAATCCTGCGGATCGACCGGCAGCTCGGCGACGTATGAGGCGATGGCGTCGCTCGATCCATACACGGCGCCGGATTGAGTCCCCCCACCGGCGAGCAGCGCACAGAACGTACCGGTCCAATGGTCGCGGCCCGATCGGCTGTTGACGCGCGGCGTGCGGCCCATCTCGCTGAAAATGACGACCAGAGTTTCATCGAGCAAACCGCGCTCGGTCAAGTCGTCGAGCAACGACGAGATCGCTCGATCGATCCCCGGCAGCAGCCAGCCTTCACACGCCTTGAAGTGATCCCAATGCGTGTCCCAGCCGAGCATCGAAATGTCGCTGCTTTCCTTGGTGCAATCCCAGATCGCCGTTACCAGCGGCACGCCGTTTTCGACCAGGCGGCGCGAGAGCAGCACGCTTTGGCCGAACAGGTTCCAGCCGTAGCGGTCGCGGGCGTCGGCGGGTTCGCGATTCAAATCGAGCACATCGCGTATGCGGTCGGAGGTCAACAATCGCATGACTTGTTCCTCGCGAAATGCATAACCCGCGACGGCGGTCGATTCGACCAAATCGCGGCGTTGGGCTTCGACCTGTTCGAGCAGACTGCGTCGGCGATCGAGCCGGTCGAGCGTGATCTCCGGATGCAGCATGGCGCCGTCGGGGACGAAACTCAGCGTCTCGGCGTTGACGCCCCCCGGTTCGAACAGATGCTCGCCGTTCTTGCCGAATTGCGTACAGAGGGGATCGAACCGCGAACCGAGAATTCCGCCATAGGGACCGGTCCGATTATATCCCTCGAGCAGACCCAGCCGATTGGGAAGGCACAGATGCGGAGGCAGACGGGCATCGGACGTCGCGGTGCCGCGATGTTCGCCGAGGTATTGCAACGCCGACATGAAGAAGGGTTTGTCCCCCGCGATGGCGGGATTGATTCCGGTCCCTTTTAACAGGCCTCCCGACTGGGAATCGAATCCGGTGAGAACCCGGGCCGTGTTGTGCGATGGGTCGGGCGTCGTCATCGAGCGAATGAGTGCCATCCGATGCATCCGCTGAGACAAGAGGGGCAGATGCTCGCAGACCTGCAAACCGGGAACGCTCGAGGCGATCGGTTTGTACGGACCGCGTATTTCTTCCGCGGCGTTCGGTTTCATGTCGAACGTTTCGAGCTGGCTCCATCCGCCGAACAGAAACAGACAGATCACCGATTTGGCTTTGCCCTGGGGCGGTTCAGCAGCGACCGCGTTCGCCGCTCGCAGTTGTCCCGTCATTCCCGCCATGCCGAGACCGAGACCGCTCATTCCCCCGGCGACAAGGAATTCCCGCCGCGTCGTTCCGTCGCAGACTCGTTTGGTGTTTCCGAGAAGCCGTAACATCGATGGTCCCTGTTCTTCGAGAATCTCCGGGCCGCTTTATCATAACATCGGCCTTTATTGATGTCATCTTCATTCTGATGTCGCACATGCCGCGTCCACGCTCACGCCGTCGTTCAAAACGGAGAGATCTTCAAGCATTTCCGATTCTCTTCGCCGATGAATCGGGCGGACCCACGACCGCCAGGCGACCCCTTGCACGGCGACCAGCGTTAACAGCACCGCCGCCGACATGACGTAAGGAACCCGGTGACCGTACAACGAACCGAGGGCGCCGCCGACGATTGTTCCGACCGCCATTCCGGCGGCGAGCGTTGCTTCGTGAATTCCCGCCGCGAGGGCGCGCGACTCGTTGGAACTCCCGGCGGTGCTGTAAAACAGGCCGGAAAAATAGTTGTAGCCGACGAGCTGACCGAGCAGCGTGAGTCCGATTAAAAGCGTGAACCCCGAATCGGCTTGTGAAATCACAATTAATCCCGCCGCGCCGAAAACTTGCGAAACGACCGCGATTCCAAAGCGGTAGTGCCAAAAGGCTAAATAATGCATGACGAAATACGTTGCGATAATCACCGCGCGCCAACTGGCCAGCAGATAGCCGTGATCGTCGGATTGAATGCCGATATGGACGGCAAGATCGGGGAGCAGATGCACGATCATGCTGCCGCCGAACATGCCCCCGAGATTGGCGATCCAACTGAGCCGCTTGAACGACGTCGCGAGTTGCGCATCGGGATGCGGTTCGGCGGAAACCTTCGCTTCGGTTTGAACCCGCGGCGACGGGAGACGCACGACGATCGTCGCCACGACGAGGTTTATCGTCGCCACGAACAGCGCGAACATCAATGCCCATTCCGGTCCGACCTTGAACAGCGAACCGGCGGTCAACTGGCCGCACATCATGCCAAAGTTCCAGGCTACGCAGAACAGAATCAGCGTACGGCTGACTCCCTGGCTGTTGGCGTGCGCGTCGACGTCCTGATTGAGCCAGCCGATCAGCGGCGGATACAAGAATCCCAGTCCGATGCCCTGCAGCCAGTAAATCGCCAGTAGAAGCGATGTGTCGCTCACCAGAATGCTCTCTCTGATGGTCAACACGATCAACCCGGCGCCAATCTGAAAAATGGTTCGGCTGTCGTATCGATGAGCCAGCCAGCCTCCGAGCACGCTGGCGACGCCTGCGGTCAACGAAAAGCCTGCCCCGACGATGCCCAGATAATACGGCTCGGCACCGGCTTCGGCCAATCCACGCGACACCGTAAAGACCTCGATAAAGACGGCGAAGTCGGTGAGCATGCAGATCAAATACAGCAGCCGGTTTTTCGTCGTCACGATGAGAGTCCAGGGGGGAAAGGTCGAGTGTCGAGGGTCCAGTGTGCGGAGCCCGAGAGCAGGCCCGTTGTGGGGAGGGAAAGTTTTTGGGGCGGGTGAATGTGAGGGACGTCGTGTTGCTGATGAAACTCCCGCAAGAGTACCGCGGCGGCCGGGCGATCGTTCGACGAACGTTGACGGCGCGTATTTTAACCGGCGGATGATTCGTTTGTGAAGGACGAACCTCTGGCCCGCGGCGAAATGAGCTATCGATCGCCCCCCAGGAGCTGATCCGCGGTTTCGGTTTCTCGGATCAACGATTCCCTCGCCAGATTGAGATGATCGGACATCAACTCGGCGGCGAGGTCTTCATTTCGCTGCAAAATCGCCTGATAAATCCCAAGATGGGTGCGATTGCGGCGTTCGATTTCTTCGTTCGTGGTCGACATGGTGTTGAAACAGGGCCGCAGCAGTTCGAGCAGACTTTGCAGCAGAATCACCAGCACCGGATTCGCCGCGATGCGGGCGATTTCGAGATGAAACTCCAGGTCGGCGTTGCGGCTGGCGGAAACTTCGACGTCGGGCTGTTCGATCACTTTCAACGGACGCAGCAGCGGAAGCATCTGCTCCTGAGTGCGCAGGCGGGCGGCGAGCCGCACCGTTTGCATCTCGATGAGGATTCGCGCATCGATGACGTGAAACAGGTTCTGGTCGGTTTGCATCAGCCCCCACGAGACGGTGTCGTTTAAGGCTTCGACCAACGGGAGGTAGTTGAGCGATTTCACGAACGAGCCGGCGCGGGGATGAATTCGGATCAGTCCGAGCGATTGCGCCTGCATCAGTCCGTCGCGGATCAGATGGGGGCCCAATTCGAGGACGGCGGATAATTCGCGAATGGAGGGAAGCCGATCTCCCTCGCTCAAGCCGGCGTCGTGGATGTAGTTCAGGATGGTTCGAACGACGTTATTGGATCGCGAGATCGTGGGGGACATGAGTCGGTTTCGCATCGGGACGGAGATGAAATGACGTTGCGAAAGATAGCGTTCGTAGCGGAGAAAAGCCAGATTCCGCCGTGGCTCGCTTGACAATTTGAATTTAAGTGGTTGAAATGGGCGCATGTGATTATCACTGATAATCACACTTCCCCTTCTAGCGTTCCACTCAATGCTTGTCAACGGATCAGCATTCCCAGTCCTTTTATCGTAAGGAGTCATCTCTCATGGGGCATCTCAAACGTCGACGTCAAGGATTCACGCTCATCGAATTGCTGGTGGTCATCGCCATCATCGCCGTACTCATCGCCTTGCTCCTCCCCGCCGTGCAGCAGGCGCGCGAAGCGGCCCGCCGCACGCAATGCCGCAATAACATGAAACAGCTCGGCCTGGCCATGCACAACTATCACGACTCCGCGACCGCGTTTCCTCCGGGCGTGATCTGGACGGGCAACTCCTTATACGGCGGTCCGCGCACGCCGTTCATGGTGCACCTGCTGCCGCATTTCGATCAGGCCAACGTCTACAATCTGTTTAATTCCAATACGCCCGGGATCTCATGGTACGGCGTGAATCAGGCTGCGACAGGTGCATCGGTGCCGATGTTGCTCTGTCCGAGCGACGGGCTGGGGGGAACTCATAAGGCCGGGGCGCCGCCTCAGCAGTTGTTTTTGACCAACTATTCCGGTGTGTTCAATGGGTTTCAGCTTGCTGATATCTGGACCACCAATCCTTCGCTCAAAGCCGTCTTTGGCGCGAACCGTTCCATCCGCCTTCGTGATGTGCGCGACGGCACCAGCAACACGATGTTTATCGCCGAAAGCCTGACCGGCACCGAGGCCGACCTGCGCGGCAGTGCGTGGAGCGACCAGCCTGCCGGTTCGCAGGTCTACACCGAACTCGGGCCGAACAGTCCGCTTCCCGATCGTTGCTATCCCTGCTGTAACTGGTGCGATAATCAAACTGCCGGCGGCCGACCGGCCGACAATCTGCCCGCCGTTAACGGCGATGGGGCTACCACCGACACCGCAGCCTCCCGCAGCCGTCACGAAGGGGGAGTGCACGTCTTGATGGGTGACGGCGCCGTCCGCTTCGTCAGCGAAAACATCAGCATCAACATCTGGCGCGGCTTGGCCACCATCGCCGGAAACGAAGTCCTCGGCGAATTCTAACCGCTGCCGATTTCCGCTTCGCGACGACGGTCATTACGAAAATAGGAGCCGAATCCCTCCTTTTGTTCCGAAGGGAGGGTTTAGCCCGTTGCCGTGTGACGGTACGAGCCAGACGGCGAACAGCCTAAAAAACTCAAAAAAATCACTGGAATTCAGATTGAAACGCAGAAAGCGCTGAGGACGCAGAGAGTTTTTTGAGATCGCCTGTATCTCCGCGATCTCTGCGGCTTCCGCGTTAAAATTCTTCGTCTTGTTTTCTCTTTGGTTTTGAAAATGAGGAGTTCGCCATTCGGCTAAAATGTTACAGATTTTAAAACCCGATCAGCTTATCTCCCAAGAAGGACATCCATGTCATTACATTACTTCAGCAGTCTCGTGAGCAAGATGTTTTGTGTCGCCGCGTTGGCAACCGTCACTCTTTCGGGTTGCGGCGATTCGGGTCCGGAACGCGCCAGCATCTCGGGACAGGTGACGTTCGACGGACAACCGGTCGAAGACGGTACCATCTCCTTTGTTCCCGCCGGCGACACCCAGGGGCCGGTCTCGGGCGACCGCATCGTCAATGGAACCTATACCATCCCCGCTGACAAGGGACCGGTCATCGGCAGCCATAAAGTGGAAATCAAAGCGACCCGAAAAACCGGCGAGAAAATTCCCGCCGTCCCCCCTGCCACCGGTGAGATGGAAGTCACCGAAGATTACATCCCCGCAAAATACAACACCGAGACAACACTCACGGCCGACGTCGTCGGCGGTGAGAACAAAAAGGACTTTACGCTCACCGCCAATTGAGCGCCATTCTGGAGAGACGATGAACTTCACGGGATCGACATGCTCGCGCCGCGAATGGATGAGAATAGGTGCGATTCCCGTCTTGGGGCTCGGCTTGCCGCAATTGCTCGCCCGTAACCGGGCCGCGGCGGCGACCCCTTCTGCCGGGCTGGTCGACGATCCCACGTTCGGCCGCGCGAAGAATGTGATTTACCTGTTCCTTTCCGGAGGGCCGTCGCAGTACGAGACGTTCGATCCGAAGCCCCAGGCGCCGGCGGAGATCCGCGGCATGTTTCAGCCGATTTCGACGAACGTGCCGGGGATCGACATCTGCGAACTCTTGCCGCGAACCGCTGGCATCGCCGATAAACTGGCGATTGTCCGTTCGTTCGCCACCGACGACAACAACCACGAATCGGGAGGGTATTGGGTCAACACGGGACATAAATACGTCGGTCCCGACATGCGGGCGCTCGCCCCAACCGACTGGCCGACGCTCGGCTCGATCGTGAAGATGCTGCAACCGGCGACGGACGCCCCCTTCAGTTCGGTGATGCTGCCCGAACCGATCGTCGCCAATCCGAATGTTTTTCTGCCGGGTCAGAACGCCGGGTTCCTCGGTCCGCGCTGGGATCCCGAAATCTTCCGTTGCGATCCTGCCGCCGCCAATTTCAGAATCGACGGGTTCAGCCTGCCCGAGGAGGTGCCGGGTTCTCGACTGGCCTCCCGCGAATTGTTGTTGGCCGAGTTCGACGCCGTCGCGCGATTGGCCTCCACGTCGTCCGTCGTCAGCGAATACGACCGCTTACAGCAGGATGCGCTCGGCATTCTCGTTTCGGGATCAGCGCGGCATGCGTTCGCCCTCGAAGCGGAACCCCCCGAACTCCGCGACCGCTACGGCCGCGGCAAGTGGGGACAGTCGGTGCTGCTCGCCCGCCGGCTGATCGAAGCGGGAGTGCGTATGGTCTTCGTCAACTGGCCGCGCGAACCGGGCGATCTGAGCGCAAACAATCCGCTGTGGGACACACATGCCCAGAACGACGTGCGGATGAAAGACGTCCTCTGCCCGCAATTCGACCTCGGCTTTACCGCGCTCATCGAAGATCTCGAAGCGCGGGGACTCCTCGACGAAACGCTCGTCGTCGCCGTCGGCGAGATGGGCCGCACGCCGAAGTTCAACGCCGCCGGCGGCCGCGATCATTGGGGACACGTCTTCAATTTCGTGATGGCCGGTGCCGGCATCCGCTCGGCTCAAGCGTACGGTGCTAGCGACCGCAACGGCGCTTATCCGCTCGAAAACCGCGTCCAGCCGCAAGACATGACGGCGACGATGCTGCATCTTCTGGGAGTCGGCCACGAATCCTTCTTCCCCGATAAAACGGGACGGCCGCTGCGCGCCACCGAAGGGGAACCGATCGCCGGGCTTCTCGGCAACGGCCCCGCGACCGATGCCCGCACCACTCCCGGCGGTCGCATCGAATCGGTTCCCAGCAACGCGAACGGTCCGCTGGTCAATCTGGATTTCGAAAACCCGGCACTGTTGGATGCGAATGAATCGGCCCCCGGCTGGCGCGCGACGCCGCTGCATTCGTTCGCCAGGGGAGATGAATTCAGCGTCATTCTCGCGAATGTCGCCGACGTCCGCTCGCGCAGCGGCACGCATCATGCGGCGATCGGTTACGGACTCGCCACCGGCAACGGAGTCGGAAAAATCGCGCAGGGCACCCATGCTCTTCTCGTGCAGGACATTCAGAATCCGCGTCCGGGGCAGTTCACGTTTTCCGTTCATTCGTCGGGCGGAGCCTACGATCGTCCCCAGTATTACCGCGACGTCTGGTGCCGGAATTTCACCTGCCGCCTGGTGTTGTTCGGGTACGCGAATGCCTATCGCAACATCCAACAGATCGTGGAATACGCCTCGACGATATTCGAACCGCCGTTCGCCGGTTCGCTCGCCGCCGATTATCGCAAATATTCCGTCACCGCCCGGCTGGAGAGTCAGAACGGCGGCAGGAATCAGCTCAGTCACGGCATCGGCGTCGCTGTCATCGTCGAAAAGACCTCGCCCGGCACGCTCGACGTCCCTACCGGCGGCCCGCTCTGCCAGGGCCTGATCCGCATCGACGACGCCGCACTCGTGTTCGAGGCGTAAACCAAAACGGTGCGGCGCCACCCTACAAGTCTTTGCTGATCGTCCCGATCGTCTGCTCATCAACGGCCCCGTCATACAGCCGGACGTCCGATATGCTGCCGGTGAAATAGTTCTGCGCCCCGAAGCCGATCAACATGGGCATGTCGTTGCTCAAATCGAAGGCGTCGCCGTCGCGGAGTTCCGTCGCCGCCGAGAGTTTACCGTCGACGTACAGTTTGAGTTGGCGTCCCTCGCGGACTCCGGCGAGATGCGTCCATTCCCCGCCGATGTCGTGCTCGTGGCTGGCGACCTGTCCCGCTTGAATGGAGTAAACGCGGCCGAGCGATTCGTCGACGGGCGCATCGAGCGCGCGTCCCTGACACGACCCCGTGCAGCCGAACAATCGTCCTTGAAACATTGTCAGACATGTCAGCCGCAACCACGTCGGATAATTGTTGACCTCCCAATCGGGGCGATCGGCGAGATGGCCAAGCAACGTCCAGTCGCCATCGTCTTCATAACGGTAGAACTCGGCTTTGGGAATAACGCCCGCATACAGCTTGCCGTTATAGACCGTGAGCGCGTTGATTTCGTTGCACAGCCGCTGACCTTCGGGGAGGCCCAGCCGGCCGGTGATCGTCCAATCGTGTTCGCCTTCACGTCGCAGAACATACCCCTGAGGCCAGGTGCCGAGATGAATCTTCCCGCCGACGACCTGCATCGAGTGGATCTGGTTGATTTCGTGCGGATCGCTGCCGATCATGTTCCACGAATTGTCGGCGAGATATTCGAAGACGTTGCCGTGCGTCGAGACATATAGTTTCCCTCCGACCGGCAGGAAGCATTCGAGGTTGCGGCCATCGGGAGCGCCGCAGTCGTGCCATTGTTCGCCGTCGTACCGGTAGACATGGCCGCCGCCGTGGCTGTCGATGCCGGCGAAGAGTTCGCCGTTGTAGCTTGCCAGCGTAAGCACGCGCGAGCCCGTGCCGATCTGCCCGAGGTCGCGCCATTCGGTTCCTCCCTCGTAGACGAAGACCCGCGTCGGGGCGGCGGCGGGAAGTCCTTCGGTGTTTCCTCGCGCCTGCTCCCAGTTCCAGATTCCCGTGCCGGCATAAATCTTCCCCTCGTGAACGACCATCGCCTGAATCGAATGATGATTCTCGTCGCTGCCAAGCCGGCCGCAGTCGATCCATTCCTTGCCGCCCGCGTAACGGAACATCTTTGCCTTGTCTTCGGTGTTATCGGCATCGGCGATGCCGCAATACAGTTCGCCGTCATGCACCAGCAGGCACGAGACCAGAGAATTCGACGGCCACGGTTTGCCGCGGTCGGCCCATTCGCTGAGGTAGCCGTCGTCGATGCCGAAGTACACATGCCGCGTGTCGGACATCCCGTTATAAGAAGGGGCGCTTCCCGCGATATGAAAATTGATGCCGCGGCGTTTCTCGGGATCGTACTTGCTCACCAGATCGCCGAGCGTGTTTTTGAGCGGGGTCTCGCATTTAACCCACAGTGCGAGCGAGAAGTCGCGCTGCCCCAGATCGAGGGCGTCGTCATCGGGAATCGTAATGAGGCTGTCGCGACCGTTAAACACCGCACCATCTTCTCCGGAGAACTCGACATGAGCCGCTTCCCCATGAGCCGAGCCGATGGCATCGCGCGCGTCTTGCTTGAGCGGCCAATGCGAAATGAGCTTCGCAGGTTCATCGGCCCGAGTGAGAGACGGCCACGACAAGGCCATACCCCATGCCAGAATCCCGATACGGAAGGCGGAACATCGGTGCAAAGATATGACGTCCATCGTTAAACTCCGGATAGATAACATCGTGAGCGCATTACGCTGCCCGATCATATCAAATCTTCCCCGGAGAGTCTTCCATCAATGCATTCAACGCCAACGCCAGTGGTGTCCTAATTTGGGTGGCACGTCCCGGAGTCTTCGACGGGCGTGTCGATTGCTGAAGAGAACCACGCCCTTCGCACGGTATTGCATCCGAACAGCCGCTCAGGGACGTGCCACCCGCTGAGCTCTTCCAAATTAGGACACCACCCCAACGCCGGAAAAGCGAATTCCGGTTCCCGCCGCTGCATGAAATCTACAGCACCCTCAAATCGATCGTCTCCCCGTTGTTGCCCGGCGCGATCCCCCAAAAAAATCGTTAGCGTATGTGGAAGAGACCGATCAAGTGCCAATGAAGATCGCACTTGACAATGACGAAGAGTTTCGTCATATTCTCGCCGTCGAATGACGAAACCCTTCGTCAAACTGTCATCCGGTTCTCAACACGACGACACGTTTATCTCAGATCATGAAAAGACGAAAAAGCTCATCCCCCAAGCCGACCGAAGTGGAATTGAAAATCCTGCACGTCCTATGGACGCTCAGAGCTGCCACCGTTCGCGAAGTTCATAACGCCCTTGCGGATGAACATGGCAAAAGATATTCCACGACGCTGAAAATGCTGCAAGTCATGCAGGCCAAAGGACTCGTGCTTCGAGACGATTCGAAACGTCCTCAAGTCTATCGGGCAGCGAATTCGCAGCGGGTGACGCAGAAACAACTCGTGAATGACCTTGTGCTCCGTGCCTTCAGCGGCGCCGCCGGCAAGCTATTGGTTCAGGCGCTTTCGTCCCATCGCGTCTCGGCGGAGGAAATGGCTGAGATCAAACAACTCATCGAGCGATTAGAAAAGGAATCCTCATGATCGCCCCTTCTTTCGTGGAATGTCTCGGCTGGACGCTGTTGCATTCGATCTGGCAGTTGGCTCTGCTGACCTTGTTGCACGAGGTTGCGCAGTTGTTGCTCCGCAATCGGTCGCCGCAAATGCGATACCTGCTCGCCGGCATCACCATGCTCGCGATGCTGGGCGGCCCGTTGGGGACATGTCTCTGGCAGACGTCGAAGGGGTCGACGCTTCAAGTCTCGATACCCGTGGAAGCACGTTCGACAGCGGTCGTCGCGTCCCCCATCGCCGAAGCGGGGCCGAGTTCCTTCGAATTGACGGTTTCGCAAGAGCCGGCGATCAACCCCGTTGGCAATGTTTCCCTTCCGCGAGAATCGCAGTTCCCGACCGAGACGGTAGTCGGTTCCAATCGATTTCACGTAATAAAGATGACGATCGAACCGTTCCTGCCTGGAATTGTCGGCGTGTGGCTGGCGGGCGTGCTTTTGCTCTCTTGCCGGCAGTTCGGCGGCTGGTGGCTTGTGGAACGTCTTCGTCGTTGCAGCACGGCACCGGTCGACCGAAGGTTCTCGTTGGTAATGGTGGAGTTGAGCCGTCGGCTGGGAGTCCATCGCACCGTTGACGTTCTTGAATCCGCGTTGCTCGAAGTGCCGAGCGTCGTCGGTTGGCTGCGCCCGGCCATCTTGCTGCCGTTGGGCTTGGTGAGCCGATTACCCCCCGATCAACTGGAGGCGATTCTGCTACACGAATTGGCGCATATCCGCCGTCGCGACTATCTGGTGAATGGCTTGCAAATCGCGGTCGAGACATTGCTGTTCTATCATCCGGGGGTATGGTGGGTTTCACGGCGAATGCGGCTTGAGCGGGAGTTCTGTGCCGACGATCTCGCTGCCACGGCCTGCGGCAACCGCCTGCTTTACGCCAAGGCATTAACGACGCTTGATGATCAGCGGGTTCAATCACCCGGATGGGCGGTCGCAGCCACCGGCAGCGATCTGCGACGACGGATCGAGAGACTCCTGGGCGTGAGTCGTTCTTCTTCGAATCGTGCCGCATGCTGGATGACCGGCATCGCTGCGGCGCTACTGCTATTCGCTGCGGCGGCGTGGGGACAGATCGACGACAACACGCCTTCTTCCGTCACCGAAAACCAAAATTCATCATCGCAGGAGCCGCTCGCATCTGTGTTGGAAGCCCATCAGAAATTGGTGACGCAGGTCGACAACGCAAGCGATGTTGCCGGTGAGAACGAGGCATCGCCCTCATCCTCGGCGGCCGTCGTCGCCCAGAAGACGGCTCTCTCTGAGGAGACGAACGACAGTTTATGGGACACCGTGGTATGGCTATTGGAAGACGTATTCGTAGACGTATTCGTAGACTCGGCGCCCATCCAACGTGAGTATGTTTTTGGGGTGGAGACCAACGACGGTCGTCCTATCGCCGGCGCGACGGTGACGTTCACGGGTCTGGGACTTCCCGGCGGATCGAGCGTGGGAGGTCTCTCTTTAATTGCCCTCGTTCCGGTAGCCAAGAGCGATGCCGACGGCAATGTTCGCATCAACCTTTCCAGAGTGAAATCGATGTTTAGACGTGCTCGAAGCATCTTCCTGGAAGTCGACCACCCCGATTACCCGCCGCTCTCGGCGCACGTGTGGATAGGCGATGCCCCCGCGCCCGGCGTTCGAAAGATCGTCTTGGCCCCGTCGCAGACAATCGAGATTCGCGCGCATCTGCAGGGAGAAGCAGCCTCTCTGCGAGGCTTGTATCCGCAGCTTCGCGGAATCAAGGACAATTGGTCGGAGACGGACGGCGTGCTCACGATCGATCGGCTCGATCTCTCCTCAGAGAAAGCGTCCCGCTGGCTGCGCGTCGTTCATGCCCCCGAACAAGGGCCCGTGCAGTTTAGCGACGTCATCGATCTGACGAACTACAAGGAAGCTCCGATTTCGATCGATGTGGCTCTGAAACCGGGCGTAAGCGTCAAGGGCCGGCTGTCGGACGACGTGCCGCGCCCGATCAAGAATGGAAGAGTGATCGCCGCCGTCTACAGCGGGCCCGACTTCAACGACACGGTCTTCTGGGGCGCGTCCGCAGAGATCGCCGCGGACGGAACCTTCGTTATCAAAGATTTGCCGGCGAACGAAGACGTGCAACTGATCGCGCTTTGCGACGGCTGGGTCTCGCAGTCTCCCACGCTCACCGAACTCGATTCGTACATCGAGAAATATGGGCTGGATCTGCCAACAACGTTTCGCCCGGAGTATGTGCGAAATGGACTGTATTACCCCCGGTTGCATCGCCTGTCGCCGACTGCGTCCGAAACGGTGATCCCCATGGAGCGTACGTCGGCTTGTGAAGTCACGGTGGTCGATGCCAACGAAAAGCCGGTTCCCAATGCCACGGTCGTCTTTTATGCCCAGCAGTCATTTTTCCGCGGGGGCGCCTTCGAGTTGGGAACAGGATGGGACATGCCGGCGAATTTACGAGCCCGGTTGGCGACGGGCAAAGATCGCAGCGGCATCAGCAAGCCGTCGTTTGAAGCGACAACCGACGAGAAGGGTGTGGCCGTCGTCTCTCACCTGGCGGGTGGGGTGTACCGTTCCGCCGACGGTTCTAGGTTTCACATGAGCGTCGCACACCCGGACTATCTGATGCAAAATGGATTATTACCCTCCGTGACGCTTCAGCCGGGAGAGACGGGGCGTATCACCGTGAAATTGTCGCGACGATGAGGGGGCTTGATCCCAATTCCCTGCGTCGGCGGTGAAATCAATTTTTGCGAATCATGGAGATCGAACTGACGGATACAGGGCACATTCAAACGGAAAAAGGGGCGATGCACCGCTGGATGAATAGCGGCGAAGATTACGCCTTTGCGATCGACCGATTTCACATGATGGCGTTGCCCACAGCGGTGGAGAAAACATTGCTCACGGCGGCGAAGAGATAAATGTGTTTTCACAGTTGTCTAATCATTCTCGCTGACCTCCCACAACACGATGTCGCCATCGTCGTAGCCGACGGCGAAAATGCTGCCGTTGTGATTGAATGCTAGGGCCGACAACTCGGCGTTGTTTATCTCGATCGACGCAAATTCGCGACCGGTGGCGGTTTCGCCGAACGTGATCGTCTTGAGGCCGATCATCGCCGCGAAGATTCGGCCGTCCGGAGAAATCGCGAACGGTTTCGATATCTTCGACCTTTGCTCCAAGATCGCCGTTTCTTCGCCGGAAGCGACGTTCCATGCCCGGAGCGACCCGGACAAGTCGATCGAGAATAGCGTCCGTCCGTCGACGCTGAATCCTAATGCCAACAATGACATCCCTCGTTCCGGCCGGGGTTGTTCGAGTTGTTCGCCGGTATCGACGTTCCATATCTTAACCGACGAATCGAGCCATTCTCTTGTATCCCTCCCCGACGACGCGAGCAATCGGCTGTCCGGACTGAAAACGACGGCACTCACACCGTCTTTGTAAGCGTCGATCGACTTGACCACGTTGTAAGTTTTCGCGTCGCGGATGAAAATTTTTCCCCCGAGATCGCCGGTGACCAGCCATTTGCCGTCGGGGCTGAATTTCGCGAACGTTCGGGCGGTCGGCGGAGATTCCATCGTTTTCGTCAGTTCTTGACTGGTCGATAGATCCCAAAGTTCGAGCCGTTGGCCGTCAATGCCCGGAACGGAAAGGATTTTTCCGTCGGGGCTAAAGTCCAACGAATCGAACCCGCGAACGGTGGCCCGAATGTCGAGGCGCAGTTCGCCGGTGCGCGCATCCCATACCTTGACCGTGCCGTCTTCGCTCGCCGACGCCAGCATTTGGCCGCCGGGACTGAGCACGAGCGAACTGATGGCGCGCGTATGACCGGGCACGGCAGCGAGCGTCAATCGAGGTTTTTCGATACGCTTCGCGCCGGTTGGCGTTTCGGCGTCGACGACGTCCCACAGCTTGATCTTTCCGTCGCTTGCCGAGGCGAGCGACTGGCCGTCGGGGCTGAAGGCGAGCGATCTGACGTCAGAAGTTCGGGATAAAAAACTGATGACGTCGTTGTTTCCGTAGTTTGCAACACTCGAACGATCGGCCGTATTCCAGAGATCAATTCCACCAACACGGTGACCGGTCGCCAGCATCTTGCCGTCGGGGCTGAAGGCGATCGACCAAACGGATTCTCGTTTCCCCGTGATGGTCGACTGCACGTCGCCGGTGTGCGTATCCCAGAACGTGATGGATCCCCTTTCTGTCGATGCAGCGAGCGTCGCGCCGTCGGGGCTGAACGCCAACGACCAGGTGACGTCGTCGAAATCGTTGAACGTGTGGATCACCTCCCGCCGTTCGACGTCCCAAAGCCGAATCGATTTATCGCGGCTTGCCGTGGCAAGCGTTTTTCCATTCGGGCTAAAAGCGACAAAAACGACGGGGCGATCGTGTTTGTCGAGAACGGCGGCGACTTCGCCGTTCTCGGCGTTCCACAGGCGAATGGTTTTGTCGTTGCTCGCCGAAGCGATTTGTGTTCCGTCGGGACTATAGGCGAGCGAGTTGATCGTCTTGGTATGCCCTCGGAGCGTCGCGTGTTCGATACCGCTGTCGGCATGCCAGATTTTGATCGTTTCGTCGTAGCCGGCCGAGGCGATCCGTTTGCCGTTGGGGCTGAAGACGGCGGCGGTTGCTCCGCGCCCATGCCCGAGAAATTTGATTGTCTCTCGACCGGTGGCGACGTCCCACACGCGCACGGTTCCGTCGTAACTCGCCGACGCCAGCGACTTGCCATCGGGGCTGTAAGCGACAGACGCCACTGTGCCGGTGTGCCCGATGGCTTTGTTGATGGTCAGCAGTTTTTCGGTGGCGCGAGAGTTTTGAACTCCCAAACCGACCGTTGTGGCGAAAATCAAAACGGTCGCGAATCGAGTCATAATGCGGCCTCCTCATCCACGGCATGATTTGCGTTTCGGGCGAATCCCGGCAACACTTTTCATCAGTGTATAATAAACAAGCGTGACGTCAATGCTTGACGGGCTGACGGGCGTATCGGTCATCTGTCGCGCCAACAGGAGAGACCCCTTGAACCGAACCGACTTACAGCAATTTTCACAAGAGCGCATCGAAGAACGCACGGCTGCTGTTATCGGCCTCGCGCTGTGTGTGGCATCGCATCGAGAACACCGGCGTCATCTTTGAGGACAAGAAATACTCCGAAAAATGCTGGACGCACAATTTGGAAGATCTTGTGTTGCACGCCGGCTCAAGCGGCGCTTCGCCGCGCGACGCCGTCCTACCAAAACCACGGTCAGTTCAACTCGACGAAGAAATATCGATGCCGCAGCCAGTCCGGGCGGACGTGGCAGTGTGCCATGACGTGTTGCAGCGAATAACCGCTCGGCACGCGCGTCATGGGGGTCGTCAAGTAAAACAGGCCCCAGTCGTCGGGACTGGCATTGGCGAGTTTCGTGATCCGTCCTTCCAGCTCGACGTCGGTGACTTCCCCGCCGAATTGCCAGAGATCCCCTTTCGTCGCCGTTTCGATCGCCAGTACGGCGTCCAGCGTCAACGGAGGGAAAGCGTCGCTGACGAGAAGCACCGATTTCAACTCCTCGACGGCGAGCGACAAATCGACGTCGTGGGGAATGCTGGCGTAAACCGACCCTTCCTCATAGCTGGTCACCTGCCGGCGTTCGTTGCGCGACGAAAGTCCCCCCTGGGCGTAAACCTTCTTGGTCACAATCGCCGGGCTGATCACCTGAATGGCATGAGGGGCATTGATCGTCAGCAGCAGCATGTTTCCCATCGAATTCCGGTCGAACAGCGTCGTTCCCGTCTCGGGATCGGGAACCGCTTGATAAAACGCGCCGTTCACTCCCTGATAGCGCGGCATTTTGGCGGCGACGTAACCATCCGCCACGCGTTGCCGCCAGCGCAAGAGTTCGGTCGAGAACGTGTAATAACTCTGCGCATCGGCCTGCAATTCGGGCGATTTCACCACCAGCTCATCCAACGCCGGCAACAAAGCCGTTTCGACGACCGCCACGTCGCCCAATGCCGCGAACTTCGCGATGGACTGCAAATAGGCGGGGTAAACCGTCGCCACCTGTTCGGCGCCCGTGCGGCGGGCATCCGCGCGAATCAACCCCGCCATCCCTTTTAAAGCATCCGCGACAAACCGCTCGTAATCGGCGACCAGCTTATCGGAATGAATCAACGCCTTGTCGGCGCCGATCGTCGCCGCGGCAACGTCCAGACCGAAGCAGCGGTTCGCCTCGAAGTACAGGTGTTGCCAGCGTTCGCTGAAGTGATCGAGCCACTCGGGACCGGACATCATCCGGCTCCCCACCTGCGGATCGCGGCCCGAGGCGATCGCCTCCGTCGCCGCTTGCAATTCCTTCAACAACTTCGCGAAATCGGGAGTATTTCGCTTCTGTTCTTTCGACATCTCGGCGAGAGCCTGAGTCCGGCGGTAATCGGCGAATACCGCCTGAGCGGTCGAATTCGCACTATTGATATTTCCCAGAATCGACGTCGAGACATCGCCCGGGTACAACACTCCGACGCTGTGAACGCTGTCGAGAATATCGTCCATCAGCGTTTCGGCGGCTGCGAAATTTTTCTTGCGGCTGAGCAGATTGACCTTTACGAGCTGCGCTTCACCCATTCTGGCGACTCTGACGAGCGGCGCGGTATTCGAGAGTTTCTGGGCCACCCCGGGGACTTTGCGAAACTGTTCGACCACGCTCCTCAGCCGTTGCAGCAAGATCGCATGCCGGCTTCCGAGTTCCCAGCCGCTCGGTTCTCCGAGAAACGTCAGCCGCCGCGCCGAGCGGTCGACGTGCATAATGGGAATTAGCGTTTTTCCCAGTTCAACGGGATCGATTTTACCCGCCCGATTGGAGGTGAGCAGTTCTTCGAACTCCGCCAGACGGGTCTCCGCTTCGATGCACGACTCTTCGCCGTGCTCTCGCAGTTCGCGGCTTGGCCCGTCGTCGCGGACCTCCATTGCCAGCAGAGGCGATTCCGAAAGCGGACCGACTTCATCCGGTTTTTCCCGTTTCGACGAGCGTTTTTTCTTCAAGCGCGCTCGCGGCGTTGCAGACGGTTTTTCGTCCTTGTCATCCTCTTCGCCCTTCGCATCGGCGTCGGCGTCGGCGTCCGTTGTCGCGTCGTCGTTCGGGTCGGCATCGGTATTATCTGTATTATCCGTCCCTTTCGCCGTCCTGGAAGACGATTTCGTCTGTGCGAGCAACACATCGCTGCACGCTCCGCAAATCACAAAACACAATACAACGGTCGGTAATCGTCCGAGCATGGCCACCATGACAATCGACTCCCCATTACAGAATCAACGACGAAGACGAGATAAAAACCATGTGATAATGCCGTGCATCGCATCGGCGTATCGCCGGAAGAATTATTGCAGAGGACCGGTGAACCGCCCTTTGAGCGGATGGCGTTTCTGCGTCGACGTATTCACCAATTCCCCCGAGACGATTTCGCCGGTGAGGCGTCGACCGTCGACCGCCGTGATCTTCACGTCGGCAAGTTCGCCCGGCGGCGTATGCCAGGTGACTCCCGCGAGAGAACCGTCATCACCCGGCGACGACGAAGCGGGGTCGGCAGTCATCAGATAGACCTCCGCCTTGACGGTGGTCCCGACCAGCGACGCCGGTTCGCGCGCCGAGACGTGCGCCTGCAACATCGCCGAGGGGAGCGTTTCTTGTTGCGCGTCGAGATAACTTTTGACCATGAGCACGGAGGGACGCTCGCCGCTGAAGGTGAGCAGTTGCGCTTGACAGTCGTCCGTTTTCACCAACTCCCCGACGTTGATCTCGATGGAATTCGGATGGGGCGGGGCCGTCGGCTGAACGGGCAGAATGGGAACCGGTTCGCGTACCACTGCCGTCGTGGGCTGTTCTTCCGGGCAGCCGGTTAACGTCAACATCATCAAGGCACAGGCGAGATAAACCCACCGGGCTTCACTCGGAAAATCGCGGACGGCGAACATGTCTGGCTCCTTCAACAGCGAATCGACAATGACAAAAAGAGAATTGCGCGGCGTGCCGGATCGATATTTCATGGCACGAAAAGTTTTCGTCGGCGAGCCGACGTGTCAGATCGATGATGAGAACAAGCCTTCAGATAGAAATGAATATCCCCCTATTGAAACGAATTTCCCGTGGAAATCAAGCACAAGTCTGCCTTCGTGAACATTTCTTACAAAACTTAACTTTACCGATGCGTGCAATCGCAACATCGACAGAGCCGGTTTCGAAGGGGAGTCTTTGCAGAAGTACAGGCTTCGACGTTCTGTGCTTCGACCTCAAGATCACTTCTCCGCGATGCAGAACAGCGAACTCGCCGTGCGGATGAAAATTTCTCCCTCGGAAAACGCCGGGGTCGCATTGGTGGGCTCGCCGAGTTCGTTGCGGGCGACTTGTTCGAACTTTGCCGCGTCGGGGAGGAACACGGTCGTGGCCCCCTCCTGATTCGTGGCGTAGAGATTGCCTCCCGCTAAAACCAGCGAACCCCAATGATCCCCCTGCAGGCGTTCTTTCCACGTTTCCTCGCCGGTGAGCAACTCCATACATTGTGCCGTCCCCGGCCCTGCGTTGGCGATGAAGACGTGATCGCCGACGATCACGCCGGTGCCGATGCGTTGCGGCTGGCCCTTGTCGTTCCGCCACAGACGGTTCGTCTCGGTGACGTCGCCGGTCCCGCCGAGTTTAAAGCCGACGGCCGGTCCGGTGTAGCCCCCCATCGCCACGCCGTATTCACCTTTGACGATCGGCGACGTGTAAACCAAGTCGCCGCGCTCGCTCGTCATGCCGGTGACGTACCACAAGATCGACCCATCGGACGGCTGATACGCGACCACGCGCGTCGGCATGCTGCAGAGAATCTGCGACTGGCCGTCGACCTCGACGATAATCGGCGTGCTCCACGAGCCGACGAGCCGGGTGCTGGTGTCGTTGGTCCCTCCCGGTTCGGGAGTTTGCCAGACGACGCTGCCGTCCGCGAGATCGAGCGAGACCATCGCGGCCTCGTCACCGGCGCCGACATTCAGGATCACCCGCCCGTCGTGCAGAATCGGCGATGTGCCATAGCCCCATTCGTGCTTCAGCCGTCTGATGTTCTGCGTCCAGAGTTCGGTCCCGTCGAAGTCGTAACAATACACCCCGGCGTTGCCATGCCAGACGACGACGCGCTCGCCATCGGCGACGGGAGTCGACCCGGCGTACGGATTCGTCTGATGCGTGACTTCGCCCTTCTCGAATTCAACCCCCTTGTCCCACAATACCTCACCCGTCGCGCGGTCGCAACACAGCAGATGCCGCTGCGCCCCTTCCTCGGCGGCGTACGCCACAAAAATCTTCCCGTTGCTGACAATCGGGCTGCTGTTCCCATTCCCTCCGAGCGGAATCTTCCATTTCACATTCTTCTCGGCGGACCATTCGGTCGGGAATTTTTCGTCCGCAGCAATACCATCCCCATTCGGCCCCCGAAACGCGGGCCAATCGTCGGCTGAGAGACTGGCAGTGAACAGCAGAACGCAGATGAAATAGACAAGCCGTTGTCGAGCGGGAGAAAAAAGTCGCGCCATCGGTATGCTCCTCCGGGTTGAGAGATGAAACGGGAACGATGTTTTTAATGGGATTAGTGTAACATACGCCGGCAAAACGTTCATCCACGGGGATTCATCATCTTCATCCCCCCTCTCCCACTCGCCCCCTTCCCCACTCTTCTTCCTCACCGCGCCTCCACCTCCGTTCCCGGCAATATCTTATCGCTCGGGTGTGTAATCACCGTTTCTCCTTCGCTCAGCCCCTCCAGCACTTCGGCTTCGAGGCCGCTGCGCTCGCCGATTTTGATTTTCGTCAGCACGGCTTGATTGTCGATGACGCGAAAGACCGACCAGTCGTCGCCGGTGCGGAACAGGGCGCTGCTGGGGACTTTGAGCACGTCGTCCCCTTCCCAGATAACGATGCGGGCTTCGATGCGGAAACCGTCGCCGAGGCGTTCCCAGTTTTCGTACGATTCGTCCATATCGACGATGACGTTGACTCGCTGCTCTTCGACGCCCAGGGCCGAGATTTTGGTGAACGCCGACGGTTCGATCAGCCGGACTTTCCCGCGCAGCGGCCGCTCGCCCCCCCATTGTTCGAGCCAGACCGTGGCACCGGGATGAATCTTGACGGCGTCGGCGGAGAGCACGTCGACTTCCATCTCGAGGTCGGCCGGGTTGCCGACGACGAGCAATTCGGCGCCGGCCTGCACCACCGTCGAACTTTCTTGCAGCACGTTCAGGACTTGTCCGCTGACCGGCGAATAGATTTCGAAATTCCAGTCGCGGTCGGTTTCGTCTCCCAGACTTTCGGTCTTGTAGAGCTCGAGCGCGGCCTTCGCCTGTTCGAGTTCGAAGCGGGCGATCTCTTTCGCAAAACCGGCGGCTTTGTATTCCTCCGTCCGCATCTGGTACAGCATCGCTTTTTCTTCGACCTCCTGCTTGGTGAGCGTGTTTCTCTTGAAAAGTTCCTGCACGCGGCCGAGTTCCGATTCGGCGAACTGCATCGCGGCGAGAGACTGCTGTTGCCGCGGATCGGCTTGTTCGAGCGCCGCTTCGGCGGCTTTGACGCGGTACTCGGCCTGCGAGCGGGCGCGGGGATCGAGCAGTTCGGGATGTTGCGGCTCGATCGTCGTCAGCAGCGTCTTGCCTGCGATTACGTTGTCACCGGGATTGAGTTCCACGCGCAAGATGCGGCCCGCGAGGGGAGCCGAGACGACATACCGGTCGCGGATGCGCGTCTTGCCGTCTTCGTCGACCGTAACTTCGAGCCTGCCGCGCCCGACCGTGCCGAAATCGGCCCCGATCGGTTGAGGCATAAACGAATACCCCACCGCGGCAATGACCGCTGCGACGATCATAATTCCCAGAAGTCGGCGGACGATGCGTTTCACAGGTTAACCTTCGTTATAAATGTCGAATGTCGAAATCCGAATGTCGAATCAATGTCCAAATGACGAATGACTGAATGTCGAATGAGATAACGCTGTGACACATGTTACGGCTCACGAGGATTTATGCTTCGTCATTCGACATTTGGACATTCGGATTTGATTCGACATTCGGATTTCGACATTCGACATTCCAATTTATTCTCTCGCCTTTAACACGGCGATCAAATCAAGTTCGTGGATGCGGCGGCGGACGACCATGCCGGATAAAACCGCCGCGATGATGACGACGATCGCCGAGTATCCGTACGTGACCGGTTTGATCACCAGCGGAATGCGGAACGATTCGGAGTCGAACGTCGCCACCGATAACGCGCAGAAACCATAACCGATCACCATTCCCAAAGGTAAGGCCACGATCGTCAGGATGCCCAATTCCGTAAACAACAGCATCGAAATTTCGCCTTCGGTGAAGCCGATCACCCGCAGCGTGGCGAGTTCGCGGCTCCGTTCGGAGAGCGAAATTCTCGCCGTGTTATAGACGACGCCGAACGCGATAATCGTCGCGAAGATGATGTTGAACGTCCGCATGGTCGAGAGATTCTCGGCGATGGTGTCTTTGAAACTTTGTATCGCCGCGTCTTTAATCGAGACTCCGGCGACGGCGGGCGTATTGCGTAGCGTCTTGTACAATTCATCGTATTTGAGCGGATCGACTTGCAGATATCCCCCCGTCAGGCTCCCCTGTTCGTCGAGCAGCCGGTGAAGCGCCTCGTTCGACATGTAAGCGGTGATGCCCGAATACGTCGGCACAATTCCCGTGACGGGAATGTCGCGGACCGGTCGTTTGCCTTCAAGCACTTCGACGGTGACGGCGTCCCCCCGCTTAACGTGCAGCACTTCGGCGAGCGCTTCGGACATCACCAGGCCGTCGCCCGTGACGTTTAACGGTCGATCGTGTTCGTCGAGTATGCGAAACAAGTCGCCGTTTGGCTCCATCCCCATGACGGCGACGCGGCGGTAGCGATGACCGAAATGAATCCGCGTCGGCGTCGATCGCATTTTCTGGCCGTACATCACTCCCGGCAGATGATTAATTTCATGCCAGACCGACGATTGCAGTCCTTCGCGGAACGTCAGCGTCACATCCTGACGTTGCACCATCTGGAATTCGTATTCCATCAGGTAGTCGATGCAGTCTTCCATAAAGCGGCCCATCACCAGCACGGCGACGGCGAGCGAAATCCCCAGCGCCGACAGCACCGATTTCACCGGCTGGCGTTCGAGATGCCGAAGAATCATCCGTGCCGAATGCGTGAAGAGTTTCCCCAGACCGATGCGCTCGACGATTGTCGGCTTAAAGTGCGCCGGCGGTTCGGGCCGCATCGCTTCGGCGGGAGGAAGATTGACCGCGCGGTAAACCGCAAACAGCACGCCGAGAAATCCCGAGAGACCGCTCCAGAACAGCGCCCAGATGATGACGCGGCTGTCGAATTTGAAGAAAAAGACCGGGAATTTATAGAACCGCACGTAAAGCTCGGTCAGCCCGTGCGCCAGCCAGATGCCGGTGATGCTCCCGAGCGTCACGCCGCAGATCACGATCACCGCGACGTATTTTCCGTAATGCACGCCGATTTGCAGTTTGCTGTAACCGAACGCTTTGAGGGCGGCGATTTGTTCGCGCTGGGTGTTGATCAGCCGCGCGAGCACGACGTTGAGTAGAAACGCCGCGACCGAGAGAAAAATCAGCGGCGGGATGAACGCCATGCTGCGGAGCTGTTTCATCTCGTCCGAGAGATAGCGATGCGACACCTGATCGTCGCGGCCGAACGCGCCGATCCCGCCGTATTGTTCGGTGAGGCGGTCGACGTCGGCGATGACCTTCGCTTCACTGGCGTCGCGGGTCATGGTGAGGGTGATGTCGTTGAACGCCCCTTGCATATTAAAAGCGGCTTCGAGTTCGGTCTCCCACATCCAGAAAATGCCGAAGCGTTTGTCGTCGGGGATGAGTTCGCCGGGGCGTATCTGAAAGATGTATTCGGGAGTGAGCGCCACGCCCGCGATGGTGAGATACTTCAATCGGCCGTTGATCACCGCGCGGACTTTGTCTCCTTCTTCGAGATCGTGCGCCTCGGCGAAGCCTTCGCTGACGAGGACTTCGCCGTAGCGGCCCGGCTGCAGCATTTTCCCGCGGCGGAGATACAGGGCGTTGATGCCGAGCCGTTTGCGTTCGGGAATCGAGATCAATCGGCCGATCGCCGGTTCATCGAGACCTTCGACATTGAGCGTGACGTCGAAAACGGTGCGGGTTTCGACCTGGGCCACGCCGGGAATTTCGGCGAGCCTCGCTTCGAGCGTCTGCGGCGCCCGTTTGACCTGAGCGAACACGTGAGCGAAACCATAGCGGTCGTAATACGTTTCTCGCGTGAGGCTGAGCGATCCGAGGACGGTCAGCGCCATCACGTACGTGGCGACGCCACAGGCGATCACCATCGCAATGGCGATCGTCTGGCCCGTCATATGCCGCATGTCGCGGAGCAGCTTGCGATCGAGCGCCTTCATGACGTTACCACACCAGCTCCTTCGGCGCAAGTTTCTGCGAGTTGACATTCACCGCGGCGATCTTGCCGTCGAACAGCGAAATCACGCGGTCGGCCATCGATGAGATCGTGGCGTTGTGCGTGATCACGGCGGTCGTCGTGCCGAGTTCGCGGTTGATGCGTTCGATCACCTCGAGCACGACGATGCCGGTCTGCACGTCGAGTGCGCCGGTCGGTTCGTCGCACAGCAAGACCGCCGGGCGCTTGGCGACGGCGCGAGCGATGGCCACGCGCTGCTGTTCGCCGCCGGAGAGCTGCGACGGGAAGTGATCCATGCGGTGCGCGAGTCCCACGAGTTGGAGGGCATCTTTGGGTTCCATCGGCGCTTGCGCGATCTCCGTCACCAGTGCCACGTTTTCGCGGGCGGTGAGACTCGGGATCAGATTATAGAATTGAAACACGAAGCCGACGTGGTCGCGGCGGTACAATGTCAAGTCGGCGTCGCTTTCGGCGGTCAGCTCCTGCTGCATGTAGAAGACTTTGCCGGTCGAGGGAGTGTCGAGTCCGCCGAGGATATTCAGCAACGTCGATTTTCCGCTGCCAGAGGGTCCGAGCAGCACGACGAGTTCGCCGCGATAGAGTTCCAGATCGATCCCCTGCAACGCTTGCACGTCGACGTCGCCCATGTGGTACGTCTTTGTGATCTGCTCGGTGCGGAACACGACATCGGTTCGTGGGATAAGTGGATGTTTAATGGCGGAAGACATCGGCGAATCTTCGAAGGATGAGGAATGAGTCGGAAAAATTCCAAACCACCTGCAATCTACAATAGTCGCCGTGTATAGTATAGTCGAAGACATTACCGGCGTCCGTTCCTCTATGATTGATAATATGCACATGCCCGCATCTCAACTCGATCGTGAAGAATACATCGAACAGGCGTATTTTTTCCGCGTCTATCGCGAGCGCCTGGCGGATGGGGTTCCCTCACAGTTGATCCTCGATTCGATCCACGAAGAGATTCTGGCCACCACCAAGCTCCCGTTCGCCATTTCGTTTCTCACGGGGGAGATGGTGCACACCGGGAAGATGGGCGCGGGGATGGCCCGGCTGTCGCATTATTTTACGCCGTTTCAGGCGTTCGTCATCGACAGGGCCGAGGACGAAGTTTCCCGCTTCGAACAGCTGACCGCCTTATTGATTCTCGAGCGAGAAGCCGAGTATCGCAGCCAGAGTCCGACCCCCGCCGGCTTGTTCATCTATCAGTTCGAATGCATTTCGCGGAATCGGCTCGGTTACGATCGCGGTCTCTCGGCGATCGCCGCCGACCCGTTTTACGACGAAGACTGGCGCGACTGGATCTTAAAGACGAAACGGCAGTTGGGGGACGTCGAATTCGCCGACCTGATTTATTGGCGCTCCGAATTCTGGCTGCAAGAAAGACAGCGCAAGATCCGGCAGGAGGAGTATCAGCCGCCGTATCCGATTTTGTTCGGCGTGCAGGAGGGGCGAATTGCCAAGGCGAATCGCGGCAAGGAACCGCTGCACATGTTCTCGGCCTTGCAGCGGCAGTTGAATTACCCCGCGGTCCCCAAACCGGCTCCCTCCGCGAGCGGTCCGATCATTCATCCGGCCCTCGAAGCAAGACTACAGAAAATCGAGAAGCACCTGCATTTGCTCGATGGAGAGGCCAAAGGGGGCATCGATTTGTCGGAGTTCATCGTCAAGCCGCCCCACTTCGGCGACGAACCCGCGCCGCCGCCAGATTGATCGCTGCGATGATACGCCGCTCGCTTACCGATTCGACGAATGTAAGATCTCGTCGCTCATGCCGACTTCGTTGCGGCCGGGGGTGGGGATCGCCTGTACGATTTTGCGATCGCTGTTCGTCAGGTCGATGATCCCTTCGTTTTCACCGGAGACGATCGCCTCGCCGGTGCGATCCTGCAGCAATTGCACGACCGGCTGCGTATAGGCCCGGCCGTTGCTGCGGATGACGCGTGCCGCCGATCCGTCGCTCAGCACGACCAGACTTCCCACCGGAAACAGCGACAGGATATTGAGCAGCGCTCGCACGACCTGCGGATCGACGGAGTTCTGTTGAGACTGCCTGAGCAGACATTCCATCGCGGCGTAAGCCATCAAGGGGGGCCGCATCGGTCGGAGGGAGGTCAGCGCGATATAGGCGTCGACGACGTTTAGAATACGGGCGAACTGATGAATCTGCTGCTGGTTTCGTCCGCGCGGATACCCCGACCCGTCGGGGCGTTCGTGCACCTGATAACAGACGAGCGGAATCACCTTCGGCAATCCCGAAATTTTTTGCAGCATTTCGAGCACGAAGATCGGATGACGCTTGATTTGTATCAGCTCGGCCGCCGTCAGCGAACGTCGGGCCTCGCGCAGTTCTTTCGGTATTTTTACCATTCCCCAGTCGTGAATCAGCCCGCAGGTGCCGACGAGGCGGACGTTTTTTTCGTCCAGCCCCATCTCGATGGCGACCGCCATCCCGAGAATCGACATTTTCAACATGTGCCCGATCAGCGCGGCGTCCTGGGCGACTTCCTTCGCCATCGCGATCACCAGATCGAGATCGCGGCTCATGTGGTCGAGGTAGTTCGAAACCAACTGCGAAATTTCGGTCCCGTCGACCGGTCCGCCGTGCAACGCCGTCTGCAGCATGCGATCGATCGACTCTTTCGCGAAATGATTTTGCTCGTTGATGCGCTCCAATTGTTCGGGGTTGTAGCCCGTTGCCGGTTGACGCACCAGTTGCTCTTTGACGCTCTTGCCGGTGTTGGGAACGGCCAGACAGGTCATATCCACCAGCGAATCCAGCCGCTCGGCCAACGACTCGCCCAGCGTGTTGTCGTCGGTGAGCAGGGGGACGATCTGCGAGATCGTCGCCGCTTGCACGTCCGATTCGTGAATCAAAACCTCTTTGATCTTCCGCTCAGCCAACAGTTCCTTGAACCGCCTGGTGATGACGTTCCCCGCCGACAGCAACAGCCGATTGCCAAGATCGTACACCGGATGATTCAATGCGCGGCCGATGATCAGATCGTTCGGCGAAAATTTGACGAGTCGAAGGTCGTCGGCGGCGTCGTTCTCTTCTCGTTCGATCTCATCGCGCGCATCGCGATGCAGATCGTCGAGCGGGGCGCTCGGCGTTTCATCGTTGATGTCAGCGGCGGGCGGGAGAATAGTCGTCATGATTCCGCAGGCGTCTCTTTGTTTGCGTCACGGCGAAAAACGGGACCGTAATTGATGGAACCCGGCGTGGATTTTTTTTCGTCGACAGTCCGTCTGCAGCGCGCGGTTGCCATCCATCAACACGCGCAAACATACATCACAGCGACGTCACATCGCTTAAAATACCGCTATTTCGTGCGACAACCGGCAATACCTCCGTCGCTTTTCGGCATATGAGCGTCGCAAGCGGCATTCGAGGAATAGCGACACGCGCGAACGCAACGGTTACGACGATGATCGAGAGCATCGAAGCCGTTGGATTATCCGTCGAACCGCGCGGAGGACCGGTTAACGGCGCGAATGCGACAGCACGTCTTCGCTCATCAGAATCTCGTCGCGGCCCGGACTGGGAATCGCCTGCACGATCGTCAAACCGCTTTCGGTCAGGTCGATGACGCCCCGATCGTCGGCGGACGAAATCGGCTTGCCGACGGCATCCTGCAGTTTCTGCACGAACGGTTTGGTGTATTGACTGCGATTGCTCCGCAGCACGCGGGCGGCCGAGCCGTCGCTGAGCGCCACAAAACTGCCGATCGGAAAGAGCGCCAGCACGTGCAACAGCGAGCGCACGACCTGTGGATCGACGATTTTCGACTGCGACATCTTCAGCAGACATTCCATCGCGGCGTACGGCGTCAGCGGCGGGCGAAACGGACGAGGCGATGTGAGCGCCATGTACGCATCGGCCACGTGCAGAATCCGTGCGAACGGATGAATGCCGTGATGCGTTTTCCCTCGCGGATACCCCGAACCGTCCGGGCGCTCGTGCACCTGATAACAGACGATCGGCACCATCTTCGGAATGTCCGAGACGTGCTGCAGCAGTTCGAGCACGATGATCGGATGCTTCTTGATCTGCTGCATCTCCGCCGGCGTCAGTCGCCGTTCGGCCTGCCGCAATTCGGCGGGAATCTTCACCATCCCCCAGTCGCTCACGAGGCCGCACAATCCGAGCGTGCGGACGTTCGTCTCATCGAGTCCGACTTCGATGCCGATCGCCATGCTCAACAGCGACATATTGAGCGCGTGTTTCGCGAGATCGGCGTCCTGTCCCGCTTGAGCCGCGATCGCCATCACGCTGTCGACGTCGCTTTTCATGTGCGTCAAGTACGAGGCGGCCATCTGCGAGACGTCCGATCCGTCGACCGAACCGCCGTGCAGCGCGGTGTGCATCATGTCGTCGAGCGATGCTCCGCTCACTTTGTTTTGTGCCAGCAATTCCTGACGCTGGGCTTTGTTGTAACCCTTGCAGCCGTGATAGACGAGTTGATTCTTAACGGACGGCCCGGTGTTGCCCACAAACAACGAATCGCCGTCGATCAATCGGTCGAGTCGTTCCGCCAGTTGCTGAGTGAAGGTATCGTCGAGACCGGCGACGTCGCTGATCGAACCGGTGAGCGTCACCGCGGCGGCATCCGCTTCGTGAACCAGAATGTCTTTGATCTTCCGTTCGCGGAGCAATTGCTTGAAGCGGTCGGTGATGACGCAGCCTTCCGACAGCAGCAACCGATTCTCGTTATCGAAAACCGGAAATTGCAGTTCGCGTCCGATGATCAGATCCTCGGGGCGCAACGGTATCAGTTGACTCGCCTCGGCGGTCGATTCCGGTTCAGCCGCGTCGGCAGCAGGGGTGGAAATGTCGGCAACGGTCGTCATAACAGCACGTGAGCGCGAATGAGCGTGGGGAGGCGATTCGGCGGGAGGTATGGTCTTCAAGTTTGACGTTTAGAAAAACGTATGCCGCAAATGTCCGCTGCAAAGACGAAACTCCATCACCGCCGGGAGAAAGACGCACTTTCGTGCAGCGGTTAGGGAGTTTGACGCCAATCCGAATTGTGCCGATTATAAGACACTGAGGTCTCAGCCGATTTTTTTCTTCAGGCTTTGCAGCAGTTGCACGGCTGCGCCGATGTCGGCTTTCTGGCGCTGGCGGTCGTGGGCGATTTCGCGTTCGATGGTCAGCGGTCCGGTGTAGCCGACGTCCTGCAGCGTCCGCAGGTACGTTTCCATGCCGACGTCCCCTTCGCCGAGCGGGACTTCGCTTCCCCACGCCGTGCCGCGCTCTCCTTCCGGAGCCCACTTGGCATCTTTGCAATGCACGCTGCCGACGAGATGACCGACTTTTTTCAGCGCGTCGATCGGATTGCCGGTTCCGTACAGAATCATGTTCGCCGGATCGAAGTTGATGCGGAGATTCGGACGAGCGACGTCGGCGATGAATTCGAGCAAATGGTCCGCCGATTCCTGTCCCGTTTCGAGATGCATCCGCTGTCCGTTCGCCGCGAGGTGATCGAGAATGTCGCGAGTGACGGCGATTAGCGATTTGTAGCTCGCGCCGCTTTTGTCCGCGGGGACGAACCCGATGTGCATCCCCACGACCTCACAGCCCAGCAGTTTCGCGAAGTCGGAGATTTCCTTGAATTCGGCGACCCGCTCGGCTCGCGTGGCTTCGGGAACCAGACCGACCGTTCGAGCCGTCGTGGCGATGTCGGCGTAACTCTCCCCTTCGAAACCGCCGAACACCGCCGTCACGGTGATGCCCATTTCTTTGCATTTGGCGAGAAAATTATCGGCGGCCTGTTTATTGCGGTTTTCCTTATGCGGCGTATGGACCTGAATCGTCGGCACGCCCAGTTCCTTGGCGACGTCGAGATGCACTCCCAGCCCGGCATCGACCGAAGCAAACACTCCAATAGGCCAGTTTTCGGACATGTTGATTCTCCTGATGAAATCGATGGCTTTCACATTCTCTAAGCGGCGGGGTTTACCCCCGCCGTCTCTCACAA
>JBBECD010000063.1:0-6256 GCA_040881995.1 Planctomycetaceae bacterium
TGCTGGGCCGCACCGACGGTGAGGGTGAAAAGGGGCGACCCCGTTTGCCCGAGCCTGAGCAGAGGTTCGAATGTTCATTTTTTTTGATCTACTTCAATACGCATTTGCCGGATGAGCCCTTATTATTGAAGCCAAAGGAGGCACGAGTGCGAGGCAGTCATGAAGTCGTCCGATCTGTCGTTGTTTGATGCATTTCCCCCGGTCACTGACAACATCGGCTTCGTTCAAGGAAATATCGACGAAATTATCGCTTTATGCGACGGCTGGCTGATACCTCAACGCAGACCGCCTGCCGAGCGGTTTTGTTCCAGAATTGAAGATGCGATTGAAAGAATGTTTCCCACAAATCTGGACCGCCTATTGTTCGTGCAGTGTAAATCCGGCTGGACGGCATTGTTCCACGACCTGCACGAAACCACCGACTCGAAAATCGGATACATTACCAGCAGACTGAAACGCCGGGGATTATTGGCAACATACATTGAAGATCACTAGCGTCCCAACGTTTTTACGATTGTTGACCGTAAGTTTTGTTAATTTCTGATTTTGAGAAAAATGATGACCTGCATCGATTTGAATTGGCGGGCATGGATAATTTCTGATTTCCCCGGTTTTGGAGGGAATTCAGACTATGCATACCGGCAAACTTGTGTTCTCGCAGTTGATGGAACTTCTTCCCTGGCGGCGGTTCGACACGTGCGTCCGGCGCTATGGGGGCGATTACAAGATCAAATCGTTTCCTTGTTCCGAGCATTGGCGCGTGATGGCCTTTGCCCAACTCACTTACCGGGAGAGCCTGCGCGACATCGAGACCTGTTTGCGGGCGGTGGACTCGAAGCTTTATCACCTGGGGATTCGCGGCAACATCTCTCGAAACAACCTCGCGCATGCCAACGCGACTCGCGACTGGCGGATCTATGCCGACTTCGCTCAGATTCTTGTTGCCGAGGCCCGAAGCCTGTATGCCGGCGAGGATCTGGGAATCGACCTGGATGCGACGGTTTGCGCGCTCGACGCATCGACGATCGATCTGTGTCTGGCCATGTTTCCCTGGGCCAAATTTCGCAAATCCAAAGGGGCAGTCAAACTTCATACGTTGCTGAACCTGCATGGCAATATTCCCGAATTCATCCTGATTTCCGCTGGAAAACTGCACGACGTGAACGTGCTGGATTACTTGATCCCCTCGCCGGGAGCCTACTATGTGATGGACCGCGGTTATCTCGACTTCGCGCGGCTGCATGTTCTCGATCAAGCCAAGGCCTATTTCATCACCCGGGCGAAAAAGAATTTCAAATTCAAACGCCGCTACTCGCACGAGGTCGACAAAACCACGGGCGTGCAATGCGACCAGACGATTGTCTTAGAGACGTACTCCTCTTACCAAGGCTATCCGCAGCCCTTACGCCGCATTCGCTACTACGACGAGAATCTCGACAAGAGATTCGTGTTCTTGACGAACGATTTCGACTTGTCCGCCACGACGATCGCAGCTCTTTACAAATCGCGGTGGCAGATCGAATTGTTCTTCAAATGGATCAAGCAGCACCTCCGCATCAAAACGTTTTACGGAACCAACCAGAATGCGGTCAAAGCCCAAATCTGGATCGCCGTCTCGGTGTATTTGCTCGTGGCCATCGCCAAGAAGCGGCTCGGCCTGCTTCAGTCGCTCTACACAATCCTACAAATTTTGAGCGTCTCGGTTTTCGAGAAAACGCCTCTGGAAGAGCTGTTTTCACAGGCGAATAACAAAACCTCAACCCCCCATTCACCTAACCAGTTGCTGTTATTCGACTAATATTGGGACAGCAGTGATTGAAGATACCTATAACGCCTCAACGAACACCGGTCGAATGGGGGCAGTACAATTACGAGTTTTTGAACCGTTCAAAACGTTTTGCTTAAACTACGGCCGCTCCATCTCTGTCATCAACGAGGGAAAACGCTGGCGATTCGATCAGGGTTACGATCCACTGCCCTTCGAGAATCTTGAGGCGTATCAGGCAAAGCGAATCCGCGATCGATTTACGCCGGAAATGCTGATCGATTATCTTCGCCAATTGGGAATCGAAGCCTATTCGCCTCAGTTCTACACCGACCGCTGCGCGTTGTATCACCCGTTCGTGCCGGAATAGCGGTGGGTGAAAATATTCAAGCGGCGAAGAGCCACCAGCGATGAATCGAAGCTGAACTGAGAACGAAAGTCATAGCAGTTCTGATAATTTCTTGTAGCTATTGAATGTGATATTTTGTTGCAAGAAATTGCCAGCTTTGTTGAGTATGTCACACTGCCGATCCGTCAGCGGAATCGCCTGATCCTCAGACGGAAGTTCCGGAAACAATCGCTCCACAATCGAAGCGATAAGATGATCAATTCCCTCACCGGTTTTGGACGAGATATCAATCCGCCCGGCGAATTGATTCTCGTCCCACGTCGGCGGCAAATCGATCTTATGCGCGACAACGATCGCCTCGGGAAACTCCGCGAGGAGTTGGCGGTCGAAGTCCTGCAGCGGCTGGCTGCGGTCGAGCAGGATGATTCGGCAATCGGCGGTCGACAGCTTTTCGCGGGCGCGTTCGATGCCCGATTGTTCTAAACGATCGATTGTGTCGTGCAGGCCGGCGGTGTCGCTTAAGGCCACAGGCCAGCCGTCGAAGGCGGTTTCGGCGGTGACGACGTCCCGCGTGGTGCCCGGCTGGTCGTAGACGATCGACCGCGTGTAACCGAGCAGGGCGTTGATCAGCGACGACTTGCCGACGTTCGGCCGGCCCGCGATCACCACCTGCGCGGGCTGCGTCAATCGGCGGCCGAATGTTGACCATTTTAATAGGTTGCGCAGGCGTTCCACACATTGAGCGACGTTGTCGCCATTGGCGATCGCATCTCGAAGAGACCGGATCGCGCCGGCGAACAAACCGTTCGCCTGTCGCAAAACGTATCCCGCAGTTTTCAGCGTGGTGGTTTGCGAAAGCAACTGCCGAAACTCGGCTTCCAAAGTCCCCGATTCAACGGCGAGCAACTCATGCCAGGGGACGACCGTTACGCCGGAGGATGCGAGGTCGGCGAGAATGCGGTCTGAGGCGACGAATCCGCCGTGACAGTGGATTTCCCAGTTCGATTCATTGGTGCGGCAGACGACGACGTCTTCGGGGTGATTGCGTCCCCACGTGCCGTAACGGATATCGCCGATGACGCCGAGTGAATGTTTTCCGCGTACATGAAAATGTCGCGTGAGGATATGTGTCAGTTGATCGAATTCCCCGCGCAATCGAATCGAAGCCACGGCCCCGCGCCCTTGCGGCGTGAGGAGCGAAGATAATGGATAATTGATAATGGATAGTGGATAATGGATATTCACGTTCTGGCTCTTGACTCAACATCCTCCGACGTCGGCGGAGAGGATGAGTAACGCATCGCCATCATTTAATGTGCATTCGCCGTCCGTCGTGAATCGCGTTCCGTTAATGCACGCGAGATAACCGGATTGCAGTGCATTGCCGTTGAGACATTCGTCGGCGAATGTGGGCAATCGCATGGCGAGTGACGTTAGAACTTCGCTCAACCGACCCGCAGGGACATCGATCGCATCGACGCCGGCGCGGCTGCGCGGGACGCCGTAAAACTCGACGCGAATCACGCAAGGGCTCCTGTTACACGATCTCGCGGCATCAAAACAGCGAAGACTTCACCGAACTCACGCCGAATTCTTCGCGGCTGGCGAAGGGTTCGGCGTACGCGGCGCCGATCGTCCAGCCCCAGTAGCGGGCGCGGTCGCGGATGTCGTCGAGCGGCGTGGGAAACTGTGTCGAGCGGCCCGTGACGAACTGGCTCTCGTAACAACCGATCGCGTGCATCTTGCGATCGAGGTACGGCGTGATGTCCATCACGAACTTTGGCTGCGGATGAATTCGCAGATGAATGCTCCAGTAGTAATAAATCCGCGGCGGCCAGTACGGCTCGCCGGGCATGTCGGTCTTCGACAACTTCGACCAGAAGCGGGCGTCGTCAATCAGCCGGCTGGCGGCGACGTGATCGGGATGCACGTCTTCCCAATACGGAGCGAAGATGATTTTCGGCCGCGTCTGCCGAAACACGCTGGCAAGTTGTGCTCTCGCTTCGAGCGTCGGTTCGAGACTGCGATTGGGGAGGCCGAGATTCTCTCGCCAGGCGACTTGCAGAACCTCGGTCGCGGCGGCGGTTTCCTGAGCGCGGATTTCGGGCGAGCCGTGCGGCGTGGGTTCGCCGTTCGTCAGGTCGATGATGCCGACAGTCAGGCCTTCGTCGACGGCGCGCAGCATTGTCCCGCCGACGCTGATTTCAGCGTCGTCAGGATGCGGGGCCACCACAAGCAGATCGAGCAATGTCATATTACTCCCGAATCCCTAATCCCCATCCCTCGAACCCCCAATCTTCACGTGCGTAACAGCGGTTTGTAATGAATGCGATGGGGACGGTCGGCTTCTTCGCCCATCCGTTCGCGCTTTTGGATTTCGTACATTTTGTAGTTCCCCTCGAACCAGACGACGTTGCTCTCCCCTTCGAAGGCGAGGATGTGTGTGGCGATGCGGTCGAGGAACCAGCGGTCGTGACTGACGACCATGGCGCAGCCGCCGAAGTTCATCAGGCCCTCTTCGAGCGACCGCAGCGTTTCGATGTCGAGGTCGTTGGTCGGTTCGTCGAGCAGAATCATGTTACCGCCGGAGCGGAGCAATTTCGCCAGATGGACGCGGTTGCGTTCTCCCCCCGAGAGCTGTTTGACGAGTTTCTGCTGATCGGGGCCTTTGAAGTTGAAGCGGCCGACGTAGCTGCGGGCGTGAATTTTCGTGCCGCCGACGATCATCTGATCCTGACCGCCGGAGATTTCCTCGTAGACGGTGAGATCGGCGTTGAGCGCGTCGCGCGACTGGTTGACGTACGCCAACTCGACGGTATCACCGATGCGGATCGACCCCTGATCGGGTTGCTCCATCCCCAGAATCATCTTGAACAGCGTGGTCTTGCCGGCGCCGTTGGGACCGATGACGCCGACGATTCCGCCGCGCGGCAGGTTGAAATTCAACCCTTCGAACAAGAGCTGTCCATCAAAGGCTTTGGAGACGTTCTCCGCGCGAATTACGAGATCGCCGAGTTGTTGACCGGTCGGGATTTGAATGTCGGCGGAATCTTCGCGTTCTTCGTATTGCTGTGCGACGAGTTGTTCGTAGTTCTGCAAACGGGCCTTGTTTTTGGTCGCGCGGGCCTTGGGGGACATGCGGACCCATTCGAGTTCGCGCTTGAGCAGTTTCTGCCGGTTCGATTCGCGTTTTTCTTCGACCGCCAGTCGAGCCTGCTTCTGTTCGAGCCAGGAGGAGTAATTCCCTTCGAACGGAAAACCCTTGCCGCGATCGAGTTCGAGGATCCAGCCGGCGACGTTGTCGAGGAAATAGCGATCGTGGGTGACGGCGACGACTGTCCCCGGGAATTCGTGTAAAAACCGTTCGAGCCAGGCGACCGACTCGGCATCGAGATGGTTGGTCGGTTCGTCGAGCAGCAGGATGTCGGGGTTTTGCAATAAGAGACGGCAGAGAGCGACGCGACGTTTTTCACCGCCGGAGAGAAGTTCGACTTGGCGATCTCCCGGCGGAAGCCGCATGGCGTCGGTCGCGAGTTCGACGACTCGATCCAATTCCCATAAATTGCCTGCATCGATGACGTCCTGGAGTTTTGCCTGTTCCTCCAGGAGTTTTTCCATCTCTTCGGGGGTCATTTCTTCCCCCAGCCGCATATTAATATCGTTGTAACGGTCGAGAATCGCCTGTGATTCGGCGACCCCTTCCTGGATGCACTCGTCCACCGTTTTGGAGTCGTCCAGCCGGGGTTCCTGCGGATAATAGCCGATGCGGATGTTCTTGGCGGGACGGACGGTTCCCATCACGTCGGTATCTTCTCCGGCCATGATGCGAAGAAGCGTACTCTTTCCCGCGCCGTTGCTGCCCAAAACACCGATTTTCGCACCGGGATAAAATGCCAGCCAAACGTTGCTGAGGACTTCCTTTTGTTCGAAGATTTTCGTCAGACCTTCGATGGTCATAATGTACTGTTGAGCCATGAATTTTCCGTCTCTTTTTTCAGTTAAAGTATTGCAGTGTCTTTGGTTCGGGAAGCAGGAACATCGGCGAAAAATGGCCTCAACGAAAGCCACATCACCTTTATCGCATCTTAGAATCTATCCGGAAATGTTGGCAGTCCTACGAGATATTGTGCCCATTGCACCGC
>JBBECD010000064.1:0-6253 GCA_040881995.1 Planctomycetaceae bacterium
GCACCGCCTCGATACCACGAATTGTGTCCGAGCCAACTTTCCGGATAGCCTCTAACAGAGAAACAAACGTCGGAAATAATGATCGATCCCTCTACAATGATGCAAAGTCCATTCCGAATCTATGATATTCACGGAATTTGAAGGATTCGATCTGTTATAACTCGCGATATAGTAATACTTTGCGTCACGTGTTGGCGCGGGCGTGCCAAAATGGCGTTCGCCTAACATTTGTCAATCTGGCAGATTGCCCGGTGGAGTCGGCCTTAGGTCGCTTCGGCTTGTCAATTTGGCAGTTGTGCGGTTTTTCCTTTTTGATCTGATCGTTGTACACTGGACCGCCAAATCGGGACGTCCGGGTTTCGTGGCAATTCACCAATCGCGGTCCGACTTCATGTCCTCTGAAAAACTCACAACCTCAAGGAGATGCGATGAAAGGTGAGCTGGATTCTCGCCATGCGGTTTACGTGGGCAGCTTCGATCCCCTCACGTTGGGGCATGAGGACATCATCCGCCGCGGTGCCGCCATCTTCGATCGGGTGACGGTCGGCATCGGAACCAACCCTGACAAAAGTCCGCTGTTCCTCCCGGAAGAACGGCTTGCCATGATCACCGAAATTCTGAAACCCTATGCCAACGTCGCGGTCAAATGTTTTGACGGGCTGACCGTAAGCTTCGTGCGCGAGTGCGGCGGGCGCGTGATGCTCCGCGGGATTCGCACGTTGTCCGACATCGAAGCCGAGTTCACCATGTCGCTGACGAATCGGGCGCTCGACCCCGATATCGAGACGGTCTTTCTGATGGCAAGCGAACGCTACACCCATATTTCTAGCACGCTCATCAAGCAAATTGCCAAATTGGGAAAAGATGCCGCGACCGAGCAGTTGAAAGATTTCGTTCCACAAGCGATCATCGAGCCGCTCTTGAAAAAATATCGCGACGAGAATCGTTAACGACGGAATTTCAAACGCGGTCCAACAACTGGAAGAAAGCACGGACGATGCTCAGGTTGACGGGGAAACGTTACGATACCGGCGATACGGTTTGTCTGCAGATCGAAGGCGGCCGCATCCGTTTTGTGGAAATTATCGCTCCCCCGGCGGACTGGCAAAACCTGCCTTATCTCGCTCCCGGATTGTTCGATTTGCAGATCAACGGATTTCGCGGCGTCTGGTTCGGACAGCCCGGCCTGACGGCTCAACAGGTAATCGACACCGTGTTGCCGCATTTGCAATTCGGCGTCACGCGGATGTGTCCGACATTGATCACGAATTCATTCGAAAATCTGGCGAACGGTTTTAAAGCGCTGCGCGAAGCCTGCGAACAGAACGCCGACGTTGCGCGAATGGCACCCGGATTTCATCTCGAAGGGCCGTACATCTCGCCCGAAGACGGCCCGCGCGGGGCACATGCCAGCAAACATGTCCGTCCCGCCGACTGGGATGAATTTTCCCGTTTGCAGGAGGTTTCCGGAAACCGCATCCGGCTGGTGACGCTCGCGCCAGAAGTCCCGGGAGCGGTCGAATTCATTCGTCATGCCGTCAAGTCCGGCGTCGTGATCGCCATTGGTCATACTGCGGCCGCTCCCGAACAGATTCAGGCCGGCGTCGATGCCGGAGCCACTTTGAGCACGCACTTAGGGAATGGGGCTCATGGCATGATTCGCCGCCATCCGAACTATATCTGGGAACAGCTCGCCGAGCCGCGGCTGATCCCGAGCATCATTTCGGATGGGCATCATCTGCCGGCGAGCGTCGTGCGGACGATCATTAAAACCAAAGGGGTCGAGCATACGATTATTACCTGCGATGCTGCCGGATTGGCGGGGTGCGCACCGGGGCGATATCAAATCGAAGGGATTGACGTCGAGATTCTCGATGACGGACGAATCGTGCTCGCCGGGCAGCAGCAGTTGCTGGCGGGTTCGGGACTGGAGACCGATCACTGCGTTTCGACGGCGATCGACATGGCGGGGATCAGCCTGAAAGCGGCGGTCGACATGGCGGGACGAAACCCCGCGCGGGCGTTGAGATTCGAAGAGATTTCGCTCGAACCGGGAAGCCGTGCCGACGTCGTTGTTTTTCGCGACGCGGGAGCCGGCAAACACCTCGAAATTGAAGCGACAATTTGCGAGGGGGAGCTGAAGTGGGGAAAGATCCCGAATTGACGTACGGTCTTGTTACCTGTAGGGTTCCTTAAGATCGTTACCCATCAAAGTGCCAACTTCGAAAATTAGGATCGATTCGGATTTTTCACACTTGGCATTCCCGAAATGGTCTTGCTACGATCAAAACGTAACACGCAATCTCTTAAGAATTCAGCCCAGGACGTGTAGGAGTACAGGCTTTAGCCTGCTCTATAACAACAGAAGACAGCCTCAAGGCTGGACTCCTGCAAAAAAACGTGCCATTTAACCCGCACTCATCCGGTTGAGGGCCATGCTGACCGGTCATGGGGGCATTATAGCGATAAGTCAATGTCATTCATCAGCATGTCCGACCTCGGTGCTCAACTCATCCGTCACCGCCTCATTGAACCTCCCGAACTCGAAGCGTGCCTCGCGGAACTTCCCTCCCACGTCGATGATCCATCGCGATTGTTTGAAGAACTCGAAAAACGCTCGCTGCTCACGTCGTACCAGGTGCGCCAGATCGTCAAGGGCGATATCGAGGGGCTTGTACTGGGCGATTACAAGTTGATGTACCGCAACGCCGCGGGGAGTTTTGCCCGCGTGTTCCGCGCCTGCTCGCTCAAAGACGGGAGCATGGTCGGCTTGAAGCTGCTGCGTCGGCGCTGGGCCGATGATCCGCAGATCGTCTCGCTGTTTTTTCACGAAGCCGAAGTCGGCAAGCGGCTGAAACATCCGAACATCGTTCCCATCTACACCGTCGAGACCGATCGGGACAATCATTTTTTGACGATGGAATTTATCGAAGGGGGAAACCTCAAGGACTTTCTCGCGATTCGGCAAAAACTCTCGCCGATCGAAGCGGTCCGCTGCGCCCTCGATATCAGCGAGGGGCTGAATTACGCCATCAAACAGGAGATCACGCATCGCGACCTCAAATTGACGAACGTGCTGATGAGCAGTCACGGGGTGGCCAAACTCGTCGATTTCGGCCTGGCGACGATCGAAGGGACGCAGCTCTCCCGCACCGACAGCTTTCAGCGCGCGCTCGAATACGGCACGCTGGAAAAAGGGACGAATGCCCCCGCCAACGATCCGCGCTCCGATCTCTATTTTCTGGGGACGATTCTGTACGAGTTGTTGACGGGCATTCCGCCGTACCCGCGGACGGCCGATCGGGACAACCGCAAACAATTTTCGCGTTACGCGAACATCCGGCCGATTCGCTCGCTCGATCCCAATATCGCCCGTTCGGTCGAGGACATCGTCGAACGCCTGCTGAAACTCGATCCCAATCAAAGATTTCAGTCCGCCGCCGAAGCGATCGCCGCACTGCGCTATGCGCTGAGAGATCTCGGCGCCTCGCCCGATCTTCCCCATTCGTCGAGTTCGACGGTCCTGTCTCAACCCGAGTCGGTTCCGCGGAATGCCCGTTCCGGCGGCGCAGCTCAACACACCGCGGGGACGATCATGTTCATCGAATCTCGAGGCAAACTGCAAGAGCAGTTGCGAAGCCATTTCAATAAGCATGGGTTTCGCGTGCTGGTGATCAGCGATCTCCGCCGCGGGCTCGCCCGTTGCAAAAGCAATCCGCCGGATTGCACAATTATTCTGAGCGAAACGCTGGAGGACGACGTCGATTTCGTCGCCATGGAATTGCGGCAGATCAGCAAGAATCACCGCTTCGCCGGCGTGATTGTGTTTTCCGCGCAACATGCCCCGCTGCAAGAACGTTTTCAAAACATTCCTCATCTGCAGTTGCTGATGCAGCCGATTACGCTGGGGGGCCTGAGAAAAGTCGTCGACAAACTGTTGCAATCGCGCGTGCCGGCCGGCGACGCGCCGCATCACAAGTATTCGTGATCATCGCCGATCGATAACGGAGTGACGTCAGTGGCATCGTTCTCATCGTCTTCGTCCGCGAGTCCTGCATCCACATCGGCGAAGGCCGGCGCGGAATTTCATCGGTCGGCGGGCGGCCGTCCGCTCCGCTGGGGCATTATCGGCACGGCACGTATTGCGACGAAAGTCGCCGAGGCGATACAACACGCCGAAGGAGCCGACCTGGTTGCGGTCGCCAGCCGCGATAAAACGCGCGCGGCCCAATGGGCCGCCGAGCACCGCATTCCCGTGAAATACGGCAGCTATGTGGAACTGCTGGACGATGCGGATATCGACGCCGTTTACATCCCGCTGCCGCCGTCGATGCATCGCGAATGGACGGTTAAGGCGGCCGAGAAAAAGAAGCACGTCCTTTGCGAAAAGCCGCTGGCGATGTCCGCCGCCGAGGGAGAAGAGATGTGGGCCGCCTGCCGCGAAAACGGCGTGCAGCTTATGGACGGCGTGATGTGGCTGCATCACCCGCGCACGGCCGCGATGAAAGCGAAAATCGGCGACGGCACGCTCGGCACGATTCGCAAAGTCACTTCGGGTTTTTCGTTCTGCTGGGATCCCTTTCCGCTCGATAATATCCGGCTGCAGCACGAACTCGGCGGCGGATCGCTCGGCGACCTCGGCTGGTACTGCGTCGGCATCTGTTTGTGGTCGCTCGACAGGCAACCCGTCCGCGTTTTTGGTTCCGGGCGATACGTGCAGAATGTCGACACGAACTTCAACGCGCTGATGTGGTACGGCGACGACTGCATCGCGTCGTTCGATTGCGGTTTCGACATCTCGCACCGCAAGTGGTTCGAAATCGCCGGGACCGAGGGTTCGCTCGTCTGCGACGATTTCGTCAAGCCGCGATCGCTCGAGAAAATTCGCTTCTGGGTACATCAGGGCGAGAATGAAGTCACCGAGACGATTTCCGCTCCGCTGGTGCAGGAAGTCTGCATGATCGAGGACTTCTGCCGCATCGTGCAGTCGGGCCAATTCAACGATCGCTGGCCCCGTATCGCGATCGAAACGCAGCGAGTCTGCGACGCGCTCGACCGCTCCGCCCGGAGCGGGAAAATCGTCGAACTGGACTAACCACCCGCGGACTTCCCACTGAGGATGTTTTTCGATAGCTTTGACGGCAACGAGTTCGGTTCGCCGGGCCATCACCTCGTCACCGGTACTTTGACCCTTCGCTCTTGAGAGGACAATTCATGAACGCGTCTCACACCACCGACGAAAATTCGCTCGATCGGCGCAATTTTCTGTTGCATGCCGGCTCGGCACTTGCCGCCGCGAGTCTGGTCGGGCTTGCACAGCCTTCGCAGGTACGGGCGGAGGAAAAGAAGAATCACGGCATTCGCAAAGCGGTGAAGTACAGCATGGTCGCCGGCGACGCCCCGCTCGTGGAAAAATTCAAGATGCTCAAGAAGATCGGCTTCGAAGGGGTCGACATGAACGTCCCCGCCGATCACGACGAAGTCAACGCGGCACAGAAAGAATCGGGTCTGATTGTGCACGGCGTGGTGGCGTACGATCACTGGACGAAACCGCTGTCGCATTCCGATCCGGAAGTTCGCAGCGTCGGCCTCGAAAGTTTTCTGGGAGCGATTCGCGATGCCCACGCCTACGGGGCGACGAGCGTGCTGCTCGTTCCAGCGGTCGTCAATAAGGAGATTTCGTACGATCAGGCCTACGAATACTCGCAGCAGGAAATCCGCAAAGCGATTCCGCTCGCCGAGGATTTGGGGATCGACATCCTCATTGAAAATGTCTGGAACAGTTTTCTGCTCAGCCCGCTCGAACTCGCGCAGTATCTCGATGAATTCGACACGCCGCACGTCGGTTCGTACTTCGACATCGGCAACGTCGTGCGCTACGGCTGGCCCGAACAGTGGATTCGCATTCTCGGCCCGCGCATCAAAAAGCTCGACATCAAGGAATACAGCCGCGAACTGGAAAACAAGCAGGGACCGTATGCCGGTTTCAAAGTCAAAATCGGCGACGGCGACTGCGACTGGCCGGCCGTCATGCGGGCGCTCGACGACACCGGTTACGTCGGCTGGGGCACCGCCGAAGTCCCCGGCGGCGGCCGCGAAGAACTCGCCGACATCTCGCAACGCATGGATAAGGCGTTTTCGACGCTGGCGTAGGAGACAAGAGTCAAGTTTTCTGCGTTTAGCCGCAATACCGTTCACTTAGTCCAATCCGCTTTCGGGGTAACAACTTGCGAGGATTGATTGGAAGGGTACC
>JBBECD010000065.1:0-37255 GCA_040881995.1 Planctomycetaceae bacterium
TCCTATTGACGATTTTCAGTCCGCACCTCTGCGCGCAAAAGCTGACGTGCACCCCAGCCGGGTTCCGGCGAACGTCTGCTCTTCACAGGCCCATCAGGTGATGGTAAATCGGGCCCGAGGAAATTGTTTGCGGAATTGACGAATTGACAAATGCGAGCGGCAGTGATGTAATGTTTATGGATCGGAGTTGCATTCGAATAAACCGCAGAGGAACGGCCTGCATACAGAGTCATCGCAGCGATTGTGGCGTAGAATCACAACTGGGTTGAATGAGGCCGGGGAAATCATGGTGCGGACCGATTTCGACGGTTTCGATTCCGAATAACATGCGTACGTGATTTGGAAGAAATCTGAATAAACAGTCGTTACGGGCCAAATGGCAGATTCATCTAAATGAAACGCAATCCAATGGTGTGGCTGGTTGTTTCGATAATCGTCGTTGCGGGAGCGACTTGGTTCGGTATCGCGTCTTTCCGCCGCGCGTCCTATCCCATCGCAACGAGTATGCCATCGCCACCTCGAGAATCTGTCGATGAAATCCTGCGGCAATTGGATTCCCGAATCGAAGAGCACTCACCGAAAACGTTTGCTGCTTTAGGTCCTGGTCTAGGCCGGGACGAGATAACGGCGATTGAAAGTGAATACGGCATTCGATTGACAGATGAAATGCGCGGGCTTTACGCGTGGCATGACGGAATGGCCCTCGATTCCGGCCAGTCGTTTTTTGGAATCTATCAATTTGTGCCACTGGAGCATCTTGCGAAGTCAGCACTTGCAGAGAATCAACAGCTTGCGAACGCCACGATGTTGCAGCGTTCATTCTATTGGGCATTTTGTGGTCATCGAAAGAATTGGATCGACTTGTTTCCCGATGGTGCTGGCGACGGTTATTTTGTGAATCCTACCAGGAATCCCAATCGAGGTGCCGTGTTTTACAACTTCAATGAAATGGGCAGCTATCGGTTTTATCCTTCGTTTTCCAGTCTGATGTCGGCCATATCAGATTGCTACGATGCCGGGATATATGACGATGGCCGTAACGCGTCGTCGGTCTCTGCGATCGAAAAGGAACATGCAATCCACGGAAAATACGCAACATTCAAAGGTCCGTAACATTCGATCGCAACCGAGCGGCGGATCGGATCGGTTTCTGAAGTCAACGGTTCTCAGCTGCGAACGCGGCGGCAGCATGTAGCCGTGGGCGTGAGCCCATGGATGGCGATTCCCCCGAACCGTCGAGCCGCGAACGCGGCGATAGCGCTCATCGGTTGACTATCGCTGCCATCTCATTGCGTGCAAATTGAACTTGCCGCTGCCGCCGCATTCGCGGCTCGTCGTTCGTCGCGCCCCGGTTCCGTGGGCTCGCGCCCACGGCTACATGCTTTCGCGGCATTCGCCGCTTAAATCTGTCGATCCCTTCGGGATCGGGAAATCCGAAAACGGCTCCAGCCCCCGCCGGCGTTTTTTTGCATCGGAATGTCAAGATTTCTTCTTGCATTTTATTCCACTAAGGAATAAAATGCAATGAATATGTTCTACAAATGCCGATTAAATTCCCTGAGGGAATCAAATCGAGTCAATTGGGGGAGTCTGGGCCGATGTGGGAATTGGAGTACCAGGCGGAATTCGAACGCAAGGTCAAAAAGTATGCGAAGAAACATCGCCAAGAAACTATGAATGCAGCAGCGAACCTGCAAGCTGTACTGGAAGGCTTAAACGCCGGGCTTAAGATGCGCCAGATCGTTCGGGGATTCATTCACGACGAAGGCGAAGGTGCTCTCGCGGTGGATGAAAGTGGTCGCGGTAAGCATTTATTGGGAACCCGCTTGTATTTTTACCCGGATGAACCGACGGAGACGGTTTATGTCGTCACCATTGGTGATAAGGATTCCCAAAAACGAGATGTGAAAACGACTCAAGATTTCGTCAGTCGCTTGCGGAAAAACAGGCAACCAGAGGGTTAGATCCGGACCGCGATTTTTTTTCTCTAAAAGGGTATAAATATGAACCGATCCAAAAAGTATTCCGATGTCGCTCACATGATGGGAGATATTCTCGGTTCCGATGATGAGGGCTTTGCCAGCGAACTCGCCGATCAACTGAAGCAAACGCAAATTGTGCGACTGCTCGCGACAATGAGAAACCAGAAAGGCGTCACTCAAAACGAAATTGCGGACAATCTGATGTGTAGGCAGGCCCGCGTCTCCAAACTGGAACATGGAATCGACGACGATATTTCGATCCGCACGCTGAGAGCGTATGCCAAGGCGTGCGAGTACAACATCGAGTTGATGTTCCGGACCAAGAATTCGACGATGGTCGATGATATTAAACACTATGCTTTTTGCATTAAAAGGTGTTTTGAGCAACTGACACAACTGGCAAAACAAGACGAAGTCGTCGCCAAGGGAGTCGCGGACTTTCACGTCGAGGCGTTATTCAATTTGGTGAACATTGTCAAGGAATCGGAGGAGCGACTCCCTGCCCGATACGAGAAATCGTTCGAACCGCAGATTCGCGTTGAATTCGACGACGATCCCGATTTCTGCGATCACTCTGGCGAAACGAACAAAATCGAGAGTTCTCGACTTGAGAAGGAATTTAGAGAATAGCGGTCCGGTGGTTTCACCGGCGCTCAACCGACCGGCTCATGGCTGCGATCCCTCCGGGATCAAGAACCCCGTATCCCGGTATTCTCTTCACCCGGTCCCCGCCCCCCGATACCCGCTCTCTTCACCCACCCCAGTTCGCGATGACAGACAACAACCCGATCAGCCCGCCGACGAGTAACCACGCACCGGCGAAACCGATGATGTCGAACGCCGACATGCGGGGAATTTCCCGCTACTGTTGCCTGAGCTTCAAAGTCGGCTGCTTGAATTCCTCCGTCTTCGTCGCTTCGGCGTCGATGACCTTGCGGAGATAGGCGGGCGAGACGTTCCATTGTTCGCCGGCGTCGGTGATGACGGTGACGGTTTTCTTGTTGTACTTCACGAGCATCCCGGTGATCACCGGCCGGCCGTCGGGCTGAAACGAGACCCGTTCCCCGACCTGAAATTCGAGCATCTTGCCGTGAGCCCGCGCCTGCTGCATAAAACGAATCCGTTCGACGATCTGCCGGTTGAGGGCGAAGAGTTCCGCTTCGGTGAGGTGGGAGATGTCGATGGGCATGGGCATGGGGAGATCCTTCTTCCGTTGGATGGCCCTGGAATCGGGTGGCTGGGGCCGTGTCAACCGTTCGTGTAATGACCGACTCGCGATCGCGGAAACGGCATGCGAGTTTCATTGGACATTCATGGCCCCAGTTTGTGCAGTTTGGCGGGAAGAATCAACCGTTGGACGGTCGATCTCCAATCGACTGGGGCTATGACGCTGTTGAGATGGAGAACGGCTTCGCGAATTCACCGCGTGTGTGATGATGGACATCGACTTGCGCCCCAGCCACCCGTCGAAAACCGCGAGACATCAACGGCCCCAGTTGTCTTGGGTGATGACAATTCGGCATCGCATCTTGATTCAGAAATTGATATCCCACCAATGCCATCGTGCTTTGTATTCCATCGAGACTTTTGCAGTTTGGTTCTCGACATTCAATTCGAAAACCACCATCCTGTTATGATTGCCGATATGATTGTTACCGGCTGGTATGGCCCAGATTCCAGGACGTAAGCCTTTTTGATTTGGCAATGGTTTTAGCAAGAGATGTCGCTTTTCAACGCTGATGACCTTGTACACTCCACGTTGCCTGAATTCGACCAAATCTCCTTTTTGGAGAACATAGTGATCCACATCATAGTCGCCACGTTTCGATCGTCTTTCCGGAGCGATCGTCTTTCGGCGATCGACTTTCACATTGTCGTCTTGTGCCGTCGCGATATGAGATGAAAATTGAGCCAGCAGCGGTAGCATGACGACAAAAACCGTACAAAGATCCCGAATACCAATCATCGTATTGAGCCCTTCTGTCTAAACCACTCACCCAAACAACGCCTCGACCGCCCCTTCCCATCCACCGTCACTCATTACCATCGTCTTTCGCTCTCAATTCCTCATACCGTATTTTTTGCCGTTCTATGTCACGTTCACCGGACAAATCTGCGAAGAGATGTTCAGGCAGCCCTGACTTTGCATGTTTTTTCAAGATGTCGCCGAGTTGTTTTGCCAATAACCACGATGTGAAGCATTGATGAGGCGATCCCCTCCAAACTCCAAAGTAGAAAACGCAGTCTAAACCGATAATGAGCTTTCGGTCTTCGAACTCAAGGACGACGACACCGGTATGACCGCAGAAACTCCTTCCTCCCCTGTCTTCAGAGAAGTCCGACAAGGCATACCTGCGGGCTGTCTGCAGAGCCTCGATAATTGTGTCGAGTATGACCGGGTCCGTCGTGGTCCAGTCGAATCGTTCATAATCGTTGCAAACCTCGAAACCGACAATGCGCGCTTTTTTGAGGTTCGTTTCACCTATAGACCATTCGGCTAAACCCGAATGATTGATCCGCTCTTCCTCCGACATGTTGATTTGTCTCGGTGGTACGAAATCGTGCCCTTTAAGTTCTGGCTCATCTTCGTAAGGAAACGGGAGCCATTTGCTATAGCTGGCATTCCATGCGGCGAGACATAATCCCACGAGGAACAACGTTTCCACAATACTTTTAGATCGCATTGAAAATCCTCCGAGATCCTATGGTAGTAATCGCACGAGCACCGCACGTTCGAACTCTTTTTCAGAAGACCAACTCGGCTGGGCGCGCCTGCGCCAGGTTCCATAAGAGAAATGATAAACGTAGATCTAATGCACGCGGAAAAGCACGCTGCCGTCGTCGCATCGCTGACTCCTCACATCTGACGCCCTCACCCAAACAACGCCTCGCCCGCCCGCCCCTTCCCATCCACCGTCACATAAAACGGGCGCTGCTCGACCGTGACCTGATAATCGGGTGCGATTCCCATGGCCGAATAGATCGTGCTGTGCAGATCCGTCACCGTCACCGGGTTTTCGATCGTCGTGCAGGGGCGTTCGTCGGCTGTTTTGCCGTAGAGGAAACCTTTTTTCATGCCGCCGCCGAACATCAGGACGCTCGACGCCGCCGTGAAGTGGCGGTGCATTCCGTAGTGTTTTAGCTCGGTGATGATGTTCGGCTGATCGACCTGGCCGCGCACCGGTTTGTCGGCTTTGCCTTCGACCATCATGTCGCGGCTGAATTCGCTTGCCAGCACGATCAGCGTGCGGTCGAGCAGGCCCTTGGCTTCGAGGTCGAGGACGAGCTGCGCGATCGGGCGGTCGATTTCTTGCTTGAGTTTCGCCAGGCGCGTGTGGCCGTTGTCGTGGGTGTCCCACTGCAAGAACGGGCCGTACTCGGTGGTGACTTCGATGTAGCGGGCACCGACTTCCGTCAATCGGCGGGCGAGCAGGCAACCTTGGCCGAACTTGCAGGTGTTGTACTTTTCGTACGATTCTTTCGGTTCGAGCGAGAGATCGAACGCGGCGGCGGCGGGGGAACTCATCAACTTGTTGGCGTTGTCGAGCGACCGCAAGAGCGACTGCTGTTGCTCGCCGGCGGCGAGGTTTTCGACGGGGCTCGATTCGATCAACTGACGATAGGCGCGGTTGCGTTTCTGGAATCTTGAGAGCGACATCCCTCCCGGCGGACGAACCGACGCGACGGCTTGTGCGGGGTCGGGAATGCGAAACGGGCCGTACTCGGCTCCTAAGCAGCCACCGGTCTGGAAGGCTTTGAGTTCCTCGGCTTCGCCGTTTCCTTCGTAGCTTTGACCGATGTCGATGAACGCCGGGACGGCGGGGTCGCGCGGGCCGAGGGCGTGGGCGACCCACGCGCCGAGATGCGGGGCGGCGACGGTTTGCGGCGGCTCGTAACCGGTGTGCCAATGATACTGATGCCGCGAGTGCAGAATGTGCCCCAGGTCGCCGAGCACGTGCGTGCGGATGAGGGTGGCCCGGTCCATCACGCCGGCGACGTGTTCGAGGTGCTGCGAAATCTTAATGTGGTCGACGGCGGTATCGATCGCCGGAAACGTGCTGAGGACTTTTTCACTCGGCAGATTCGGTTCGAACGGCGTGTAGCGCTTGGGGTCGAACGTTTCGGTATGGGCCATGCCCCCGGCCATCCAGAGAACGATGACGGTATCGGCGGTGGCTTTCCGCTGCGGCGTTTTCGCCGGTTCGTCGTCGAACGCCCAAGTCGGTTTCAGCGATGAGGCGAGCCCCAGTCCGGTGAGAGCGGCGGTCGATTGCAGGAAATGTCGGCGAGAGAGGTCGTGCATGGTGATTGCTCCTATCTTTTGCCTTCCGGCCCAAAGGGCCAGCAGGTCTCATAGCCAGGTCCGCAGAGCCTGGTAAACGTCGCATTATGAGTTTTCTTTTCGGCCCAACGGGCCAACAGATCATTTTCAACTTTCCCTACAGATGATCTGCCGCCCCGTTGGGGCTGAAGACCGTGGTCGGGACGATTTCCAGGGGCTTCGCCCCTGGCTAGATGAACTGCTGGCCCTTTGGGCCGGAAGACCAAAGGCCAGCACAATACCAGATTGCGGGAATCCTGGCCTGAGGCGCGCAAACGAGTCCGTCATTTTCCATTCTAAGCGAACAACAGTCGCATATCCACGGATCCTAATGACTCGCGAGATGGGGGAGATGGATTGATGGGGGATAGGGTGATCGGGGGATGGGGTGACGGGGAGTCGAAAAACCTGATTCGTCGTCTCGCCCTATCTCCCTATCACCCGATCGCCCCATCAGTCCTTTTCCGTCCCCTCGCCACCCGGGATGAAATTCGCCCATTCGGACTTGCGAACCTTGAAAAATCCGCGTACACTGTATTCGACTTTCCGATGATATTCGGGATATCACATCAGCATTTCTGATAGTCGTTGGGTTGAACATTTCACGGGATCTGCATCATGGATTTACGCAGTGCGGGGATCTTCTGCGACGTCGTGGCCTGCCGCAGCTTTTCGAAGGGGGCGGAGATGCACGAGATTTCGCAGTCGTCCGCCAGCCAGGTCGTGCATCAGCTCGAAAAGCAGTTGGGGACGCAGCTCATCGACCGCTCGAAGCGGCCGTTCGAACTGACCGCCGCGGGCGAAGTGTATTACGAAGGATGCCGCGAGTTGCTGGCCAATTACCGCAAAATTGAAGATCGATTGCAGCGCGTGCACAACCGCGTGGCGGGGCATGTGCGCATCGCCGCGATTTATTCGGTCGGGCTGTTGCAGATGAACGATTACGTGCGGCGGTATCAGAAATTGTATCCCGACGTCGAATTGCAACTGGAATATCTGCATCCCGACGAAGTCTATTCGCGAGTCATTCATGATGAATCCGATTTAGGGCTGGTGTCGTTTCCGCGCGACGGGGGTGAACTCAGCAGCATCGCGTGGCAGGAACAACCGATGGTGCTGGTCGTTCCGCCGGAACATCGGCTCGCGGGAAAAAGCGTTGTTAACATCGAAGAAATCGACGGCGAACAGTTTGTGGGGTTCACCGACGACTTGACGATTCAGAAGCGAATGGAGCGGTGGCTCAAGCAGGCGCATGTGACGGTCAACGTCGTCCATCAGTTCGACAATATCGAAAATATCAAACGGGCCGTTGAGATCGGTTCGGGGATTTCGCTGTTGCCGTTGCCGACGGTCCGGCGTGAAACCGAGCTCGGTTCGCTTTGTGCGATCGGACTCAAGTCGGTATCATGGTGTCGCCCGCTGGGGATTGTGCACCGTCGGCATAAAACATTTCGCACAGCCGTTGCCAAGTTTGTCGAACTTCTTCAGGACGACTCCGCTCGCGAGCCAACGCCCGAGCGCGAGACCACTCGAAATTCATCTCGGGTTCACCAGCCCGTTTCATCCGTAAAACGAAAAAAGAAAAAAGTAAGACCGGTGACCAGCGGAAGTTCGTCGAACGACCGCTGATTCGCCCGGCACCCCCGCGACGTCGATTCGAACCCGACGGACAGACAACGTGTCGAATTCCGGAACAGCATGTAGACGCAGGATTACGCCTCGTTCCCAAGCTCTGCTTGGGAACACATTCCCGCGAAGCTCCCGCTTCGCCGAATGCGAGAAGACGAACTCGAAGCCGAGGGCGTCGTTGGGGAAGAGATTCAATCAAAGGAAGCGGAGCTTCCAAGACGTGCGTTCCCAAGCGGGAGCTTGGGAACGAGGGAAAACGAAGACGAGAAGCGAGAACGATCATGGATCAGAATCAACACAATTTGCCGCAGTTTCCGTTCGGTCACGGTTTGCCCGCCGCGTATGGTTTGTACGATCCGGCGAACGAACACGACAGTTGCGGCGTCGGTTTCGTGGCGCATATCAAAGGTGTGCAGTCGCATCAGATCATCGCCGACGCCGACCAGATTCTGCAGCACATGGTGCACCGCGGCGCGTGCGGCTGCGAAGCGAACACGGGCGACGGCGCGGGGATGCTGACGGCCCTGCCGCACGAATTCTTCGCCCGCGTCGCCCGCGACGAGATGAACGTCGCGCTCCCCAAGCCCGGAAAATACGGCACCGGCATCGTGTTCTTGCCGCAGGATCCGGCAGAGCGCGAAGAATGCAAGCAGATCGTCGCCAGAATTGCGGCGGAACAGAATCAGCAACTGCTCGGCTGGCGCAAAGTTCCCACGCAGGCGGACTACGCCGACATCGGCCCCACCGCAAGACGGAATGAACCGGTCATCGAACAGCTTTTCATCGGCGGAGCGTCCGACGGCAATCAGGACGAACTCGAACGGCAGATTTATCTGATCCGCAAGCGGGCCAGCCACGCCATCCGCGAAGGGTCGATGTCGCAGGCGCTGATGTTCTACATCTGCTCGCTGTCGACGCGGGTCATCGTTTACAAGGGAATGCTCACGCCGGTGCAACTCAGCCGGTATTTTCCCGACTTGCGCGATGCCGAATACAAGAGTCATCTGGCGATGGTGCACTCTCGGTTCTCGACGAATACGTTTCCCAGTTGGGACCGCGCGCAGCCGCAGCGGTGGATGGCCCACAACGGCGAGATCAATACGCTTCGCGGCAATGCCAACTGGTTGTTCGCCCGGCAAGGGATGATGAAAAGCCAATTGTTCGGCGACGAGTTGGAAAAACTCTTCCCCATTGTCGAACCGCATTGTTCCGACTCGGGCAACTTCGACAACGCCCTCGAACTGCTGATGATGACCGGCCGCAATCTCCCCGAAGCGGTGATGATGATGATTCCCGAAGCGTGGCAGAATCATCACTCGATGTCGGAAGACAAACTCGCATTTTATGAATATCACAGCGCGCTGCAAGAACCGTGGGACGGCCCGGCGTCGATCTCGTTCACCGACGGGCATTACATCGGCGCCGTGCTCGATCGCAATGGGCTGCGTCCCAGCCGGTATTATGTGACGAACGACGACCGCGTGATTATGGCAAGCGAAGTCGGCGTGCTCGACATCGCACCCGAGAACGTCCGCGTCAAAGGCCGTTTGCAGCCGGGAAAGATGTTCCTCGTCGACTTCGAACAGGGACGTCTCGTCCCCGACGAAGAGATCAAGCACAGCGTCGCCAACCAGCGGAAATATCGCAACTGGATCGACAACCAGCGGCTCGAACTCGGCCGGCTTCCCAAATCGCCGGTGCCGCAACGATTATCGCCGGCAGAGCTACTCCGCCGCATGCAGGCGTTCGGTTACACGACCGAGACGATGCAGTTCATGCTCATCCCGATGATCAGCGTGAAGAAAGACCCGATCGGTTCGATGGGCGACGACACGGCTCTCGCCTGTCTCAGCGAAAAGCCGCGGATGCTGTACGATTACTTCAAGCAACTCTTCGCGCAGGTCACGAACCCGGCGATCGATTCGATTCGCGAAGAAGTGATTATGTCGCTTGAATGTTACATCGGGCCCGAGGGAAATCTGCTAGAAACGACCGAGGCGCAGTGTCACCGCTTGCTCGTGCCGCATCCGATTCTCACCAACGAAGAACTCGCGGCGCTGAAACATTTGAATCACCGCGGCTGGAAATCGCAGACGATCGACATCACCTACCCGGTGACTGAAGGAACCGACGGTTTGAAGAAAGCGGTCTCGCGCATTTGCAATGAAGCCCGTCAGGCAATCGCCGACGGTTACAGCGTGATCATTCTCTCCGACCGCAACGTGGGACCGAGCCGGGTGGCGGTCAGCAGCCTGCTGGCCTGCGGAGCGGTGCATCATCATCTGGTGCGACACGAAGAGCGAACCCGACTCGGCATCGTGCTCGAAACGGGCGAAGCGCGGGAAGTGCATCATCATTGCCTGTTAATCGGCTACGGTGCCGACGCCATCAACCCGTACGTCGCGTTCGCATCGCTGCGGCACGCCAACGACAACGGCGAGGTCGAGGGAGAATGGGCCGACGAGCAGATCGTCGCCGCCTATCGCAAGGGGGTTGCCAACGGCTTGCTCAAAGTGATGGCGAAGATGGGGATCTCGACGCTGCAAAGTTACAAGGGAGCACAAATCTTCGAAGCGGTCGGTATCAGCGACGAGGTGATCGATCTCTGTTTCACGGGAACCGCCAGCCGGATTAAAGGGGTCGGTTTCGACGTGCTCGCCAAAGAAGCGTTGATGCGGCATCAACAGGGATATCCGCAGAACGGAAATCCGCATTTCGCGATGCTGCCCAATCAAGGTCTATTTCACTGGCGTGCCGACGGCGAACAACACGCCTGGACGCCGCTCAACATTGCGAACATTCAGCAGGCGGCCCGCGAGGGAGACCGCACCGCCTATAGTCAGTTCGCCAAGATGGTCAACGAGCAGACGGTGCGCGATTGCCACTTGCGCGGGCTGATGACGTTCAAGAAGTCGGAACCGGTCCCCGTGGACGAAGTCGAACCGGCGAGCGAAATCGTCAAACGTTTCTGCACCGGCGCGATGAGCTACGGCTCGATTTCGGCCGAAGCCCACGAAACGCTGGCGCTCGCTATGAACCGCATCGGCGGAAAGAGCAACACGGGCGAAGGGGGGGAAGATTATCGCCGGTTCGAACCGCTCGACAACGGCGACTCCAAGCGCTCGGCGATCAAGCAAGTTGCTTCCGGACGTTTCGGCGTGACGAGCTGGTATCTCACCAATGCCGATGAACTGCAAATCAAAATTTCGCAAGGGGCCAAACCGGGCGAAGGGGGCGAACTCCCCGGACATAAGGTCGATAAGATCATCGCGGCGACGCGGCATTCGACGCCGGGGGTCGGGCTGATCAGTCCGCCGCCGCACCACGATATTTATTCGATCGAGGATCTCGCACAGCTCATCTTCGATTTGAAGAACGCGAATCCCGGTTCGCGGATCAGCGTGAAACTCGTCTCCGAAGTCGGCGTCGGCACGGTCGCCGCCGGGGTGGCGAAAGGTCATGCCGATAACATTCTGATCTCGGGCGATTCGGGCGGGACCGGTGCCTCGCCGCTGACGAGCATCAAACACGCCGGCCTGCCGTGGGAACTCGGCATCGCCGAAACGCATCAGACGCTGGTGATGAACGACCTCCGCAGCCGGGTCCGGTTGCAGACCGACGGCCAGCTTAAGACCGGCCGCGACGTGGTCATCGCCTGTCTGTTGGGTGCCGAAGAATTCGGGTTCGCGACCGCGCCGCTGATCGCGCTCGGCTGCATCATGATGCGGAAGTGCCACCTCAATACCTGCCCCGTCGGCGTCGCCACGCAGGATCCGGAACTCCGCAAAAAATTCACCGGCAAGCCCGAGCACGTGATCAACTATCTGTTTCTCGTCGCCGAAGAAGTTCGCGAGATCATGGCGTCGCTCGGCTTCCGCACGATCAACGAGATGGTCGGCCGCAGCGATCGACTGGAACTCAATCCGAAACTCGACCACTGGAAGGCGAAGTCGCTCGACCTCACGCCGTTGCTTACGCCGGCTCCCAAGCCGCACGACGGCGTGGTGACGTATTGCAACCGCGCGCAAGATCACGGTCTCGACATCGTGCTCGATCGGATTCTCATCGAGCAGTGTCAACCGGCGATTCGTCACCGCAAGCCGGTGCATCTCGACATTAAGGTTCGCAACACCGATCGCGCGCTCGGGACGATGCTCAGCCACGAAGTTTCGAAATCTCAAGGGGCGATGGGACTTTCCGAAGAGACGATCCACATCAACTGTCGCGGCTCGGCGGGACAGAGTTTCGGCGCATGGCTGACCCACGGCATTACGCTCGAACTCGACGGCGATGCGAACGACTACGTCGGCAAGGGACTTTCCGGCGGGCGGATCATCATCGCCCCCCCCGCGAATTCGTCGTTCATCCCCGAGGAGAACATCATCGTGGGGAACGTCGTGCTCTACGGTGCGATCGCCGGCGATGCCTACTTCCGCGGCCGCGCCGCCGAACGATTCTGCGTCCGCAATTCGGGGGCTCGCGCGGTGATTGAAGGGGTCGGCGACCACGGCTGCGAATACATGACCGGCGGCCGGGTGGTCGTGCTCGGCCCGACCGGCCGCAACTTCGCCGCGGGGATGTCGGGGGGCGTCGCGTATGTGTTCGACCTGGAAGACGACTTCCTGCCGAATTGCAATCTGGAGATGGTCGATCTCGATCACGTGGTTGATGAGGCCGACGTCGCCGAACTGTTGGAACTCATCGAGAATCACCGCAAGTTCACCGGTTCGGATCTCGCCGACCGCATCTTGAGCGATTGGGAAGCCTGTTTGCCGTTGTTCCGCAAAGTGATGCCGGTCGACTACAAGCGGGCGCTGGCGGAGATGGCGGAAGAGGAAGTGGGTGCGAAGTGAGTGGGGTGTGAAGGGGGCGAACGCCCGGCGAGTTTTTCGGCGTCCTTTGATTTCGTGAATTGAACGGCGACGGGATTCGGTTACACTCGGTGGGAGGCGCCTCGGGGTACGGTACACCGATTTTCGTCCGTGAGGGAACGAAATGATCAAACGATTTTACGTTCATAATTTCAGATGCTTCCAGAATTTCGAACTTCCTGTCGCAGGACTGGCGTCTTCGTTATTGATCGGCAATAACGGTTCGGGTAAATCGACGGTGGGTTTTGCGTTGGAGATCCTGCAGAAAATCGCCCGCGGGACCAATCATGTGAACGACCTCATCGAAAAAGTAGATTTCGGATTGAGTTTTCCTCGCGGGCCGATGCGATTTGAAATCGAAGTCGAAATCGACAAGACAACCTATGAGTACGACGTCGCCTTCGAACGGCCAGCCGGTTCTGATGAAATTCAAGTACGCGATGAGCGGTTCTCCTGTGACGGCGTCCTCATTTATTCGAGAGACGTAACGCAGGTCGAGTGGACGAGAACGGGGACGAAGGAGATTGTGAAATTTCCTTTCGATCTAAAGCTCATCGCTCTCACCTGGTTCCAAGAACATTCGGAAGCAGATCCGTTGCGTGTGTTCAAACAATGGCTCGCACACATGTTGATTCTCTCGCCCGTCCCCAGCGCGATAACCGGTGATTCCGAGGGCGCCAATCTCACCCCCAATCGTCAAGTCACAAACCTCGGAGAATGGTTTACGGAACTCGTGACACAATCGCCGGCGGCGTACCCGCGAATTGCGAGTTTCATTCAACAGTTTATGGACGACTTCTTGGAAATCAAAAACGAGAATATCGGCAGAGAGTCGCGAAGCCTCGATGTCCTTTTCGGAAGGGACAACACGAGAATCAAAATGCCGTTTGAACTCCTCTCTGACGGGGAGAAATGTTTCGTCATTTGCGCTCTCGTTCTCGCTTCCAATTTCGCTTATGGACCGTTGCTCTGCTTTTGGGACGAACCAGACAACTATGTGTCGCCGTCGGACGTCGGGCATCTCGTGATGGCGTTGCGACGAGAGTTTGAAAATCACGGCGGTCAGCTCGTGGTCACGTCGCACAACCCAGAAACAATTCGGCATTTTCCACGAGACAAATCGCTTCTGTTTTACCGAAAAAGTCACGTCGAACCGACCCAAGTTCGACCAATTGTTGACATCGAAGTTCATGGCAGCCTTGTCGACGCTCTGATCCGAAACGATGTCGAACCATGAGCACCAACAAATACCGACCGCACATCTTGGTATTGCCGGAGGATGCCGCTGACAGCGAACTCGCTCTCGGGTTCTTTCTCTACGACCCTGTGGCTCTTCGGGAGTTGCAAGTGCTTCGCGAAGCGGGAGGTTGGGCGGAAGTGCGGGACAAATTCGGTCTCGAACATGTTCCGGAAATGCGGCGCTATCGTCAACGATATATGGTTTTGCTCGTGGATTTCGACGGCCAGCCGGAACGCGGCGATGAAATGAGGAAGGCCATTCCGCGCGATTTAACCGATCGCGTTTTCGTCATCGGCGTTTGGGAGGAACCTGAAGACTTACAACGACAACAACTCGGCAACAACGAAGCCGTATGCCGACAACTTGCCCGCGAGTGCCGTGAAAATCGCCGGGAACTTTGGAATCACGAACTACTGGCACACAATGCCGCTGAACTCGATCGAATGAACGGCATCTTGCGACCGATCTTGTTTCCTGCGAATTGAGCGATAACTCGTCGCGAGAATTGAGCCGTTCCCTATACAGTGGAGAACGAATTATGCCATCGAAAACGACCCGTTTGCAATTTCCACTCTTCGTATTGTTCGTTGTTTTGGCCTCACGGCCCGGCATCGCCGACAACGCATCCGACGACCTCACCTCCTGGCAGCCGCGCGCCTACCGCGACGAACTCAAACCCGAATTCTTCATCGAAAAAGCAACCGGCCGCAACGGCACCGATTCGCTCGTCATCGAAACCGACGAACGGCCCAAACTTCAGGGGTATTACGTTCGCTCGTTTCCCGTCGATGGCGGGACGCATTATCGCTTTGGGATCTTCCGCCGGGTGAATAACGTCGCCGCGCCGCGGCAGGCGGTGTTTGTGCGGGTGCTGTGGCACGACGACGCCGGCAAGCCTGTGTATCGCGATAAACCAGTGATCGGGCCGTATCATCCGAAGGACGCCCCGGAACTGACGACGGGTGAATATCTTCCCGATCGCGAAACCGACGCCGAGGGCTGGACGCGGCTTTCCGCCGTGTACCGTGCACCGACCGATGCGCGTAATGCCGTCGTCGAATTGCATACGCAGTGGGTCTCATCGGCGAAAGTCGAATGGAGCGGGTGCAGCGTCACCGAGACCGACGAACCGGCGGGACGCAAAGTCCGCCTGGCGGCGGTGCATTACATTCCGACCGGCAAGACGCCGATGGAGAACTGCGAGCAGTTCGCTCCGCTGATCGCCGACGCGGCAAAACAAAAGGCCGATCTGGTCGTGCTTCCCGAGACGCTGACGCACACCAGCACGGGGCTGACGTACGCCGACGTCGCCGAGCCGATTCCCGGCCCGTCGACCGAATACTTCGGCACGCTCGCCAAAAAGCACAACCTGTATCTGGTCGTGGGACTCGATGAGAAAGCCGATCATCTCGTGTATAACGTCGCCGTGCTCATCGGGCCCGACGGCGAGATCGTGGGGAAGTATCGCAAAGTCTGCCTACCGCGCGGCGAGGTCGAGGCGGGCGTCGCCCCCGGCGATGAGTACCCGGTCTTCGACACGCGGTTCGGCAAGGTCGGGATGATGGTCTGTTACGATGGCTTCTTTCCCGAAGTCGCCCGCGAATTGAGCAACAACGGTGCCGAGGTGATCGCGTTCCCGGTCGCCGGCTGCAATCCGATGCTCGCCGCGGCGCGGGCGTGCGAGAATCACGTCTACGTCGTCAGCAGCACGTATTGCGACGTCTCGCTCGATTGGATGATCACCGGCATCTACGGCCACGCGGGCGAAATACTTTCGCAGGCGACGGAATGGGGAACGGTGGCAGTGACAGAAGTCGACCTCGATCAGCCGACGATCTGGGCGAACCTCGGCGACTTCAAAGCACAGCTCTTACGCCACCGCCCGCTCTCTGGCCCCGAGCAGGTGAAACAGGCGACCGCGAAGTGATGAGAGCAAACCTTTTCCACCGAATCGATCGAGTGGGGGAGTGGGAGAGTGGGAGAGTGGGGGATAAGAATGTTGCCATCTGCTGACGTGTCGACTGCCTGAAAACGACAAGAGGCAATCCCGGCCTCGACTGGCGAAACCGAAACTGCCTCGTTGTCTGCTTGACTCAGTGTATCATCTCGTCTTAACGAGCGCAATTCACTCCGCGCCGGTGGTCGAACCTTCGGGGGGTTGGTCTTCCGGAGTCAGCGGAATCGATGTGGCTTGCAGAACTTCCTTGGTCTTATCGTTCTGCACGAAGGCCACGACTTGCAGGCGGTTCAAATCCAGCGGTTTCTGGGGGAACTCGACGTCCTGTCCCTCTTCAAACGCTTTGAGGTAATTGCTCAGACGGGTTTTCAATTCATCGACGTTCACCGTCTCTTTGACTTCCGACTGATCGGCCGAGACTGCAATTCCCTTGGCTCCGCCGAGCATCGTACGCACGACCATTTCATGCAGGCGAACGCCGTTCCCTGCCACGAAGTGAACTTCTTTTTCGGCGAGCACGATGCGCAGCCGGAGGTCGTCTGCGTCGTCGGGGAGTCCGCCGATCTTTGCGGTGACGGTGTACTCGGGAGCCGTTCCGCTCGCCTGGAGTTCGATGTTCACATCGCTGCCTTCACCGAGTTTATCCTCGATTTGCTTCTTTAAGCGGTTATACGCGCCGAGGGTTTGCGGGAGGTATCCCCCGACTCCCTCGACGCCGGCGCCGTCCAGAAGCACGGAGGGCGTTCCCTGAAGCGGGTAATAGGCGAAGCGGGCTTCGCTCTCTTCGTTCGACATCGGATCGGGACCGGGAATGTGCTGATGATAGCGAATCACCAACAGATCGCTCGGTGCGAACGTCGCTTCGACTCCGCCGGTGGCGACGTCGGCGGCGACGCACGGCCGACACTCCGCCCCCGTAAACAGCTCGACGAGTTGCACGCGGTTTCCGTTGAGCGCGGAGTCAACCGGCTCTTTGACGAAACTGTGAATTCGCTTCGCGTACACTTCATCGAGGTAGCCGCTCAGCCCGTCGGTATTCCCGTGTTTTTCCGTCCAGAGTTTTTCGAGCGTCTGACTGGGCATGGCCTGTTGTTTCGCCGGGTCGATCTGCAGGAAATTTTCCAGCATGGGGAGAGAGGCGAGTTCGGCGTACAATTCGATCGCCTCGTCCGTTCTCTCCATCTTCTCCATCTGCTTGGCTAACGAAAAAGTGAGATTGGGATCGAACGGGTTCTTCTCGTGAAATATCTTCAACGTCTCGTTCGCCTCTTGCTGGACCGCTACGTCGTCGCTGCCGAGGTCGAGCAGGGCGAGTTCCACCCGAGCCTTGTCGCGGCCCACTTCGATTTTCGCCTTGATTTCCTCCATCCCCTCGGGAATCGACTGTTCGAGTTCGTTAAACACATCGAGAGAGAATTCGAGCAGGTTGCCGGTAAACGCCAGTAAAATCGCCCCTTCCAGACGGGCGTCAAATTCCATCCGCGGCCCCCAGAGTTTGGCGGTTTCGATATACCGGTTGTAAATTTCCTTCACGACGTCGGCTTCGGCGCCGGTTTCTTTGCTCGCGGCGATCAACTGCTTGTAGACTTCGAGACTGATCGGGCTTTGCTTGTATTGCTCGCAGAACTTTTGCATCGCCGCAAACGGATCTTTGCTCTCGACGGCCTTGGTAAGCACCTTGCGTCCCGGGGGCGTTTCGTCGGGCTTGTTGTGCGCCTTCAGATCTTTATCGTTGGTGGGAATCAGCCGCATCGTATTGGCTTCGCCGCCGGGAATCAGCAAGTTGCCGTAAACGACGCCGTCCTGCAGCGTCCCTTCGAAATCGAGAGTCACCTCGTTCTCGTCATCGGTGAATGTGAAGGCGAAGGCGGCGGAGGTCGCCGTCAACTCCCTGACCTCGGGGGGCGCATGCTCTTCCATTCCTTCGAGGGCGGCGACGACTGTTAACTCGCGTTTTTTTCCGTCCGGCGCGTTGGCGTCGTCGGTCGCGTTCACTTCGAGCAACCACATGTAAAGATCGGCGCCGCCGTTGCTCATGACGCCGAACCAGCGGCCGGTCAATTCCGGTCGTTTTTCCAGAGCGACTTTTGGTTTTTCTGCGCCGTCGCTCTTGGGTGACGGAGGCACGAACGGGTTGTCCGATTCTTCGGCGTCGGCGGTATCGGCCTCATCGGGCATTTCTTGGTCTTCGGCGGCGGCCGTTTTCACGTCGCCGTCCGCTTTCGCTTCGCGGCTCTTTGGGGCGGATGAAACGTCCGCTTCGTCTTCACCGGCAGCCGGCGCCGAGTTCACAGGGGGATCGGCCTTTGGGGCCGCGTCTGGTCCCGTCGCCGTCGTTCGGCTTTCGTCCCCCGATTGCTGACCGCATGCGGAGACTACGCACATCAGACCACACGCAAGAAGCCCGCGAAGAAATGAAGACATAACAGCAACCTTTTTTATGGAGGAGATCGGCAAGACAATTCGGCTGTAATCGCCGTCGTTCGCGATACGTATTCGAGCGGCTTCAGCTTTGAAAGGCAGCGGGGAATCGGAGAGGCACCGGTCTTGCCGCAACTTATGAGACTCTAACACAACCGGTTGTGCCTGTTGAAATTGTCTCAAACTCCGTGGAAAGCCGCTACGCACAGAGGTTGTGTTAGGATCATTTATTTAGAAGCCCTAACAAAACCCGGTTGGCGTTTTCGTACCCGCTCAATTTTTCAGTTAAACTTCGTCGTCCAGAGGGTTTTGTTAGCATTACTAAGTGTATATCGTTCGGGAAAATCAGAAAAGGGAGATTCTACGGCGGAAGGGCAAGGCATGGCGGTTTCCCCTGCGGATCGATCACGAATGGCGTGCGCCGCTTGTCCAGGAATGCCTTTCGCCAAAAGTCGTTCCCAATGCGTTCATACATCCGCGGAGGGTTCGGCGGACTGCCCGAGAATCCGCTTTTCTTTGAACACCTGATCGAATTCCAGTGCGTTTTTCTCCAGCATCGTGATGGCGGCGCCGAAGTCTCCGCCGTAATTGATGTATCGAGCCCCGCGTTCGTAAAAATGTTTCGCCAGCTCGGCATTGCCGACCGGCAAACCCCAATTCTTGCCGTACTTTTTCGCGGCGGCGGCGACGCGGTCGACGGCGTCTTCAAAAGTCCATCCCAAGTTCTTCGCGTGTTTAATTCGCAATTGCAGATCGGCCGGACCGATGAACAGAACGTCGACTCCCTCGACCGCGGCGATTTTTTCTACGTTTTCGACCGCTTCGACGGTTTCAATTTGCACGGTGAGAAACGTTTCGCGGTTCGCCTCATCGGTATAGCCGGGGCCCCCCTGAAGGATGAAGTCGGTATCCAGCCCCGCGCCATCGAGGCCGCGGTCGCCGATCGGCGGAAACTTCAGCGACTGGGCCAGCATGTGAGCCTTCTCGGGGGTGGAGACGTGCGGCACCATGATGCCCGAAGCGCCGTCTTCGAGGTAGCGATACAGCCGGGTCTTTTCGAGCGTCGGCACGCGGACCATGCAATCGATGTCGAACAAGTGAAAAAAGGCCAGAATCGCCTGCACTTCGCGTTGTTCCATCGGGCGGTGTTCGAGGTCGAGCCAGATGCAATCGAACCCCTGATGGGCCGCATGTCGCACGAACCCCGGATTGAGCAGCCCTCCGAGGGCGACAGAACGAACGGGACGACCTGCACGAAGTTTGGCCAACGTCTTACTGCGGCGCACGAAAGGGACTCCTCATGGGAAACTTATCAGGACAAAGCAACGACCCACTATCATAGCATGTACGCCCCCTGTCGCGTAAGGATACCGAGGGAGAAGAGTAAGCAAGGGTGCGGGCAGAGAAGGGAAGATACGGAGACAAGGCCAGCGCGCCGTTTAGCCGCACGCGAAAATTCTTCGCTGCGGGGCGGAGCTTCGTCGCATTTTCAATGTTTCAGGTTGACAGTTTACGACTCCTGCCGTAAACTGGCGGATGTACGACATGAGCCGTAAACGAGACTGCGTCGATGACAAAGCAACTTCCACCACTGGGCGAATTGGAATTGGCCGTGCTGCGGTTGGTGTGGGAACACCAACCGTGCACCGAACGTCAAGTTTGGGAAGCAATGCAAACGGAACGCGACCTGGCGCGCACGACCGTTCTCAAGACGATCCAACGCCTGGAAGCCAAGAAATGCCTGACGCGCCTGCCCAACACCAGTCCGGTGGAATTTTGCGCTGTTCTTGAGGAAAAGCTCGCTTTGTCCGCGCTCGTGCACCGCTTTGTCGAAACCGTCCTTGGCGGCTCCGCTGACCCACTGGTCGCATACTTTGCCAATTCGAACTGCCTCTCAGAAAAAGATCTATCAGCACTGAAAGCGATCGCGAAGAAGCTGCATGAAAATCATCGTTGACGTAACGTAACCCAAGCGGAAGGAGTGTAATGATGAATACGAATTTCGGTCCCTGGTCGACAGCGATCCACGCCGGGTCACACGCTCAATTGAGTTTGCTTTTGAAGAAGCGGTTTAATCAACTGGAAACGACGAGGCAAGCGCCCGTGGGGATCAGCCGGCGAATGTTCCTCGGCCTGACCGGCGGCGGAATAGCGGTTTCGGTTTTGCCGACCCTCACCGGACGAGCGGCGCAAACGGAAAGTGCTACTCAAAAGGAAAAAACTGTTCCTGAAACGACCGGCAATCAGGGCGAGCCGAAACTGCCAGGCCGCATCTACGTGGAAGCGCACATCGGTGAACGAATCGGCGAAAACCGCTACAAGACTCACCGCGATCCGATTATTTCCCTCGATCCCAACACGGGTGAATGGACCGAAATGACGCCCGAAGGCGCTGATGCGCCGCTCGTTTCGCCCGACGGCAAACTACTGCTCTACAACCGCTATGGGTCCATCTTTGGCTGCCGCGTCGATAAACCCAAAGAGGAGGGTGTTCTGCTTGAATCTGCCATTCAAAATGCGTGGTCGCCGGATGGGAAGGAACTGATCATCACATATATCAAGAATATTTGGGCCGACCAAGATGAACAGCGATTTGCCACGTTTCGCATCCCCTTCGGCCCCGGGTTAAAGAGCAAAAAAGAACAACTTTCGATTCCCGAGACGGACCTTGTCTGTGACTGGTCTTCCGATGGCGAATGGATCGTGACAGAAGGCAAGCGTGGCGAACGCGACAGACAGATTTTCGTAATGCGACTGGACGGTTCCGATGAACGGGAACTCACGAACACCGGTTTGAAACCCCGTTTCGCTCCAGATGGAAAACGGGTTCTCTTTCTGGATGGCCGCGGCCCACGCAGCATCCGTTCGATAGGGATTGACGGCTCGCAGGAACGCACCGTACTGGCCGCCGACGACAAGTTCGGGGTCAACGGGGCCGTCTATTCACCCGATGGAAAATGGCTGGCGGTCTTCGCCCACAATTGGTGGGGCAAGCCAGGCACGGTTGCTGCCGATAATGCCGTTTCCGACTTTCGTCTGCTGATTGTCGATTTGAACGGGAAGATACACAAAACTCTCCGGCCCACGTCGAAAGGCAAAGAAACGGTTTTTGTCAGCGGGGGCTTAGACTGGGCTTAAGAAAAAGATCGACGATGAACTTTGTGCAACAGGTCAACGCCACGTCCGCCTCCGTCGCGGCGACTGTTTGGTCGGTGGCGTGGCAATCGACATTGTTGGCCGTTGTTGTCGCGGGCGTTGCGTGGTGGATGAAGCGGGCCTCTCCTGCCTCGCGGTATTGGTTGTGGCAGATTCTAATATTGAAGATTCTTATCATGCCTTTGTGGGCCGTGGCGATACCGTGGCCCAATTCGGACGTTCCCCGCGCGCCACTAACTCCGACCGCTCCGAGAGTTCTGACTCGTACCAGCGCCCGGGAAAGCTTAGCTATTGAAGAAATGGCCCCGTTGTCCGACGAACAAATACCACGGAATGTACCAGCCGGAGAGATGTCCGATGAGTCCAAGAATATCCACACCATGAGTTGGCCCACGTGGTTTTTAGTTATATGGATAGTAGGTTTTCTAGGCCAATGCGCACGTATTGTGTTCCATTGGGCTCGTTTGAAGCGGTTGCTTCGAAGTGTATCGTTCGCCGATGAACGACTGAATACATTTGCCCGAGAAGCTGCCTATAAACTGAATGTCGCCGGGATGATTCGCACAGTTGTCACGGAATCCTCCATTTCACCCTTCGTATGCGGCGTCATTCGTCCCACGCTGGTGTTCTCGAAGGAGGTGGCCACGTCCCTTAGCGACGCCCAACTCCGTTCGGTGCTCTTACACGAATTGGCCCACGTGAAACGCAAGGATCTGCTGTTCGGCTGGATTCCCGAGATCTGCCGATTGGTGTGGTTCTTCCATCCGGCTGTGCACTATGCTGTGTACCGTATGCGGCTGGAATGTGAACTGGCCTGCGACCAACTCGCTATGCTCCACAGCGGCAGCAGTTCCGGCGACTACGCCGACACCCTAATCCAGGTCGTCAGTGGCGAATGCAATTAAGCGGTCGCGGCGAAGGTGTTGAGATATTTAGGCGATCATCCGAATGGCACACACTGGCGAAGCTCGGCAAAGCCAGTAGCACACGATCCAGCAGAGACGCTACGGTTCGACAGTGGTGCCCGGCGGAAGATCTATAGGGACCGACGTTATTATGACCAGCGTGACTACCTCCGCTTCCGCACAATCAACGCCCCCAGCGCAAACAACACCGTCGCAAAGCAACACGTGCTGCCGAACCAGTCGCCGTATTTCACGTACAAACTGGTCCGCGAATCGAGCGGGACTTCGGCCACCACCAGCGCGTTGAGCGACTTATGCCAGCGGCCCCAGCCCGGTTTTGCCAACGTCGTGCGTCCCTGGCCGTCGCCGTCGATGAACACCTCGGGCTCGAGGATCACGCCGTCGCCGTCGATCACCGCCGAGATCCCCGTGTTCACCGCCCGCACCATCGGCGTGCGGCATTCGACGGCGCGAAACGCCGCGGTGATGAGATGCTGATCGAGTTCGCTCGAGCCGTGAAACCAGCCGTCGTTCGTAATGTTCACCAGCACGTCGACCGACCGCGGTTTCCCCATCGGGTCGCTCGTTCGATCGAGGTCGTGCACGATGCCGCGCACCAGATGCGGGACGGTATCCTCAAAACAGACGATCGGCGCGAAACGCCATTTTTGATAATCGCACGCCACCGGACCTTCACCCGCCTCCAGCGATGCCCCATCGGGGATGGGAGTCATCTGCTTCAGCCAGGGGAACTGCTCGCGCAGCGGCACATATTCGCCGAACGGCACGCGGTGGATTTTGTCGTATCGCGCCATGAGACCGACGTCGGGCCGCACAAACGCCGCCGAGTTGTACCGCCCGAATTTTTCCGGAGTCGCGCGATACGTTTCGACGCCGATGATGAGCGCCGCCCCGGTCATCTGGCTCATGTTTCGCAGCACCTCGGGGACCGGCGAATCGTGCCAGCGTTCGACCGGAATATACGGCGCCAGCGTTCGTAGTTTCTGATCGGAGACGTCCCCCTCGATCTGCATCAACGGCCAGCGAAACATCGTCTCGGGCCAGACAATCAGATCGGGCTGATGCTGCACCGCCACGCCGGTGAGTTGTTCGTGCTTGCGAAAAATGTCGCCGTACTGCCTTTGATCGTGCTTCAGCGAACTGACGAAATTACACTGCACCATCGCCGCTCGCGGCCCCGGCTGAAAATCGGCCTGCCCGCGACGGATAAACCCATAACCGAGCACGGCGCCGAACACCAGCAGACAGATGGCGATCTGCAAACCGGGCCGTTTCGTCGTGATAATCGCCTCGTCCGCCGTCGTCAACTGCGGCGGAGAAATCTTGAATCGCTGAAACACCGAGAACGGCACGAGGCCGGCGATGCCGGCGGAGATCAGCATCACGACAAAACTGACGCCGTACGCCCCGGTGATATCGCTGATTTGAATGAGAGCGGTCCACCAGTATTGCGAATGCCCGAGCGAGTACCAGCCGAAGCCGGTCATCAGATGCGAGCGCACGAATTCGAGCCCGACATAGGTGAGCGGTGCCGCCGCGATGAGCGGCACGCGCAGGCGATGCACCGCCGTCCGCGTGATCGCCAGAAACAGCGGAATATACAGCGAGATGTAGGTTCCGAGTGCCAGCCAAGCAAAGTACATGGCGGTATCCCCCAGCCGCATCCATTGCAGCATCGCCATCGTGGCGACCCAACTGCACAGGGCGGCGGCGAGATACATCCGCCGGGGAACTTGTTTCAGCCGCACCAACAGCAACAACGGCACCGCCGCCACCCAGGCCAGCGGCCCGAAATCGAGCGGGGTGAACGTCGCCCACAAAGCCGCCGCCGTCAGCCCTGAGGCGTACCACACGCCGCGAGCCGTCACCGGCGCGGTGCGAGCCTGCTGAATGATCTGGTCGATCTTGGGATCGCGCGTGCGGGGGACGGTTTTAGGTTTTTCCATCAACATGGCAGTCGACATACCTTCCCTCCCTGGAAGGGTGAATTGGAGACGAATCGAGACGACGGGGAATTATAGTCCAACTCGTCCAGCAGGTCGATCAGAGTTTTTGGGCTGGTTTTTGGGGTTTTTCCGTCGCTCCGATGTTCCGCCCGAGGGATTCGCCCGTGTCTTCTTCGAAAAGGGATCAAGCGTTCGAAGCCGAAGGGGAATCGATGATGGAAGTGCGCGTCATCTCTATTGAGAGGCTATCCGGAAAGTTGGCTCGGACACAATTCGTGGTATCGAGGCGGTGCAATGGGCACAATATCGCATAGGACTGCCAACATTTCCGGATAGATTCTGAGAAAAAACACACTGGCGGACAAGCCGCCAGTGCCACCCATTTTTCAACAGTCAGCACGATCAGAAACATTCATTGAGAACTTCCTGAGCGATCAGTTCTTTGAGACGCCGGACGTTTTCCTGCTCCTGCGACTTCATTTCGGACCAGAACTGCGTCAGATCGCTCCGCCACTCCGCGTTGGCGAGATATTGGTCGCAACGCCACAGGGAATCGAGCCGACGGCTTAATTCGTGAATCAGATCGTGATCGTGGTCGGCACAACCGCTCGTTTCACCCAAATGCGCCAATTCCTTTTCGGCTGCAAGCGTCATATTCATCTCCTTGTGTTCAGATGCAACTTGTACTTGCTCATTCGAATCCTTCGCCGCTTGCCGGCCAAGTCAGAACGTCGTTCCCGGCGAAATTGTGGCTGCGGCGATGACGTCACATCCGTTCGTGCGCGGATGCATCAGATTCTATATGTTGGATTGTGCCATGCGACTCGGCCCTTCGATATCGACAACTCTACCAATCCGCCGATGGCGGAATCCCCGACCCGAAGAATCGGCAGCGAGGACGGTGCAACGCGAAGCGTTCGTGCCATAAAAACCGGCCTCGGCGGCTCATCTGTTGATCGATCTGACGCGTCGCACCGACGTCGCCTGCGGGCCTTTTTCACCTTGTTCTTCGACAAACCGCATTTCCGTTCCCGGCGTAACATCCTTCAGTTCAACATCGAGCAGACTGTTCGCGTGAAAGAAAATCTCACGCCCGTCTGGAGTTTCGATGAATCCATAGCCTTGGCTGGGATCGTCAGCCGAAGGAAAGACGTCTTTCACCCAACCGTACGGCGGTGTATCGTGCGATTTTATGTCGCCGCGCAGTTTGCGGGCCGCGTCCTGCAGTTGGCGGCGGGCGGCGTCGAACGCATCGCGGATCGCCACATGCACGTCCTGGTGCGCCTGATGTTCTTCGGGGTCGCGGTCCACGGCGATGTCATGCTGCGGCAGCGAAAGATAAATCCGCACATGATAGATATTTCCTTTCTGGTGATGTTGATGCGGAGCTTCGACCACCACGCGGCAAGCCGTAATGCGGTCGTAGAACTCGTTCAGCTTGTCCGCTCTGTTGCGGACGTCGGCTTCGATTTCGGGGGAATGTTCCATGTTACGAAAGCTGAGTTCGAGAGGAACCTGCATGGTTTTTTTCCTTCGTTGAGGGAGCGTGGGGGGGGATTGCGAGAGTCAATCATCCTCACAGAATTAATACGTTTAGACCAGATACATTTCGAACCGCCGCTGCCAACAGCGACGCGATGGGAACAACTTGAATGCGCGGATGTTCTGGCGGGGGGATGCTGTCGGAGGTGACTAATTGCTTTATCGGCGCGGCAAGCAATCGCTCGATCGCCCCTTCGGCCATCACCGGATGGGTGAAGACGGCGTGCACCGCATCCGCGCCCGCGTCTCGCAGCGCCTCCGCTGCGAGGGCCAATGTGCGGCCGGTACTGGCCATGTCGTCCACGATGACGCATTCCCGACCACGGACGTTACCCAACACGCCCGACACGGCAACCGCGTCGGGACCGCTACGTATTTTTGCAACCACAGCTAACTCGGCGTCGAGCCTCCCGGCAAAGCGCTGCGCGCGTTTCATCCCTCCGGCATCCGGCGCAACGATTGTCAGGTTGGCGATGCCCCGAATGACCGGCAGGAATAATTCGTCCGGTTGCAGCAGTGTCACCGAAAGCGGAAACGCACTCTCCAGTGCCGGAACGTGCAGGTCGAGAGTAATGAGACGATCGATTCCGGACATTCCCAGCAAATTCGCCGCCAGCCGGGCCGACCGCGCATCGCCGACCGCGGAACGCTGCTCCTGTCGCGAATAGCCAAAATACGGTACGACCGCAATAATGCAGTCTGCTCCAGCGGCTTTCGCCGCATCGGCCAGCAACGCCAATGACACGAGGTGGTCGTTCACCGGCGGCGAGGTCGGCTGCACGATCACGACGACGGCGTCCCGCACGTCCGCCTCAATATGCACCCGCGTCTCGCCATCGGCAAATGTGGCGACGGCGGCGGACGAGACGCTCAATTGCAACTCCGCGGCTATTTCAGCGGCGAGTTTCGGATGAGCATCTCCTGAAATGAAAATGATGGCTGAAGGATTCGCGGACATAGGGCGGGCCTCATGACCGTCGTGGACGACCGAACGGCAGTAGCGGGAGTTCGATCAGGTCTTCCGTCGTCGATCGAGCCTTCATGGGCGTTCCCCGAGCCGTAAGAGGAATCGAGAATCAACGTTCGACCGGCGTGGATTCGCGCAGCAGTTTCACGACCTGTTCGTCGCTGACCTGTTCGAACTCCTTGTAGAACTGGCCGACGGCCCAGAAGACCTCGGGGGCATGCAAGCAGATCAGCCGATCACACCGCTCGCGGATCGGGCCGAGCCGGTCGGGTGGAGCGACGGGGACGGCGACGATCAGTTCGTGCGGCCGCTGATTGCGAACGACGCGCAGAGCGGCAATCATGGTCGAACCCGTAGCGATGCCGTCGTCGGTGACGATCACCGAGCGGCCTTCAATGGGCGCGGCCGGCTTCGCGGCTCGGAACAATTTCTGTCGCCGGGTAATCTCGGTGATCTGATACTGTCGCTCACGCTCCACGTATCCGGCCGTGATTCCCGGAGCTTCGGCCGTGTGTTTATCGAGATAGACGTGCCCGTCTTCCCCGACCGCTCCGACGGCCAGTTCCGGCTGATGGGGCGCCCGCAGCTTGCGCGATAACGTGATGTCCAGTTCAGCGCCCAGTTCGCGGGCCAGCACTGCCCCGGTGACGACTCCGCCGCGGGGAATCCCCAGCACCAGCGGATCGCGCAATTCCAGTTCTTTAAGCTGCTCCGCCAGTTGCATCGCGGCGTCTTCGCGGTCGCGGAACATCAGGTCGGGATCGTCGTCCGGCGGCGGATCATTCGACACCCGCGCCCTGCCGTTCGGTGACCGGGTTCGAAAGTGCCGGGAGAACCAGTCGCTCGCCAACTCGGCGACGTTTTCCAATGCTCCGGGTTCGGGAAACAGGTGCGTGGCTCCGGGAATGATCTTCAACTGCTTTTCGCACTGCAGCAGCGCGAGCGCTTCACGGTTCATCCCAATGACAAGGTCGTCATCCCCGCCGACGATCAGTAGTGTCGATGCGGAGACGTTGGGCAGATCGTCGCTCGCTAGATCCGGTCGCCCGCCGCGCGAGACGACGGCTTTGATCCCTTCCGGGCGCCGCGCCGACGCGACCAGCGCTGCGGCGGCTCCCGTACTGGCTCCGAAATAGCCGAGATTCAGGTCAAGCGACTCCGGCCGTTGGCGGACCCAGTCCGCTGCTTCCTGCAATCGCCCGGCAAGCAGCTCGATGTTAAAAACTTTGTGGCGGTCTTCTTCTTCGGATTCCTGCAGCAGGTCGAACAGCAGCGTCGCGATGCCGGCGTCGTGCAACACGCCGGCGACGTACCGGTTCCGCGAACTGAGCCGGCTGCTCCCGCTGCCGTGGGCGAACAGGACGATTCCCGACGCCTTTTCGGGGATCGAGAGAATACCCGGCAGCCTGTGGGGGCCGACCATGACGTCCTTTGTGACGCCGATGAGTGTTTGGGTTGGCGCGTTCATCAAGATTACTCCTTAGAAATCCTAACATAACCTCTGTGCCTGACGATTTTCTGCCGGATTTGTGACATAAATAACAAGCACAACCGGTTATGTTAGAGTCTCTTATCACGATTGGAAGACGGTCGTTTCCTCACCGCTTGGTCCTTTTCGAGACGTCCCAGCGAATGCTCCACGCGGGAGTTGCAAGCCGATTCACTGATCACCAATATCGTCGACGAAGAGTGATCCCGCTTGAATGTCAACCAAGCACAAAGTCAATATCCCTGATTTCGACAGCATTGACGGGCGAGAAAAGCCAGATGCCTGAGTGTTTCGCCGTCAACAAACTTGAGGCGCCGATGGAGGTCGCTGCGGAACAACGCCGGGAAGCCGGCGGTACGAATGACTGCGATTAACTCGTCTCACGGCATGTCCTCAACTCGATCGACGGTCAATGCAGCCACCGAAAATTTATCCCAGGCATCGGCATCATCGATCGACTCTTTCGGATGGTGAGCTTGTCCCCGCTGGTTTTCCGTCGCATTTCCGTTGTGATTATGCCGCATGGCAGATGGCATCGTGAGCTGGATCATGCCGGCCCTCCTCTTGTTCCTGGGTATGTATCTGGAGTTCGGCGCGATATATCGGCACTTCCTGGGGAGCCTTGATCCCCAGACGAATGCGATTGCCGCGGATTTCCACGACGGTTAACTCGATGTCATTACCGATGATGATGCTTTCACCGGGTTTTCGTGTGAGTACCAGCATGTGTTCTCCTCCTGAGTGCGAATGAAAGCGGGAACAGGCGAAATTGCGATCAGTGCAATCGCGAATCGACCTCGATCGAATTGATGATGCAGTGCACGCCCGGAATGTGCCGGACCGCTTCCTGCGCCCGTTGCTTCTGATGATACGTATGAACTCGACCATGCAGCACCAGAACCCCCTCGTGCTCGCTGCACGAGGCAGTTCGCAAACTCCCCCCGTAAGGGCTGTTCTGGAGGAGGTTCCGGGCTGCGCCGGCGATCTCGCCGTTGGATGTCGTACCCTGTTTTCCGATGTCGCCATGATGAAGGGTGGCGTCGTGTTGATTTATCAAAGTGGTCCGGCCCGTCATGGTCTTCGACTCCTTCAAATAACGGCTGAGATACTCAAGTGACTTCTCAAACGGCTTTCACTTCCACCTTTTTGCTTTTGGCCTGCTCGGCCTTGGGCAGCGTGACGGTCAGCACGCCGCTGTGAAATTTCGCGTCGATCTGGTTTTCATTGACGTCGCAGGGCAGCAGGATCGAGCGGGAAATTTTGCCACTGTGTCGCTCGATGCGATGGTACGTTTTTCCTTTTTCTTCCTTTTCTTCTTTCGTCTCGCCGGTTACCACAAGGTAATTGTTGCGGACTTGGACATTGACGTCCTTGGCGTCGAGTCCCGGGAGATCGATGCGAGCTTGCAGTGAACCGTCGGTTTCGCTCAGGTCCATCGCCGGAATCAGAGCGCCGGCCGTCTCGCCGTTTTCGTTCCAGAACCGTTCGAATAAATCCTGTACTTCGTCACGCAGGGTCGACGGCAGTCCGCCGCGTCGAAACCAGGGAAACAAACCCGTTCGCGATGCACTCAATTGCGTCGTCATCATTCTTCTCCTCAATGGGTCATACTCACGGTCGCCGTGTCTTCCGCACATTGCGGAATGTGATTCACGCGCCGTTCCAATGCTTCTTCAACAACTGCTTGGACGAGAGAGAAGCGGAAGGGTTTGAACAGGCCGATGATTCTCCCTCTTGGGCTCAACCTACACGATCAGAAACAATCGTTGCGAACTTCCTGGGCGATCAGTTCTTTCAGCCGCCGTACGTTTTCCTGTTCCTGCGATTTGACGTCGGACCAGAATTCCTTCAGATCGCTGCGCCATTCGGCATTGGCGAGATATTGATCAATGCGCCAGAGCGCATCGAGCCGACGGCTCAATTCGTGAATCAGATCGTGATCGTGATCGGCACAACCGCTCGTTTCCCCCAGATGCGTCAATTCTTTTTCGGCTGCAAGCGTCATGATTAAGCTCCTTGTGTTAAGATGCAGTTGGTAACTCGTTCACTCGATTTCTACTCTCGCTCACCCGTTGCGTCTGGTGATCTGAGACCGAATTTACCGCGGGGCTTGCCTTCGCGAAATCGCACACTCCGCCAATCCGGCTATGGTGGAATCCGCTAACCGAACGGCCGCCATTCATGACGATATGGCATAGGCCATGCTCAGAAAGCCCTGGTCAAAGCGTCGATCACCAGTTGCATCCGGGCCATCACCTGATGATGATGTCTCTTAAGCCGTTCATGAACATTGCATTGGCCGGCGTGTTTGCCGGCCTGCTTGACGTGCGATTCGCGAAGAGCTTCCTCGATGGAACCTGCTGCGCGGACCGTCCGTTCGCACTCCGCAATGAAATGCTCATGATATCCGATGTCCCCTTCGTGTACGCCGATCGCCTCGGCGTGCCGTTGTAGGGATGCCGCGTGTGCACCGATCGCCCGTTCGAATTCGGACAGCAGCGACTTCTGCTCGTTTTGCCATGCGGCAATGTCATCTTGCCACGTGCGAATGTCATTCTGCCAATGCCGGTGATCGGCATGTAATTCATCGTGCCGTTGCGTCGCAGTCATGGCATTATCCTTTCGGTCAGTCGGTGAACGTGTCGCCGTACTCGGTGAGCGCCAGGAACGCGGCATTCGTGAAACGGCGGAGAGTGAACAGCAACCCGAATGACGCAGCGACCAGCATAGCGACATTGATTTCCGAGGGCGGACGCGAAAGGAACGTGTATGTCTGCGCGAAGAAATCGCCGGCCAGCAGGCTGCCGCTGAGGAGTATGCGTTTCATAGTACGGTCTCCGGAAATGATAACTCTGACAGAGAATGAGTTACTCTTTTTTGCCGCCGGCTCCCACGATGTGGGAATGATGCTCTACAACGAATGCCACATGGCAAGTTGCGCGGTATTCGGTGATTTTTCCGTCTTCCACTTGGACCGTCTGATGCACGACGTCCACGCCGGTGATGTGGCGCAGCGATTCGGACGCTTCGGCCACGACCTGCTGTACGGCGTCTTCCCAACTCTTCTTCGAGTTTCCGATCAGTTCGACGATTTTTACAACGGTCATGTCAATTCTCCCAGTTCAGGTTCGAGTGAATGGCACGGGTTTCGGATAAAGCCACGCCGCAGTCATGTGGTCCCGCGGCGGTGAATTCCACTTAGCATTGGCGAGGTCGTGATTCGGGCATGAACTTTCTCAGCAGGCTGATACAGTTCACGCATTTCGCGTCCGTTTCGACCTTATGTCCGAAACGCACCGGAAATGGTTGCAGGATTTCCGAAAGCAGTTCGTCGGCGTCAGCAATCAGGATTTGCATGTAACTCCTCCCCATTCGTTGTTGCGGCGATCACCTCACATGCCTCCTGCACCGGTCCTTTGATTTCCTCATGCTGGAACGAATTGTGCCGCGCGGATCGACGTTGCAACATCGAAGGCCCCGCTAAATCAGCTATGGCGGAATCCGCCAATCGAACGGACGCCACTCATGACGATATGGCAAAGCAACCTCATGGTGCGCATGAAAAAAGCCCCTGCGGCGCTGTTGTCAGCACGGAGAGGCTGTCTTCCCGAAGACAAAAGGTTCTTCTTGTAAATTTAATGGCAGAGAGGATTTCTTCACCAGCTAGCAGACCATTCATCAGCCTGTTTATAAAATTACAAAAGCGACAGCGATGTAGTCGTCGCGTTCAATACATCGGCGAATGAAGTCCGATAATTCCAAATCACTCAATTCCTACGGCTGACCTGACGGGAATTGCGAGCCATAGCGCCGGGATTAGCACGTCGACATTCTGTTTTGAACGACCACTTCGGCATCGACAATCATCCGCACGACTCGACCTGCTTCTTGCTCTTCTGACTGGCGAGAGGCTAACATTTAGATAAGAAATAGTTGTAGCTGCCGGTGCTGAGTAGCGGCGTCACAATCGTCGTGATCTCTGATCGAGAACCTTTTGAAGCAGCCTGAAAATCCCAATGCGGGTACAATCCGGTTCCGGCAATTGAACGGCGTCCTGCATGATGGCTCCGCAATTTTGGGGGTCATTGTTTGCACTGAAGTTCATGGCAGCAACCATTGCACTATTACTCAAACGGAGTTCTCATGACGCGCATCGCCCTTGCGGGAGTTCATGCCCGGCCGACGGAGACCGAGCTCAAACAGGCGGTTCGCGACGCGGTCTTGGCGGTCACCGACTTTTCGTGGCTGAAATCCGGGGAGACGGTCTTTATCAAGCCGTCCTTGAACTCGGGGCATCCCTATCCAGCGACGACTAGCCCTATTGCTTTGGCGGCGATGATTGAGCTGCTCAAGGAGAAAGGGGCCGGCAGATGTTTATTGGGTGACATGGCCGGCATTGAGTACGTGAAACTTTCTCCCGACGAATGCCGCGGGAGCACGCGGCAGTTGATGGATAACGCCGGCATGACGCAACCGGTTCTCGAAGCCGGGGCGGAACTGCACTTCTTCGAAGAGGCCGGCTGGGACGCCTTCTACGAAGATTTCCCAACCGCCGGAGAACATTGGCGCGGACCGCTGATGATGCCCGAAATCCTCCGGCAGGTCAACCACATCGTGCTGATGCCGCGCTGCGGCCACCACGTCCTTTTGGGGAGTACGCTCGGTCTCAAGGCGGCGGTCGGTTATTGGCGGACCGATACGCGTCTCGAATATCATTACGGTGCGGCGACCATTCACGAGAAAACCGCCGAAGCGAATACCGTGAGCGTCTTGCTGGAGAAACAGCGTCTCGTCGTCACCGCCGCCGATAAAATCTTGGCCACCTTCGGTCCCGATCAGGGGCATGTCGTCGAGCCGGAGACCGGTCTCGTGATAGCTTCAAAGTCCGTAGTGGCTCACGACATGGTCTCTCTCGCGTGGCTGCTCGAACACCGCCATACCGTCGCGCCGGAACTCGTGGAGGGATTCATCGACACCAGCCCTCTGGTCGCGGAAATCGGCAACCGCTGGGTCGTCGGCAAACTCGGCAGCCCCCCGTCGGCACTCACGGCCGAGCATCTCCGCAAGCAGGAATTACAGACGATCTGGGACGACCGCGTGCTGAATCAAGCCTACCGGATCTTCGGAGGCATTCCCGATCTGCAGTTCGTTTCCGCTAATCAAGCTGTTCCCCAGGAACTTGTTCAACGGATTGAGAAGACGACGATGCCCGAACATCGATGACTGCCGTTCCGCCCCCATGCAACTGGGGTGTACGGCGAGCTACCCAAATTCACAAGAATTGTTGCATTGGCGTTGCATTCGTCCTGCCAACGGTTTTTACACGAAAAAACCCTTGCAGTAACTTATTACACTACAAGGGTTTAAGTTATTGCCCAGTATGGATTCGAACCATAACTAAGTGATCCAGAGTCACTCGTGCTACCGTTACACTACTGGGCAGTATCGCTGGCGAATCGGGCGGGCGTGTCGGGAGCTGAGCAGACGGAATGTTGACACATTCTCCGCACAAACGGTTCGGCGTAAAGACCAACCCGCTGCGGGATTCGCACTCGACAGGACGCAGCATACTTTTCCACGCCGGCGGAGTCAACAGGTCGGTCACTGGCGGAAAAGGGGTTAACTCCAGATACTTGAAGAAGAATCGTTTTGGTTCCCGCCGTGCCGGAACGCCGGCCGGCCTCTTCAACCGCATGCATCGAGAGCGAAAATTGTTTATGGCGTCCAAGTCACGAAAAGAGTCCCGAAAATCGTCTCGCCGCCGGCCGTCGACGCCGCGTGAGCCGGTGCTGCGCACGCCTCCCGCCGAGGAGTTGCTCGAAGAATATCTGTCGCAACACCCGTTCGCCGGTCCCGCCGAACCGGTGGTGCTGTGCACGTCGCTCGGCCGGGGTCAAACGGCTCTCGCGCTCGCCGGACAGATCGCCGGATCGCATGTCACCTGCTGCGCGTTCGATTGTTACCTCGCCGATGAGATGCAAGCGTTTCTCGATCAATACTGGATTGAAGATGACGAGGAACTCGACGTCGCCGACTTGGACGAAACCGGCGATGAGGTCGCATCGCACAACAAAGTCGAGGTGCTGTGCGCGACCGACTTTCCCGAAGTGGAAGCCGACCTCGTGGTGATCCCCGTGAAAAAATCGGGCGACGCCGAGCTGGCGCGCGACTGGCTGCAGACCGGGTTTCTCCGGCTGAAAACGGGGGGCCAACTTTGGACCGCCGTCGATCATCCGCGCGATCACTGGTTGCACGATGAGCTGAAAAAATACTTCCCCAAAGTGACCCGTCTGCCTCAGAAGAAAGGGGACGTCTACATCGGCACCAAGACCAGCGAACCCAAAAAGATCAAGAACTTCTGGGCGGAGTTCGAGTTTCGAGATGGAAGGGTTGAGGGTCCAGAGTCCAGGGTCCAGGGCCAGAGGTTGCGGGGATCGGGGACCGGGGACCGGGGACCGGTTGACTTACTAGCCCGAAGCGCGAGCGAGGGTTCTTCTTCTGATGATTTCGCGAAAGGCCGATTGATTCATGGCGTGAGTCGGCCGGGGGTGTTCAGCCATCGCCGGGTTGATGGCGGTGCGCGGGCCATTATCGCTGTGATGCAGATCCCGCCCGGCGCCCGCGTCGCCGACATCGGTTGCGGCAGCGGCACGGTCGGTTTCGCCGCCGCGCTGCGGCATCCCGACGTGACGGTGTTGGCGATCGATTCGAATCCCCGGGCGATTCAGTGCACCGAAAAAGGGGCCGAGTTGAACGGGCTCACGACCGTCACGACGTTGCTCAACGCAGACGCCCTGTGCGAGCCGCGGGGATCGTTCGACGTGGTCGTCGGCAATCCGCCGTATTACTCGAACTACCGCATCGCCGAGATTTTTCTCGCCGGTGCGTACCGCGCGCTAAAACCCGGCGGCCGGGTGTGGATGGTCACGAAGCAGCCGCACTGGTTCGTGGAGCGGATGTCGCAGATCTTCGACGACGTGCAGGAGATTGCGTCGAAGGGTTTCAAGGTAATCGTGGGAACGCAGCGGGCGGAATGCGGCGACGAACACTATCCGCCGGTGTGGCAGCGCGGGGCGGATGAGGATGACGAGGAATAATCGATCGGGCGTGATCCGTTTGGCTTTGCGTTCGTTATCCTGATGGAGGGGAAATCGCCAATGAACGTACCGCCAAACGAAAATGCGACAGAAATCGTCTTCACGGCAACGACGGAGAATGCTGCGGGTAGAGCGAATCGGTTGACGCTCAGAATCCTGATATTACTCTGGGGCGTTTTTATTCTGTGGGCTGTTATAAGCGTCATCCTCAGGCCTCCGCATCCAGGCGAAGATGCGGCCGCCACATACACGTTTTTGGGAATCTGCCTCGCAACAGTGCCATTGTTGTTCGGATTGATAGAAACGTTACTTCCTCGGGGTACATGGACTTTCGACACTCAAGGTGTAGAACACTTATCGCGGCGAGGCAAACGGAATTTCATATCTTGGGGGGAAATCGATGCCGTTCGATGGGAGCGGGCGTCACCGGCTTTCCGCAGTGATTGTCGAAAAATCACGGTCTTCTTGAGCATGATGAATTCGAACGAACGTCGAGAAACCTTGGACTTTATTGAGTCGCGATTGAAAGGGGAGTTCGACCTGAGGTCAATGCCGTACGTGAAGACCTCATTTTTGCGATGGATGTGGCTTTGCTTCGCCGGCGTTTTGTGCACAGGCTTTATACTCAGTCCCATGACTTTCTACGTTGTCGTTTGGCAGCATAAGTTGGTCCATGTGGGATGGTCTCGCGCGATTGGCATGCTCTTACTCTTCATACCGGTTCTTATTTTGCTCGCGTATTTGCATTTTTTCGTGCCGAAGCCGCCTGTGTGGCGCGAACGGCATCAGCGGTATGCAGTGTTTGATGAGCCGAAGGACTGAGAACTTTGTTGTTGCCATCTCGACGCGCGCTCGGCGAAGCAGGAGCTTCGAAGACCTTGCGTTCCCAAGCGGAGCTTGGGAACGAGAGCGTTATACGAACACCGCCGGCGAGACGTGAAAGCGTTTCGCCAGTGCGCGAATCTGGCGGACGTTGAGTTCGCGTTTGCCGTTGAGGATTTCGGAGACCACGCCCTGCGAACCAATTTCGGTGAGGTCGGCTTGATTCAGGCCGTGCTCGGCCATGAAATGCTGCAACATTTCGCGTCCGCTGCATTCCGGCAAACGATGATGCTCCTCTTCGTACGCATGAATCACGGTTCCCAGCGTATCGAGCAGCCCGTAGAGCAGATGGCGTTCGTTCGTGCCGACTTCGTCTAGCAGTTCATTCAAGCGTTCGACGGCGCGGTTGTACTCGCGTTCGTTGCGGATGGTGAGCAGTGGAGCAACGGTTGCCCAGTGTTCTTTCACGTTTTCGGCGATACTCATGATTGTTTCCAGCCTTCATCGTCGTATTCACGATGCGTGAGAACATGACGAACGTAAATTTTGCCTCGATTAAAATGGATCGACGCAATCAATCTGTACTTGTTCCCGCCGATGTTGAAGACGATCCAGTCCTCGACTTTATCCGCCGAGGGGAATACAGCACGCAATTCCGTGAAGTTATGGAATCGCATACAACGTACGATTTTGTACCAATGCAATAACGCCGTCCGGCTGTCAGGATGCTTGCTCCAGAAATCCTTCAGTGCCTTTTGCGAAATGACGTGCATTCACACAATCATATCTCATAATGCGATATCGGGCAAGATTGAAAGACGAGAACGATTGGAGGCGGGTGCACGTCAGCTTTTGCGCGCAGAGGTGCGGACTGAAAATCGTCAATAGG
>JBBECD010000066.1:0-6141 GCA_040881995.1 Planctomycetaceae bacterium
GCTGGCGAGGCCGGTGGCGACGTTATGGGAAGAAGCACGGCTGACACAGCCCGTGACACGCAAGAATTGGGATCGATCGCGTGGTCTATTTCAACCGGGGCACCCGGCCGCTCTTCGACGAACAGACAATGAGACCTGACCCCTTTTCTTTCCCCCGGAGAGAATTCCGAACTCGATCGAACGTCGATATTGCGGCGATCAGATTTGCTACCGAAACGGTGATGATCATTCTATCAGCGTGATTTTGATTTATCGATCGTCAATTTGAAAAAATTTCAAGTCGCGCTCAAACTCGTCTCAGGCATAAAGACATGCCGATTCGTCGCCCACCCGCGCCGCGAAGGGATCTCCCGTAGACAACGCGGCCGGCAATTCTCACAGCCAGACGTACGGCCAATCTTTATACCTTCGTCTTATCAGGTGATCACGATCGCGTCGATGAAAGGGAAGTTGTCAACCATTGATTGTAACCGAATGTCCTCCGGTTCCTTTCTGGTCTCCTTTTTAGCGTCAGCGCTCGCTGCCTGATGCTCTTACGCCCGGAGGAAAAGGATTTCCCGTGGTCGAGTACCTGTTGATCATCAGTTCGTTTATGGCGGGACAAGCTGAACTTCCTGCGCCGTCGGGAGATCCGTCAGTTGTTGCAACCAGCGAACCAGAGGCCGAAGCGACCGACGATTGGCTGTTGATGAAGTCGCTGCTGCAAACGCAACGCGACTGGCTGCGCGACAAGCGGATGCAGATTTACGGCTGGACCGAGGCCTCTTTCACGGCGAGTTCCGCGGCTAACAGTCAACTTCCGATGGGTTTCAATTACCGTGCGAACGATTTTCTTCTCCAACAGAATTGGCTGCGCCTCGAACGATCGGTCGTGACCGAAGCTGCGACGGACCCGTCGTTTGGTTTTCTGGCTGACGTCATTCTCCCCGGAAGCGATTACCGTTTTACGCTCTCGCGCGGGCTGTTGGATCATCAACTGACCGATGACGCCGGCGGTCCCGAGAGGTACGGCATCGATCCGGTGCAGTTTTACGCGCAGTTTTACTTTCCTTCGCTGGCCCAAGGGCTGGATGTCAAAGTCGGCCGCATCTTCTGCCAGTATGGCGTCGAGACGATCCATGCGCCGCCGAATGCGGTGGCGTCTCACTCCTACACGTTTATTTACAATCCGTTTACTCACACGGGCGCTATTGGCACATTGCAGTTAACGGAGGATTGGTCGACGCAGGCCGGCATCGTGATGGGGCCCGACGTATTCATCGACCCTGCCGCATCGCCCTACGGGATGTTCAGCGTCAAGTGGGCGCCCCCGGAAGGGAACGACAGCGTTCTCATTAACGCGATGCTGGGCTCGGGGCAATTCGACGTCGCCGAGCAATTCAACAATCCCAATATCATCGATCTGATTTACACGCATGCGTTTAACTCCGAGTTGAGTTTCACGCTCGATGCGCTGTACGGCTATCAGACGGATGTGCCGGGCGTGGGCATCGCCACGTGGTTCGGCGTCGTGAATTACCTCACATACAAATTCTGCGACGATGTGAGCGGCACGACTCGTCTCGAATTCTTCGACGATATCGATGGCAATCGCACGGGGGCCAAAGGGCTTTACACAGCATTGACGGCGGGGTTTAACTGGCAGATGCAAAAAGCGATCATCCTGCGTCCGGAAGTCCGTTACGACAATAACAACAAATCGCAGCCGTTCGAGGGGAGCCACGATCTCTTCACCGCTGCGGCCGATGTGATCGTGCGCTGGTAAGACAGGTAGTCTGAACAGAAGAATGATCAATTCTTGTCTTGGGAATCGCGCAAGTTGCCGATGCTGATCGGTGTCTTATGCTTGTCCATGCTTCCGGCCCGGCGCATGTTTTCGCTCGCGGGTTTGTATGTCGCATCGGTGTGATAAGCCACGCGATAGTTTTTCATGGCCTCGGCTTGTTCGCCGTGTAACTCATGGATCACACCCAGCAGGTTGAATGCCTCGGGACGTTCGGGATCGACGCCGATGGCTCGCCTGAGGTGTTCAGTGGCGGCATCAAGATGGCGCTCGGCAATACACCGCTTGGCGAGTTCGAAACAGGACGCATAATCCTGCGCTTCGTCGGTTGCCAGCTTGTGGCGGTCCAACACGCGGGAGACGAGCGTGCGGATTTCTTCGGGAACAAAAGGCTTGGGGAGAAACTCGATGGCTCCCAGTTTCATCGCTTCGACGGCCGATTCGATGTTACCATGAGCCGTGATGATGATCACCGGGATTTCCGGGCGGTCGTCCCGCAGCCGTCGCAGGACTTCCATACCGTCGATTCCCGGCATGCGGAGGTCCAGCAGGATAATTGCGAATCTGTGTTCGTCGACTTTCTTGAGTGCCTGCTCCCCGTCCTCGGCTGTATCCACTTCTACGGATAATGAGGAAAGTGCCTGAGCCAGCGTGATGCGAATATTCTTCTCGTCATCGACGATTAATACCCGATCCATGACTGCTACTCCATCTCAAAAGACATGATCGAGACTTGGAATGATCGGCTCCGGCGGAAAACTCGCTGGACGAAGATGCCAGATCGCATGAGTCCGCGCGGTGAGATGAGTGTATCAAAAATTGATCCGCGACGATACAATGCATCGCCTGGACGAACGAGAATTCGGGAGCACGATGTGTGGACGTTGCGGACAAAAATTCTCTCGGGATACGCGGCTGTGACGTTGCTCGCTGCACTGGTTCTCGGTGTCGCGCTGTTAAACATCGTTCGGTTAGGCAGTGCCAGCGACGACATCCTGCAGGAGAACTACCGCAGCATTCTTGCCTCCGAGCAGATGCTCACGGCACTGGGAGCCCAGGAAAACGCGGCCATGCAGCTCGTTATCGGCGTGGAACGCGAAAACGTGGGCCTCTTCGCCCGGAGCGAGAAGGAGTTTCTGCTGTGGCTGGAACGGGCCAAGGCGAACGTCACGATTTCGGGAGAGTCGGAAATCCTGGAGCGCATTGAGAGTGGCTATTCTGAGTTTCTCTTCCTCCTCGCGGAATTTCGCAACGTCCACCAGGGCGACCAGCAAAAGGGTGTGCAGTTCTACGAGAAACGACTTGCACCACAGGCAATAATCGTTCGACAAGCCTGTTATGATTTGCACGAAATTAACCGCCGCACGATGGAAGCCAGCAGCCGGCGCGCACAGACGGTCGCACACACCGCTGTCTGGTCGATGATTAGTGTTGGGGTCGTCACGACGGCTGGGGCAATCATCGCCAGCGTCTGGCTCTCGAACCGCATCGTGCAACCAGTGCGAAGTCTGTCCGAGGCGACAGAGCGCGTTGCCGCCGGTGATTACGACGTCACGATCGAATCGCAATCGCATGATGAAGTGGGCCAACTCGCGCAAAAATTCAACGTCATGCTGTCCAAGCTGCGCGAGTATCACGATTTGAACCTGCGACGAATCGTCGGCGAACAGAAGAAGGCGGAAACCATTCTGCAGACGATCGACGACGGGATTCTGGTGATCGGCACTGACCGCAAGGTAACCAGCATCAATCTGACCGCGACGCGCGTGCTGAACACCTCAAAACGAGGCGTCGAAGGGTGTGATTTCGCCGAAATCATCGATGACGATCGCCTGGCCCATGCCATCGCCGCGGCGCTCAAGTCCAAAACGATTTCCGAATTTGTTGCCGGCAGCAATATTATTACGCTGGGCGAGGCGGAAGGCCCGCAGCGACATTACGAATACACGTTGACCCCGATCACAACGCCGGATGGCGACTTGATCGGCCTGGTGGTGCTGTTCCGCAACGTCACGGCGCTGAAGGAGCTGGACCGCTTGAAAACCGAATTCGTCATGACGGCTTCCCACGAATTGCGCACTCCCTTGACGAGCATCGCGATGAGCATCGAGTTGCTGCGGGAGCAATCGTCCGATAAGCTCGATGATTCCGGCCGGCAAATGTTAGAGATCGCCCATGAAGAGCTGGAGCGTTTGCGGAGGCTGGTCGAGGAACTGCTCGACCTGTCGAAGATTGAGTCGGGAAAACTCGAAATCGAGTTCGCAGACGTTTCGATCCCCACTCTGCTGGACGCCGCCGTCGCCCCCTTCCGCGCGCAGGCCGAGGAAAAGGCCATCGAACTGACGTTGGACGTGCCCGAGTCGCTTCCCAGGCTGCGGGCCGACGCGAACAAATTGACTTGGGTGGTGACGAATCTCGTGGGCAATGCTCTGCGTTATGCGCGGCACAACGTGGCTGTCTCAGCCGAGAAGGCCGGATCTTGGGTCAACTTGTATGTCCGCGATGACGGAATCGGCATTCCCTACGAGCAGCAATCAAGGATTTTTGACAAATTCGTGCAGGTGTCGGGTGACAAGCGCCCGGGAGGGGCCGGTCTCGGACTAGCCATTGCGAAAGAGATCGTGAGAGCCCACAATGGCAACATCTGGGTGGAGTCTGATCCGGGCAAGGGGAGCCTGTTTATCGTATGTTTGCCAACCGTCAACAAGAAATGAACGGAATGATGTCATGAGGCAACGGAGAATTCTGGTCGTTGACGATGAAAAGAATATTCGGCTGATGTTGTCACATGTCTTGGCCGCTGACGACACCGTCGTCGAGACGGCCGTTAACGGTGAAGAGGCTCTCGACAAAATCAACGAGACGACGTACGACCTGGTCCTTTTGGACCTCAGGATGCCGGGCATGGATGGTCTGAATGTGTTGCGAGAGATTAAAACACACGCTGCGAAACTTCCGGTGATTGTGCTAACGGCCCACGGGACGGTCGAGAGCGCCGTAGACGCCATGCAAATCGGGGCCGCAAATTTTCTGCAAAAACCGTTCGCACCGCGGGAACTCCGCGAGGCTGTTGAACACGCACTGAAATCATCTGCTGAATTCCATTGAAGGCGACCGCCTGTGAACGAAAAGAAATCGGAGACGGAATACATCGTTATTGCCGGCTGCGGCCGTTTAGGCGCCTATTTAGCCAACCAGCTCAGTCGTCAAGGACACAGCGTCGTCATGATCGATGTGGATGATGCGAAGTTTCGCAACCTGTCGGCGGAGTTCAGCGGTTTTCGGCTGGAGGGAGACGCGTCGGAATTGGCAATGCTGAAACAGGCCAAAGCCGACAAGGCCGACAAACTGATCGCCGTCACGCGCGATGACAATCTCAATCTCGCCGTCGCCCAAATAGCCCGCGTCGTCTTGGGCGTACCCGTCGTGGTCGCACGAGTGAACGATCCGCAGCGAGAGGCGATCTTTCGAGAACTGGGAGTTCACACCGTTTGTCCGCTGCTGCTGGCGCACGATGACTTAATGCGCCGATTCGCGGCGACCGCCGGTCTTTCTCTTCCCGCGGCCGAACGGGAGATGCAGCCATGAAAATCATTGTGGTGGGCGGCGGTCGCGTCGTGTATTTTCTCTCGCGCAGCTTTACTTCGAAGGGCCATTCCGTCACCATCGTCAGCCGTGATGCCGAAGAATGCCAGTGGTTCGCCCGGCGGCTGAAGGCCACGATCATTCTGGGCGATGGAAGCTTTCCGCGGATTCTGGACGACGCTGGAGCCGATAATGCCGACCTCGTGTTGGCCATCACCCCGCGCGATGAAGACAATCTGATCATTTGCCAAATCGCCGAACGGAGGTTCGGCGTTCCGCGAACGGTTGCCGTCGTGAGCGATCCGGATAACGAAACCGTTTTCCCAAAACTGGGCGTTAAGAACGTCGTTTCCATCACGAGAATTCTTTCAACGCTGATCGAAGAACAGGCCGGCGTCGAAGAACTTACCAACCTGCTTGCACTGGCTGAAGGCCGGGTCAATATTGCGGAACTGGAACTCACGAAAGAATGTCCCGTGCTGGGCCTGCCCCTCGCCGAGATCACGCTTCCGGAAAGTGCGCTGATCGCTTGCGTGCTCCGCGGTAAGGACGTGATTGTGCCGCACGGAGCGACGACCCTTTCCGTGGGAGATCGAGTGGTTCTCGTCACCGTACCGGAGACGCATGGGAAGGCCGTTAGGATGCTGACGGGGGAAGCATGAGCGGTGACGCACCTCCACGACGATCGGCGAAACTGCGAGCGCAGTACACGGCCATTGCCGCTTACCTCGGGCTGACACTGGGACTGGCAGGCGGCGTCATGCTGACGCCGC
>JBBECD010000067.1:0-6096 GCA_040881995.1 Planctomycetaceae bacterium
TGCAGCCGACCTCTCCCGGTGGGAGAGGTGAAGAACTGCGCAACTTCAAAAACGCGAGCGAGGGTTCTTCTTGTAGTACGAGAATCGGCGTCGCCGTTCATTCTCGGCGTCGGTGAGAGTAGAATTCGTCTCGCGAACTGTGATCGTTTGAGACGTTCTCTTTTGCCGAGGCCCCGCGATGAAGCCGAATTCGCCATTTTCGATGGTTGCCCGCTATAACAGTTTTCGTTATGCCTTCCGCGGCGCGGCGGTGCTCGTCCGCACGGAACACAATACGTGGGGACACGCCCTGGCGACGATCGGCGTCACGGCCGCAGGACTTTACTTCGGACTGACGCGGCTCGAATGGTGTGCGATCGCGCTCACCATCGCCGGCGTCTGGACCGCCGAAGCCTTCAACACGGCGATCGAATACCTCACCGACCTCGTCTCGCCGGAATATCATCCGCTCGCGGGGAAAATCAAAGACGTCTCCGCCGCGGCGGTGCTGTTCGCGGTGATCGGTTCAATCGTCGTCGGCGTGTTGATTTTGGGACCGCACGTGATGGAAGTTGTTCGTCGGGCACTTCCCTATTGAAGCCCGTCATGCGGCTCACTGCGGCAACAAATCGTACACCCGCACCGTCTGAAGTCAGAAGCCACGCCGATCGCATTTTCTCTTTTCTGACTCATCCTTCAAAAGGGCGCCCTCACCCCGGCCCTTTCCTAGCGGGAGAGGGAGAAAGAACGAGGACTGTGCCACCGAATTCCATACCCGTGACGATTGAAATCGGCCTTTCAAATTGAGAGGATGCGAACGACGAGGGTCGAACATACTTTTCACGTTTCAGGAGCTAATGGTGGCGAATTCTCCGCGGATTGACGATCGGGACTGGGCGGCGTTGACGTTGGGCGAACGAATCCGGCAACTCGAAGTCGAAGGGTATCTCGTTCTTCCCAATTTGCTCACGGCGGACGAGGTGCGACGGCTTAAAGACTGCACGGCGCAATTTCAAACCAAGGCGGTCGATTACAGCGTCCATCAGCAATATTTTCCCGATGTGCAATTCTTCGGCGGAGCGATCACCGCGCTCATTGCTCACCGACCGACGATTCATTTTCTGAAAGAACTGTTCGGCGAGCCGGTCGTGATGATGAGTTATCACTACGCCCGCTCGGAACCGGGGCATCCGGGGATCAGCCTGCACGCCGACGGCCAACCCTATGGTTCGCAAATCTTCGGTTACGAGGGGAGTTGTCCCTGGCTGGTGCGGGTGTTGTATTATCTCGACGATTTGACGCCCGACGTCTCGCCGTTCCGCGTCGTGCCGCATTCACATCTCAGCATGCATCCGGACGGGAATCCGTATCTGCGGTATCTGTCGCATCCCGAAGAAGTGATGGTACCGTGCAAGGCGGGTTCGGCTGTGCTGATCAATCACCGCGTGTTTCACGGCAATTTCCCGAATACGGGGACGCGTTCGCGCGAGTTATTGGCGCTCGGTTATCGTCCGGGTTGGGCCGGTCCGATTCAAGAGGTCGACAACTGGGACGCCGCGGAAGTGGCGAAACTCTCCCCCGAGATTCAGGCCGTGATGGGCGACCGCAATCAACGCATCTGGGACTTCCACGGAGCCAACAAGCCCACGAACATGAAGACCGAAGCGCCGGGGATGAATCCCAGCCGGTGGGAGAGGACGTAGTCGAAGCGCTGCGTAAAGCCTGCACGTCGCGGTTACTCGACGTTCTGTTGCGATGGGAAAACCAAGCGGCGGCGTGATATCCACTTCGGCGACATCGATTTCGAGCGGGCTGTCGGAGAACCGTTCAAAGCGACACCGCACATTACCACAACTTGCCATTTTACCGTCATTTTTTGAGTCGCACGTTCATATTAACCATCCGTTTACAAAAAAATGACCTGAAAGACAAAATGCCTTAAATCATGTCTATATATTGTGTTGTGGTAATAAATCTTCGCTGTGGAAACAGCTGTTTTGATCCAAAGCCGTAAATCGGAATTGAATAACATTACGAAATCGTAATAATAGCGGGCGTTTCGAATTGTCCGTTTTTCGAATCTATCGAAACGAGCCGCACGCCCCGCGGTTAACCACGATCCATTGACTCTCTTTATGAGTATCATCGCACACCGACAAAATGGGAAAGCCGACGAATGTCGGAGCGGTCTCGGTCGGCCCTTGGCCGCCGTGATCATTTTCGTCCTATTGCTGGTTCAGTTTTGTGCTCCGGCATCGGTGAGAAGCTGGCTGACGAAGCCGGTTCAGGAAGCCGAGCCGGAGCCGGTTTCCCCGCAAAAATCTTCCAGCGAACTGCCGCTCGAAGAATGGACCGCCGCATCGAGTTCGCGATTCCGCCGGCTGAGCCGCACTCGAGAGATGCAGCGCTTTAAGCGGCGTTTGTTATTCACGTCGCTCCTTCTGGATTGCGAGAGTTTGACGCTGCACGACCCCGCCATGGCGCGTCGAAACGGCTGTGGCGCAATTCTTCGCTGTTGAGACGCCTCTTCTCCGCAAAGAGCCTTTCGCGCCCACGCGATTTTTATGCGCTCTGCTAAATTTCGACGAACGACTTTCGCACCTTCGATACGACGACGTTGAATCGAACAAGTGACGACGGTTCGCACTCAGCGGAAAGCCAGGATTTTTTCCGCCGAAATCTCGAACCCGCATTCCTGGTGTGCCGGCAGGCGTCCTGAACGATCCGCCGTCGCCGGGGTGCGTGAACTCGCCCGAGGAATCTCACACTCTTTACTCATCACACGGCACATATGCATAAGGGCTTCTTCACATGGAAAAAATCGTCTCGGGCGTTCAACGGTTTCGCACCGTGGAGTTTCACAAACATCGCAAATTCTACGAACAGATGGCGTCGCGGCAGCAGAATCCGATCGCGCTGTTCATCACCTGTTCCGATTCCCGCGTGATGCCGCATCTCATCACGCAGACCGATCCCGGCGATTTGTTCCAGATTCGCAACGCCGGGAATATCGTCCCGCCGTACAGCGCGGCGGGGGGCGGAGAAGGGGCGACGATCGAATATTCGCTCGAGGTTCTCGGCGTCGAACACATCATCATCTGCGGCCATTCGCAATGCGGCGCCATCAAGGCGATGGTGGACGGGGGAAATCTGGATAATCTTCCGGCCGCGAAGGCGTGGTTCTCACATGCCGAGGCGACGAAGCGCATCGTCAAGCAAAAATACGCCGATCTTTCGCCCGACGAACTAGCCGTCGCCGCGACCGAGGAAAACGTGCTGGTTCAATTGAATCACCTGAGTACGCACCCCAGCGTAGCCGCGCGCTTGTCGGCCGGACTGGTGAAAACGTACGGCTGGTATTACGACATCGGCCGAGGCCGCGTGCTCGAATACGATCAGTCGCAGATGAAGTTCGTGGACTTGGGAGAAGACGTCCGCGCGGCGAGTCCGATGCCGATTCGCTCGTCGGAGGAAAAAAAGGTCGACGCCGGTTTTCTGATGACGGCGAAAGAAGAAGCCTGAACGCCGGCGGATTCCGCGACGTCTCCATCGAAAAATAACCGAGAAATCAGCGAAGGCGCAGGTCTTTTGAATCGTCTCTGCGGGAATCGGATGCAGGGCTCTTCGTTGCCGGTCTCGGCATCTCCAATACCTTGAATGAAACGGCGCTATGTCATGGCAAAAGTAAAACGCTCGAACAACTCCGCCATTATGCGGAACGACGGCAGGAATCGCGGCGATTCTAAGAACGGCTGGTCGTGGTCGGCTGTGTTCAGTTCCGATCTCCCGGCGTCATTCGTCGTCTTTCTGGTGGCGCTGCCGCTCTGCCTGGGAATCGCATTGGCATCGAATGCGCCGCTGTTTTCGGGGATTATCGCCGGGGTTATCGGCGGCATCGTCGTGGGAGCGATCAGCGGATCGCATACCAGCATAAGCGGACCGGCGGCCGGCTTGACCGCGATCGTCGCCTCACAGATTGCGGCGCTCGGTTCGTTTCAGACGTTTCTGCTCGCGGTCGTCATCGGCGGAATCCTGCAGATCGTTCTGGGAATCATCCGCGCCGGTGCGCTGTCGGCGTTTTTTCCGTCGAGCGTGATCAAAGGATTGCTCGCGGCGATCGGCGTGATTCTGATCCTCAAACAGTTGCCGCACATCTTCGGCCACGACGCCGACCCCGAAGGGGAAATGGCGTTTCGACAGCCGGATCAAGAAAACACCTTTTCGGAATTCGGCGCTCTCTTGAACCACATTCATCCCGGTGCGGCCGTCGTGGGGTTGGCGTCGATCGCCTTGCTGGTATTGTGGGATCGATGCCGGCCGCTCAAGAAATCTTCCATTCCCGCTCCCCTGGTCGTGGTGGTTTTTGGCGTGGCGATGACTCTGTTACTGAAAACGCTGGGAGGAAGCTGGGTTATTCAAGCCAGCCACCGCGTGCAGGTTCCAATGGCGGATAACATGGCTGAATTCGCCACGTTCCTGACGATGCCCGACTTCTCGCAATGGGCGAACCCCGCCGTCTACATCGCGGCGATGACCATCGCGATCGTGGCATCGCTGGAAACGCTGCTCAATCTCGAAGGGGTCGACAAGCTCGACAAGAAGCAGCGTCAATCACCCCCCAGCCGCGAGTTGATCGCGCAGGGCGTGGGCAATTGCATCTGCGGATTGATCGGCGGAATTCCCATCACCTCGGTGATCATCCGCGGTTCGGTCAACATCAATTCGGGAGCGCAGACCAAGGCCTCCGCCATTATGCACGGCGTATTTCTGCTGATCTGCGTCGCCGTCTTTCCGATGTATCTCAACATGATTCCGCTCGCCTGTCTGGCGGCGATTCTGTTATTGACCGGATTCAAGCTCGCGAGCCCGGCGCTCTTCAAGCAGATGTGGAGCGACGGACGGTATCAGTTTTTGCCATTCATCATTACGGTCGTTGCCATCGTGCTGACCGACCTGTTAATCGGCATTCTCATCGGTCTGGGGACGAGTATCGTCTTCATCCTCGTGAGCAATCTGCGCCGGCCGATTCGCCGCACGCTCGAAAAACACGTCGGCGGCGAAGTGCTGCATATCGAACTCGCCAATCAGGTCAGCTTTCTCAATCGGGCGGCACTCGAGAAAGTGCTGTACGGCGCCCAGCGCGGCATGCATATTCTGCTCGATGCCCGCCGGACTGATTACATCGATCCCGACGTGCTGAGCCTCATCAAAGAATTCAAAAACGTCTCCGCCCCGGTTCGCGGCGTGAAAGTCAGCCTGCGCGGCTTTCGCGATAAGTACAAGCTGCACGACGAAATTCAATTCGTCGATCATTCCACGCGGGAACTGCAAGAACAACTGACGCCGTCGAAGGTGTTGCAGCTTCTGCAGGAGGGAAACGAACGCTTCCGCTCGGGCCGCCGGCTCGATCGCGATCTCAACGGCAGACTGGGGCCCCACGCCGCCAGTCAACATCCTCTCGCCGTCATCCTCAGCGGCGTGCACGCCTCGACCCCCGCCGAGCTTATTTTCGATATGGGACTCGGAGACATCTTCAGCGTCCGCATCGCGGCGAATATCGCCGGGCCGAAAGTGATGGGGAGCATCGAATACGGCTGCGCGGTGGCGGGCGCCAAATTGATTCTGGTGATGGGGAACACCGGCAGCGCGATGATTCGCATGGCGATCGAACTGGCGATCTCGGGCCGAAACCCGGAAGAAGCGACGGGTTGCCAACATCTGGACGTCATCATCTCCGAGATTCAGCGTTCGATCGATCTGTCGATGTTGACGGAACGCCGGCAACCGGCCGCGAAACGGGATCCCGCGCTTGTCGACGAAATCGCCCGCCAGAACGTGTTGCATACGGTGCGGAAAATCGCCGATCAGAGCCGGACGATTCGCGCCATGATCGACGACGGCCGCGTCGCCATCGTGGGTGCGATGTACGACGTCACCACCGGCGAGATCGACTACCTGCTCGACGACGCCGTCGGCCTGCAAAGTTCCGCAAGGGTTTGTTCCGCGGAGCCTTTGTCTTTTCCGTCGCCGTAAAAAGCAAGATGAAGAAAATCTTTCGGCTCGGAGGGTGTGGCAATTTTCACTGGCGCGATCTGCGGGGAATAGGTAAGCTGTTGT
>JBBECD010000068.1:0-36828 GCA_040881995.1 Planctomycetaceae bacterium
AACGAGCTATCTCCTGGTTTGATTAGACTTTTACTCCTCCCCACAGGTCATCCCCTAGTTTTTCAACACTAGTGAGTTCGGTCCTCCACGCAGTCTTACCTGCGCTTCAACCTGCCCATGGGTAGATCACCAGGGTTCGCGTCTACCGCCGTTGACGTAACGCCCTATTCAGACTTGGTTTCCCTGAGACTTCGGCCCTGAAGGCCTTAACCAAGCCAACGACGGTAACTCGCCGGGTCATTATGCAAAAGGCACGCCGTCACTCCGCCCGAAGGCATGGAGCTCCGACAGCTTGTAAGCGTGTGGTTTCAGGTTCTTTCCCTCCCCTAGCAGGGGTTCTTTTCATCTTTCGCTCGCGCTACTTGTTAACTATCGGTCGTCAGAGAGTATTTAGCCTTAGGAGATGGGCCTCCTAGATTCAGACCGGGTTTCACGTGACCGGACCTACTCGGGTACCTATCGGGAGGCGGTTCGTTTTCGAATACGGGGCTGTCACCCTCTATGGCTCCGCTTTCCTAGCAGGATTCTTCTAACAAACCACTTTCTAACTCCACAATGATAGGCCCCACAACCCCGAACTGCCGTAGCAGTCCGGTTTGGGCTGTTTCCTTTTCGCTCGCCGCTACTGGGGAAATCGCTATTGCTTTCTCTTCCTACGGTTACTTAGATGTTTCAGTTCACCGCGTTAGCCTGACGTAACTATGGATTCATTACGTCACAATTCAGGAATCCCGGGATCAACGCTTGTTTGACAGCTTCCCCAGGCTTTTCGCAGCCTTCCACGCCCTTCATCGCCTTCTGACGCCAAGACATCCCCCACACGCCCTTAATAGCTTGACCACTCTGATTCTTGCCTCGCCCGACACCCCTTCAGCGAACTCCGCCTCCAGAATGACCGCCGTGACTCAAATCAGGCCGAGCGGACGATATACCGCCCGGCTCAAGCTTATACTAAAAGTCGCTTTCTTCTCAGCCATCGATGCGTCGCCACATCAATGACCGACATTTGTCAAGATGCCACTCTTGCTCTCACCAAATTGTCAAAGAACAATCCGACTAGAAACTGATCGTCGCTAGTCGGCTCACCGCAAATGGGCTGAAGGTCTTGCACCGCTCGAAGTTCGATCGCTTGGTGCACAAGCTTCAGGCCACTCTCAACTTCACGTCCACTGGCCGACAGTGTTGCGTCACGTGAGATTGACATACTATGAACGTCGACAGGTTTCGTCAAGCGTTCCGCTGCCACTTTTAAAAATTCGTCGAAAATTCCTTTCAACTTCTTTTCTGAGCACGCTTTGGGGCTTTTTATTCACCCCCGAACCGCACAACCTTCCTGCCTTAACAGCAGCCGACGGGACAGACCTTTGGAAAGGGCCGCCCCACACCCTCGGTCGATGAACTCCCGAGAAGTGCAGAAGTGGAGACGACCGGGATCGAACCGGCAACCTCTGGCTTGCAAAGCACCCTTTTTGAATCGATTCAGCAATCACAACGGACTAACGCATAACAGTTTACACGATCTTGCAGAAATTGCAAGCGTTGCGTTTCGGTGCACGTAACATCAATGACGATGGTGCAAGGCGGGGGTTTTGGGTGCTGCACCGAAACCCCCATCGCCGCCGTTTCCATCTGGGGAATCGAACCAGAGGTTGAACGAAAATTAGTCCGTTCGCGGCCTTGAATCGGTGCAGCACCGAAACACCGTCGGCAGTCTTGACGACGCCATGACGGCTATCCAGGCCGAACGCGACGAGAACACCTGCCGCAATCGAATTCAACTAACAACGGTTGTTAGTTGTCGCATCTCTCGCGCGTGCGCGAGGGGAGAGAGAAAACCGTAAAGAGGCTTTAGGGTTTTCGGGGTCGCATCTCGCGCGCGTGCGCGAGGGGAGAGCGAAAACATACGAAATATTTCGGAGGTTTCTCTGTCGCATCTCGCGCGCGTGCGCGAGGGGAGAGTGCTGTTTGAGTAAGCCAGTCCATCCGGCCTTTGTCGCATCTCGCGCGCGTGCGCGAGGGGAGAGCGACAGTCAGGTCTCAGGTCAAAAGCGTTTTGACCTCGTCGCATCTCTCGCGCGTGCGCGAGGGGAGAGTCAGTTTTAACAAATGATAAAACTGTGACCTTTCTTGGGGAATTTGGCAATGTCGCCGTTTTCCCCAGGAGAGTCAGTTTTAACAAATGATAAAACTGTGACCGGGTCGCATCTCGCGCGCGTGCGTTTGTGCAACTTTTGCACAGAAATCGGACGAGGTTTATATCGTCCGCGCCCCTTCGAACGCGGCCTGCGCAATCCTAGAGTGTCGTTTTTTGGCCGATCGGCCGTCAATCGTCGATTTCGTGGAAACTGCCCGCTGGACGGCCCGAGAGCGTTCCTGCCTCTTGGCGTTCCCTCTGAATCGCCAGGATCCCGCGCTGAATCGCCGCGCGTTCGGCGTTGAGCGTCTCGACCAATTCGGCCAAGTTGGCCGGCGGATCGTCGCGCAGTTCGGTTGCGATCGCTTTTATTTCGTCCTGACGTGCGGAGAGCAGCCGGGCTTTGATGAGTTGCGGTGTCATATGTGTGGACCTATCGAAAAAACATGAATAGGGAAACTCGCGGTTTGTATTTCATCGGACGTTGCTTGCCGTCCTTGCCAACGGCAACTTTATCATTTGCAATAGTTCCCGCCGTGAAGCGCGACGGCCCGTGCAGTTTGCCGTCGCGCTTCGATGAATCGTGATTCACAGATTGTGGGGGTCAGTCGACGTGGAAAAGTCGCCGCTCAAGTTCGGCCTGCCGTGCGCGCAGTTCGCGTTGCTCATCTTCTAGCTGACGGATCTGACCTTCGCGATTCTCAACTTCTGCCTGCCAGTGGTAAACCCGTTGGTCGAGATGCGCCCGCGCACCGGCGCTGTGCTCTTGGCGCGCGGCAGCGGATTCTGCGAGCCGCAGGTTGTATTGCGCGACGCCAAGGGATTCGCGAACGTAGACAAGTCGTTCTTGGACTCTGACGAGTTCCTTGCCGATCGGCGGGTACTCGTCGTGAAGTGCTTGCGGCGCGGTCTCCCGAAGCAGCCGTCTGGCATTATCGCATTCGAGCAATTCGCGGTTGAACCGGTCTCGCTTCTCGATGAAAACATTCGCGACCTCGGTGAAAGTCTGCTGGCGCGACAGGAATTCCTCTTGTGTGGAGAAAAACTCCGCTTGGGCGGAATCCAACTGCGCCTGAATCTCGCCGCGCCGGTCTATCTGGGCCTTGAGTTTGCGGCGCTCGGCGAGCGCTTCAACGGCGGATTCGAAGTCGGCAACGGTTCGGTCGAGTTCACGGATCACATCCAAGATTTCATCTTCCGTCGGCGGCTTGCCGTCGGCGACGGAGATTACGAAGCGGGAAAAACTTTCGGCCGCCGATTCCTTTTTTTGCTGCTGCTTTGTTTTGAGGCTGTCGAGGAAATTCATTTTCGCACTTTCTAAAATGTGACGCCGATCGTATTCATACAACAGGACGCATTCCTTCGACGGCGTCAACCGAAGGATTGCGTTTAACGGCAACGTAGCCGAGTGCTTAAGTTCTTGATTCATTGCGCCCCGATATGGCCTACCGTAAGCCAATCCAGCGACGGCGGGATCCCACAATTGATCGGGGTCAATCGCCCAGCCGCGAGCCGTCAGGCGGGAAGCCAGATGGACGGCCGACCGCACGAAGTCGAGATCGTGATTGTCGATCGAAAAGCGGAGGGATGGGTCTGGTTCAGCGGCAAGTTGGCGTGCGACATATTCTTGGGATGCCTTGTAGTTCTCCGGAGCGACCGCGACACAGCGAATCGGGCCTTGTAGCACGTGCGCGGTTTCGTGAACGGCGGTCGCAATCATCATCCCGACGGCATTCTTGGCCTTTAAAAACGCCGCCGCGATGCTCCAATCAGCAACGAAAATTGCCGGTCCTTGCGCGGCGTATCGGGTGCCAATTTCACCGGCGTAAAGCGACCGAAGCGCTGGCCCTGTAAAGCCATAAACGCCGGTGTGTACGCGCCCCACGTCGCTTTCCGTGATGATGGCCAGGTCGGTGAATCCGGCCTCGCGGAGTTCCGGCGCGATGCAGTCGGCCAAATCATCGGCGAGCCGGTCGCGAATCGCGGCGAATTGTTCAATGGCGCTGTTCATTCTTACGGCCTCTGTGATTTTCGTCGAAGTAAAAAACGGACAGACTGTGTGTATGTGGCGAAATCCCCCGGTGGGGACATTGTTCGTTAAATCGCGCCGGAAGGAACCGAAGCGCTGACACCCGCGCCAAATCGCGCCCAGTGCCTCCACACGGCGTTTCGTTTACGAACGTGACTCATGGTTCATCTTTCACCGGGTAGCCGTCCTGCGCCCGTCTGGAGCGGGGGATAGTGTTCGTATTCTCGGGGACTGTTGGCGATGATAATGAATACCGCTCGATAAGAGACTACCCATTCGTTGTAAATTTACTGAAATCGCATTACGGTTGATCGGTCGATGATTGTGAATATCATTTGTTGACGCCCCGGAATAGTTGGCGCGCACCACCCCTTTATCGGAGCATGTTATTGCTCTTCGGCTGCTTCGTGTTCGCACTGCGGTAAAGGTCGTCAGCAGGTCGGTCGTCTATCAGCGTCTCGCGACGCCATGCTCCACCAAGTCGTCAGGGTTAGGACGTTGCCTGGATTTGTTTGATCGTTCCTGCTGAACCGTTGTCGCTACGCTTGTGAGGCATCGGTCGGGGGGCATATCCCCCCGCTCGCGAGACCACCGGGTCCGCTATTGCAGTCCCGTCCGTGGGCGAACAACGTAATATGCGGGAAACCGTTAACCCGCGGGGCGAACCGGAAGCGTTTCGTTTGCCCGCTAATACGGTTTTTGATATCATGCTGATCGTCCAATTGTGCATGAGGGTCGGGGCTTACTGCCAAGTGTGCCCGGCCCTTTTTTCATTTCCTCAATTTGTCAAAAAGTAAAAACTGTTCAATCGTCGGTTTCGTCATTTACCTTGCTCTGTGCCATGCGGTACAGCACTTGATCCCATGCCGCCGGCGAATCCTTCATGGCCTTTTGAATCTGCTTTCGCAACGTCTTCGGGACGTCGGCTTCGCTGTACTTCGCGGTTGCCTTTTCTTGCGCCTCCCATATCGCACTGTTGACTTCCGCCACGGCCAGCGCTCGCCGCCATGCTTCCCCCAAGACGTCGTCGTCGGCTGGAATCAACCGCTTATGCAGGCCATGCTCTTGGAGCTTGGCTTCGATGAGCGCGATGAATTGCGGCGTCGTCAGCGCGTTCAACTCGACGCGCTGCCCGCCGTACAGATACTCGTATTCGTCGTCGGTGATGCCGTATTCGGACTGACACAGCGGCTGGCACCGGAAACACTTGCACGATCGACGGCGCGAACACGGCACCTTTTCGGCGGCCCAGTGAAGATCGTTTTTCTTCACGTCCTCCAGGCGCAGCCCCAAGTCGGTGACGTTGATTTCGTGCTGGAATTGATACAGCACCATATCTGACTCTTCAGCCCAGTCGCCGACGGTCGTCAGGCGCTTGGCGATCTGAAAACCCGCCTTATCGAAGTCGTGGAGAACGAACAGCGGTACTCCGCCATCGATGAAGCACGTCTCATCAATGAAGCGCCGCGCGGCCTCTGTCGATTGCCCCTTGCTCGATAGAATCGCGAGGTCATATCGCTCCGCAATTTTGGCCTCTTCGAGCATCGGCTCGAATCCTTCTTTCTCGATGAAGAGCACGGCGTGATACCGTTGGCCCGGCGCGATGGACGGCCATTCGGTCGGCAGGCTGACGTCGATGTTCGTGCCGTCATAGGAGCGATTCGACTTCCGCAGGTGATCGTCGATTTCGAGCGTACCGACGGGGACGCGCACTACGTGTTGTGCATTCGGTATCATTAGATGTCCGCGCGCATCGGCTGCAATCTTCCATGACGCGGTTTCAGGGTGCGTATTCATGTATTTGCGAAGCAGCGTTTGAGAGAAGTACGCGGCTTCGATGTCCCGGTCGGTCAACTCTTTGAACCGCTTGCGGCTCGCATAGTACAACTGCCGTTTCTTCACCCAATGTTTTCCGCCGCCGCTGGCGTGCTGATACGCCTCGGGGAGAATCTTATCCATGACGTCAGTGAAGTTGATTCGATCCGAATAAATGTACTGCCGACTGGAACGCGATCGGCTGCCGCGCTCCTCTGCTTTGCGCGTCTTCTCCCATTTCTTGGTAACGGCTTTGGTGACGGAGAGGATATCGGCGGCATTGATGCTCATTTCGCACCCCCGATCACAAGCGCCGACTTGCCGCGGTCGGTGTATTCGACGCGCGGATGTGCCAGGTGCAATGCGAATATGATCGGCTCTTCACTCGTCGCCCTCATATCCGCCAGCGCGGTTTCCAGCCCTTCCCCCGTCGATCCGAAAGAACGGAACGGATTCTTGATCGCCGCGCTCCAGTTCGCGCCGCTGAAAATCGAGCGCTCGTCTCTCGATTCGTCCCCCTTCCACCCGAATGCGCTTTCGAGCACCCAGGGCAGGCCGTCTTTGGCAATCTTGCGGCTGTAATGAAATGACTTCTCTTCGATTCCCATTTCGACGAACCGCTCGCGGAAATGATCTTCGCCGATGATGCCCAGATACTTGGGCTTCACAGGCCGCGTCTCTTTTTGCATGGCCTGATGCAACAGGCCGATCCGTTCCGAGTCGAGCCGGTCGCCGAGCACCAATTCGGAGAGCTTGACGCGCTTCAGGCCGGCAGCGTCGAGCACCTTCGTGCGTTTTTGCGAACCGCTGAGTCCATCGAATTCGGCGAGCAAGTCGGAGACGAGCCGATCGTGTCCGACGTCCCGGTCATGCGTCACATACGCGCCAATTAAGCGTTCCAGGTGCGCTCGCTCATACCAATGCGCTGAAGTCGGTTTGTCCGGTTTCCATTTCACCCAGGCTGGATCGGTCGCCTTCCATTTCGTCACCTTGCCGAAATAGTCCAGCGTGATCGACAAGTGCGGGTTGAAGAGCGCGAAGCCGGCGACCAGCGATTCGAGCAGCGCGCGATAGTCGGGTCGCTGCCATTGGTTCTTCGCACGGTCGAATGGCCATCGCTCGCCCGCGCTCCATTCGAGCCGGATCGTCGTCCCGGTCGTCGCACATTCCAAGACGTCGTCATGGATGATCGCACGTTGCGAAATGGGATCAGCGCCGCAGGTGATGACGTGACGCCTTCCGCTGGCAGCGACGATCAGCGTGCCGTTGTCGGGATCGATCACGCGCGGCATCGGCAGCAGCGTTTTCAAGGCGTTTCCCTGAGCGCCGCGACAGGGCGACACATACGCTTCCCGGTTGCTGGCCCGAATGGTGAAATCGAGCGCGCCCTTCAGCGTTGCTTCCGGCAGGCCCGGCCCATTGTCGGCAACCGTGATGCCGCCAGCGTCGGCCGTGATCGTGATGACTGGCGCGATGTCCGCTTCTTCGCAGGCGTCCAGCCCGTTGTCGACCAGTTCTTTGACGATGACCAACGGCCATTCGCTGATATCATGGCCCGTCTGGGTTACGAGTTCCTTCTCGGAGAAAAAGTCCATTTCTCGGCTGGTTAGAAACGTCGTTCTCGCCAGTTTTGGCGCGCGCCGCTTACCATGATTACTCTCGCCATTGCCAGCGTCAGTTTTTACATTTTCGTGCGGCGTGTCGGTTTTCGCGCTGCCCCGCTTACCATGATTACTCGCCGCGCCGTTGGCGTCAGTTTTTACATTTTTGGTGTCGTCAGCGGGAATGGATTCGCTTCGCGTCTTGCGTCTGATAGAATGTGTCAATTGTCGGCCCTCCTGTGGCCGGTGAGATGCAGCATACGCAGCCCGGGGGAGTCGTGACCCCCGGGCTTGCTGCGTTAATGGGGAAATTAACAGCCGATCTTCTCGAGCGCGTCACATGCTTCTTGGCCGCGTCGTTTGACGTCGGCGGGTGACTCATCCGCGGCCCCGGTGTCGACGTTCAGCGCTGCAAGAAAATCTTCGAGCGACTGCATGGTGACGAACCGTCTGCCGCCAATGATGACCGTCTTGAGTTTCACGCCGCGAACGCCGTGGGTTGCCCATCGCCAGCAGGTCGAGATATTCGGCCGGCCAGGAATGAAATCGGGCGCGCGAGTCAGGGGGATGGCATCGGCGTAGCGGGTTGCGATTGTGGTAGGCATGAAAAAACCTCCGAGTGAATGGTGAACCGTGTTGAACGATTCCATATTTACCCGGAGGTGTTGGCACAGGAACGGACAAGTTTTGGCATAGCTATGCCAACCAGCGGGTTCCTTTTCCTTGCTTGGTTTCCAGATGGGATTTCACAGAACCAGGGAGTGACTTTCGCCAGCGATCGGGACGCGCCTCGTCGCCGACTTGCGGACATTCCTTCCGAAATTCGGGATCGCTCATCCAGTTACCCAATTTAATGAGCGTATCAAGATACAACGCCTGATCGTCCGTCAAAGCGTAGGGAATGCCGCCGATCGTTATTTGTGGCGGATTGAAAGTGACGGGGGACTTTTTTGATTTGTCAGGCGGGTTGCCTTCCGGCCGCATGGCAAGCTTATCGAGCGCCCATTGTTCGCTGGCATTCGCGGCATTGGCTATCAATATCATTTCATCCATGGCAAGGTAGGTGCGCAATCGCAGATCATACTGTGCGCGGTTTAAGGCTTGATCCAACTTGGCCGTGTGTTTTTTCCACTCGGCATTGCCACGGTCATCAAAGTTCAGATCGATTTGCGCTGGCCACTTCTGGACGTAATTTACCAATACGGCGGTCGCAAAAAGAAACGATCCACAGTCGATTTGTAGACGTCTTGCGTGCCGCGATAATATTCCGGCCACTTCGTGAAGTTGCTCAATTAGCCGCTCCCGTCCGCGTTGGTAATCTTCGTCTGCAAAGGTCTGATCGTCTTCGCGCAACGGCCTACCACATCGCGCCCACAACTTCAGTCGGAAATAATGCCTCGGGAACATCTGCCAGAAAGCAAGCGCGAGGGAGAGACCTGAGAGACTGGTAAAATCACCGGGGCATGGCCTGAATATCGCGCACATATGCGCCGCACCATTGGTTATTGGCCCTAACTCACTAGGTATCGAAGGTATTTCGGCACCCACTTGAAGTATCTGCTCATATGGTGTTCGAGAGTTCCATTCTCGGAAGGGGGAAATCTCGACTTGTATGCCGATCGGCTTCTTGTTCTTTTCGAGGTTGTTCTTATCGTGCGCCATCATCACTTCCCCTATTCCGCTGGGGACGTTCCGTCAAAAAACACGCGGGGAAGGCTGCGGAATATCAGCCGTGTCGAGTTGCAATCTCTATCCCCGGTGTTGTCTCGATTCTAATCCTTCAGCCGATCACTTTCACGTCGGTATCAAGCGCCCGTGCGGCCCGCTTGGCGGGTTCGATCGCCGCTCGGGAATAATGTTCCGTCATCGCCGCGGATGCGTGCCCGAGCAATGCCTGCGCGTCGGCGATGCCGAGACGTTCGACAACTTGCGTGCCGGCGGTATGGCGGAGTAAGTGCGGTGAGAATGGCGGGACGTTCGCCCGGCCACAAGCGACTTTCACGGCCTGAGCGAAGTTATCGCGCCGGCAGGGAAAGAGTTTCGCGTCGGGATCGGCTTTCAGTTGGCGCAATAAGATTCTCTGCGCCGACAGGCCGAATACTAAGTATCGCGCCTTCTCTTTGTGCCGATTCTTATGGTCCAGCAGTTCGCAAACCCACTCGTCTCCGGTGCGGTCCAGCATGCCCGTCGTGAGACTCAGAATTTCGCCCGGCCTTGCACCGGTGAGCAGCATCAAATCGAACACGTCGCGATACAACGGCTTCAGTTGCACCCGTGCGGCCTCAATCGTGTCGGCGTCAATCGCCGTGCGCGGCTTCGATTCTGCCGCTACTGTTTCGCCGCGGCGTAAATGACGCAACGTACCGAGCCCCGTCGCTACTTCGGCGGGAACGATTTCGAATGAGACGCCCCAACGGAAGATCGCCTGTAGCCGCTTCACCTGATGATTGACCGTCTTTCGTGACCACGGCGTTCGCGGCTTTGGCTTGGCGTCCGGGTTGCCTGCAATCATCGCATCACGCACCACGCGGAGACGGAGCGGTCCGAATTCGACAATCGGCGTGTCGCCGAACAGTTCGCGGAGCAACCGGATTGATGAGGCAAAGCAATGCCGCTCAGCTTCGCTGTATCGCGGCAATTCCTTCGAAGCGAACAGCAGCAGCAATTCCGCTACCGTCACCGTCTGACGCGAGGCAGGCGGCTTCTTGGCCGTGTTGGTGAGTACGCCTCTGGCGTGATCCTCCAGCAGCTTGGCATACCGTAGCTTTGCGTCGGGAGAATCCCCTCTGCCGAGTGAAATAAATCGGCCTGCAATCTTCGTGAAAGCGCGGCCTGATTTATCGATCGAAAACTTTGGTACGGTGTTATTTGGACGTCCCATTGCAGCATCTCCGTGGGTTTTGGTGCAGTTTTGCACCGAAATCCGTCGTTTTTTGCTGCACTGCCGAACGTCGACAGGTATCGTAAGTTTCGATTCAGCTTTGATTTATATCGATTGGAGACGACCGGGATCGAACCGGCAACCTCTGGCTTGCAAAGCCAGCGCTCTCCCAGTTGAGCTACGTCCCCGCTTGAACTCATCCGGCACGACTCAAGTCCCCGAACCGGCTTAAACGCCCGCTACACCGAAAGATGGGGACTGTCGAACCGGCTTTGCCGATTACTGCCGGGCGGCTTGCGAAAAAACCAGTCCACGGAACCGAGAGACAGCCACAAAGCATTCGAATTTCGCGGATGGCACATGCCATCCGCCGAGTTCCGCTTTGTGGAGTGCCTGTCGCGGCAGTCGTTCATTTCAAAAAGTGGGCGTACTTGGATTCGAACCAAGGACCTCAGCTTTATCAGAGCTGCGCTCTAACCAACTGAGCTATACGCCCTTACTTCGTCTTGGGAAAACCAGTTGGAAGCTCGATTATTTTTGCAATTCCCGCGGGACATGTCCAGTCTCGAAACGCCGTTTCCACGATTTTCGTGTCAATTGCGTGGCCGGTGAGCTGATTATTCTCGCCCGGCCGACAACAGAGACCCCCGAAACCCGCTTCGGGTTCGCTTGCCAGGACGAAAGAGGGCGAATCGGTCTCGCAGGCCTTGAGTTGCTCCGTTGCGGAGGATGATTCGTCGGTCGGCGGTTGCTCGGTGGGTTCGTCGTTCGGTTCTTCCGCAGCCTCGGCCTTCGTTTCTTCCGCGGGTTCTGCCGTCGGTTCGGGGGCGAAGGTGTCCGGCCCGGCGGGAATCCACTCTGACGGGGGCAAAGGATCGAGCACTTCGCCGGTCAGCATATAAAGATTGAACGCGACCACGCGCCGCAACGGCGATTCGGGATCGATTTCCAGGATCTCGCGAAAGGTCTCGGTGGCTTCCTTCAGACGTCCCGCTTCGAGATAACACCGCGCCACATGATATCTAAGCAGCGTGGTGTCGCGTGCGTAATTAAAGAGATAATCGAGCGACATCGCCGCCTGTTGAATCGGCCAGCGGGCGCCCGGATTGCCGAAAAACGTGACGTGCGGATAAACCATCGGCAGCGTGGCCATCATTCCGGAAAACCGCTGCGTGCTTTGCTCGCGAATATCCATTTCCCAAAGCTGGGCGGCACGCTCGTAGTCGGCCATGCCCAAGGCGATGATTCCCTGCAGGTAATGGATTTGGGCCAACTGCCCCGATCCTGTCGCCTGGAGTTTTCGTTCGATTTCCGTCAATTGATCTTGCGCTTCCGTCAAGCGGCCCGACTCGAGCAGCAGCGATGCCCGCAGCAGTCCCGCCGCCGGGTTATTCACCACATACACCGGGTCTTCATCCAGCAGCCGCAGGGCCTCGAGCACACACCCCATCTGGCCATAGACCATTTGTGCGACCTGATAGAGGTCTGTCCCCTTTTTGATTTCTTCGGAGGCGGCCTGCACCGCCTTATCGACGAGGCCCGAATACTGCTCGCGAATTTGCTGATTGCGTCGTTCATTCGCGATATCTTCTTCGGTTAGCTGGGACGATTTTTCGGTCAGTTCCCCTTGCCGGTCTAAAATCTCGATCGCCAGGTCGTAACGTTGCGACTGAAGGTAGATTTCCAGCAACTGATCGAGAGCAAACATGCTGTTGGGTTCGATAACGAGAGCCTGGTGCAGCGCCATCAGGCATTGATACAACCGAATCGTCTCGAGTTGATCGGCTTCCGACGAGACGATCTGCGTTTCGACCATTCCCAGATATTTGTAAGAAAGACCCAACCTCAAAAAGGCGTCGCCGCTGCGCGGATCTTCCGCCAGCGCCTCTTGTGCGCTGCGGATGGCAAGCAGCGACAACGACGAAGCGATATCGGGCGAAACGCGCTGGGAACGCATCAGTTGCAGATAGTGCATCGCTTCCTGCGCACCCGCCGGAGTTTCGCGTCGCGGGACCGTCAAATACCGCTCGTACACCGATCTCGGCTTCACGAATTCCACGCGCGGCGAGACGGTCGTTTCGACGTCTTTGTACGCCAGGGCATTGACGTTCCAGCGGTGTTCTTCGAGATAATCCTTCAGCTCGCGGTCGGGAACGTCCTGACGATAAAACGCCGCGGTCGAGGCTACCAAATTCACGAGACGCCAGTCCGGCGACATTTGCAAATCGAAGAAGGTGCGGTAATCGGGGGAACCGCTCAATCGCGGCAAGACGTGGGTCACTTCGTATTTATCGAATGCCGCTTTCCATACCTCCGCGCGTCCGGTTTCCGGGTCGTCCTCGTTCCGTTGACGGAGAGCCCGGCGGATTTGATCGTGCTGTGTCAGCAGGTTGGGATCGCCGGAATTTTGAAACAGCCGCACGCGATGATCGACGAACGATTTCTGCCCCAGCCAGATCAGCACGTCTCCCTGATCGACGCGAAAATGGTAAGGCCGATCGTCGAATGCTTCGCCGACCGCCTCATCGTATCCCTTGATATTGGCGGCCAACTCCGGACTCAACCCGAAACCGACCCGGTTTTGATGAATCCCCACCATCCGCCCGCTGATTCCCAGATAAGCAATCGCAAAAAGCACCAGCACGGTGACGGCCCGGCCGCCGCGGGAAAAAAGCAACTCCATCGTGTCGAGCGAATACGTCTGCCGAAAACTGTCGCGATACCAGGCCTGCGAACTCAAATTTCCCAGAATGCAGCAGACGATCGCGGCGGGGGCCAATTCCCAGCCCCCCAACAGAGCGAACGTGCTCATGCCCGTTACGGCGAGCAGGCTTCCCCATTCTCGCCGTTTCAAATTCAGCAGAATGCTGATCACGCCGCCGAGAATGACGATCAACGCCGCGATCAAGTAGGGATCGCGCTGCGACCAGTATTCCGGGTGCCATAACGGATAATGGCGCATCAACTCGCTCGTCGTTTGGGCCAGTTGATGTTCGCGCAAGCCCGCGTATTCGTAGGCGTACAAAGCATACAGCGATAACCACGAATGCCAGCCGAACGGGTTGATCAGTGCCGCAATCCACGAGCCCGCGACGGCATGCCACAAGCGGCGCTCGTAATCCGGAGCGGCCGGTTCGGCGTCGGAAGACTTCATCCACCGGACGCGGGCCGTCTCGCCCAGGGCGTACAACGTCAGCATTACCAGCCCGATGACCATGCGGCGGTCGAGACTGCTCCAGAGCGCGAACCAGACAATCAAGCCGTAAATGCTCCGCGGGCATTGTTCGTAGCGCCATTGATGCAAACAGTACAGCGTAATCGCCATCCCGACCAACGTCACCATGTGCGGGTCGGCGGTGAAGTGTGGAAAACAGGCAATGAGCGCCAACGTCGCCATGATGGCGTTCCACCAGTTCGACACACCCGGCAGGCTGGACCGTCCCACCACATAAAACGTGATCCCCGCCAATAAGGCTTTAAACAGCGTCAACGCCGTTCCGCCCCCGAGACCATACACCCCGGCGAGGAGCAGATCGTACAACCATTCGAGATTGATCCAGGGCAATTCGGTCGCCGTGTACGACAGCACGTCGGTCCGCGGGGGCAAAATTCCATGCTGTGCCAGATACTGCCCCGTTTTCACGTGCACCAGCGTCGTCGTCTCGCCAATTTCGCTGCATGCCAGCAAAAAGGCCAGCAGCACGACGGCCCAGCGCAGCATGAAGTCGCCGCGAATCGCCTCGTCTTCGACGAGTTCGGGTGTCAGCGGTTCCCATTCGGGGAGATCCCCCTCGGGGTTTTCGGACGTTTCCGCTGAGACCGGGGTGTCATCGGAGGCCGCAGAAGATGAACCTTCGACCGGGTCTGAAGACAACGGTGTCTCGGCGGAACTCGATTCGGGCACGTCGCCCGCGGAAATGTCCGGCGATGTCTTTTCAGATTCAGAGTCGGCAAATTCAGAGTCGGACGGTGCAGTCATAATGGCAATTCGAATTTTCGTGAAGATGACGAACCTAAGAGAACGCGGGGAGGGAAATTGTCCCCATCAAAAAATGCGAGAGATTAAACCGGGAATGGAAATCCATCGCGATCGCGGACGGAGAAAAAAATAGAACCGTCCACCATCGCGAAACATTTGCCCGAAGGGGAAATCAGCCATGCTCATCAGCTATGCTAAGGCGTTGAGGCCAAGAGGGTCAAGTACGCCCCGCCCCGGCAGAGGACGCCGGAACATCTCGCTCGGCACAAATGCCGAAGAATCGCACTGGGGAGACGATGCCGGTTATGCCTTCACCACGCCCGCGAAACCGCCCCGGGGCGTTCAAGGCACCGACTCGGCATGCTGTTGTTTACGCCGAAAGAGCAAGGCGTGTTGGATGCGGCTTGAAGCGATCAGCCGAATCACCCGTCCGATTCGAGCCTCAGTCTCGCCCATTCATGGCGGTACAACGTATCGCGGCGATGAAAGAAAATTTCATGCGACGAGACGTTATTCTTTCGAGCGCAGCAGGTCCAGAAAATAGGGCTCGAATTTACGCGACAGCGGCCAATCGCCTTGACCTTCCGACCATTCCTGCAGATCGAAACTCAAAGTGACTTTCACTTCGTCGCCGTTTTTACGAACCAGCACGATTTTGGCAGAGGCTTCCCACGGGCCTGCCATGTTGGATTCCTTTCCCCTCCCCACATTCACGAAGAATGACGCCAGCCGAATCACTTCCTCGGGATCCTCAACGACGACGGCCATGCGTTCATCGAGACGCTTGCGATCTTCCTGCTTGTCTTCCAGGGAAAAATAATATTCAATCGTCGCCTTAACGAACGGCGACTGCGCATCACTTTCCATTTCGGATTTGGCGGTCTGCAACAACTTCAGAAAATACGGGCCGAATTCCGCCGGCAAGTCCCAATCGCTCATGCGGCCTTCATCCCAGGTCGAGAAATCGGCGCTCACCTGAACCTTGACCGGCTCGCCGTCATCGCGGACAAATTCTATCTCGGCGAAGGGATACCACAAACTGGCGGTGTTGGATTCCTTTCCCGTCCCCGCATCAGGGAAAAATGACGCCAGCCGGGCGATCTGCCGGGCATCATCCAGGACCGTGATGCGTTGACCTTCGAGCGGTTTTCGCTTCGCTTCTGTGTCGTCGAGAGTATAAAAGCTTTTGATCGTCACCTTTTCGAAGGGCGATGGGGCCACGGCTTCTTTTGCAGATTCCGCCTCCCGCAGCAGCGTCAAGAAATATGGGCCGAAGCCTTGCGCAATGGGCCAGTCGCCGTGCCCTTCGGTCCAATCGACCAGATGAGGATCGACTCTTACGCTCAATTTCTCGCCATTCGCCCGTTCGAACTGAATGTCGGCGAATTGAATCCATGGCCCCGCTCTACGCGATTCTCTGCCGTGCCCGAGGTCGGGGAAGAATGAAGCCAGCCGAGCGGCTTCATTCGGATCGCTGACGACAGTGACCGCGACCGGCCGAAGAAGTTGCCGATCCGCATTTTTATCTTCCAACGAATACGATCGCGTCACGGTCGCCTTAACAATCGGCGACTGTTCGGCAGTGCAACCGCAGGTGACGATCATCAGAGCGGCGGCGAACGCGACTAGATCTCGGCTTCTTAATAGCATGTTTTGACTCCCACAAGTTGTGTAGGTCAGGCAGTATGCCTGACGACTGAGTCGCCTTCAGATATCGTCAGGCTGTGAGCCTGGCCTACGGGACTGGTGGCCCAGTTTCGGTATCAGCCCCACCGAGACGACTCGGATGGCCGATGATGCATAGGGAATCAAGCATGAACGCTCCTTGTGACGCGAAAAGGTTCTATGCATTTCACCTGGGTCCGCCAAAAATCACTTGGGTGGTCCACGTTCCGTCATGGCCGGAAAGGTCTTCGAAGCCCAAATGAATGAATTGCCCAATGCCCCTTCCAATCTCCCAAGGTATTACTTATCGTCCGCCAGCCGGACATAGAGCACCTGCGTCTTCCATGTGCCGTCGTCGAACTCGATGGTGTCGGCGATCCAAACCGTCCGATTGTAGTTATCCAAATCAACGCAATGGGTAAGAATGTGTCGAACCGTCTCGTCTTTTGCGTGAACCGTCACTTTTGTGCTGTCGTCTGTACCGACAAGGAAACCCGACATAATAGGGCCACTCCGGGGCCGATCTATCTCTGCCACAACTTTCCGTAGCGCCTTTGGCAGGTCACCGACCACGCCGGAATAGTCAAAGTCGATCTTGCGATCCAGAATGTCGCTCATTTTGTGAAGCGATTTGTCAATAACATGGATGACAGGATGCTTCTTGTCGGACTCGTCGATCAGCACTCGCACATTCGCTTTCCGTTCGAGTTCTGAAGCGAGCTCCTTCGGCGTCGACACGTCGTAATCGAGAGGTTTTTTAAGGTCTTCGAAGAACGTCCCGCTCCCCTGCAAATATTCCCGCGTAAACCTCCATTCTGGAAACTTGTCAGAAATGTGTCCGAGGTAAGATCCGACGGAATAGCGGTCCTGCTCAAGATAAAATTCCTCTTCCTCCTCAAGACGTTGCTTTTCCTGTTCAAGAAGCTGTTGCCGATTTTCCTGTGCATTCATGACCATTTCTGTCTTTGCCCTAAGAAGCTCACGGAAATACGGACCAAACTCGGGATCAAGCTCCCAATCGCCATCACCTTCAGACCATTCTGACAAATCAGAACTTACTGCGATCGACGACCATTCACCACCAGATTGGAGAAACTGCAACTTGGCGAAGGCAATCCATGCACCAGCATGAGGCGATGTCATTCCCTTTCCAGCTTGTGGAAAGTAAGACGCCAATCGACTAACTTCCAATGGATCGTCGATGATCGTTTTTACTGGTTCGTCCAACAATACAGCCTCGTCGAGTGAAAATGATCGAGTGATTACTACCTTACCTGACTCTGGATTTGTTACTCCTTTTTCTGCGTACGATCTGGTCGGCATTGATTGCGATTCTACTGCTTCTTTTGCAGATTCCGCCTCCCGCAGCAGCGTCAAGAAATACGGTCCGAAGCCTTGCGCAGTGCGAAAGTCCCCCTGCCCGCCTTCGGTCCAATCCACCAGATCGGGATCGACTTTCACGCTCAGTTTCTCGCCATTCGCCCGTTCGAATTCGATTTCTGCGAATTGAATCCATCCCCCCGCGATGCGAGATTTTTTTTCGAGACCGAGATCGGGAAAATACGACCCCAACCGAGCGGCTTCACTCGGATCGCTGACGACAGTCACCACGTTCGGCTGCAGGAGTTGCCGATCGACGTTTTTATCTTCCAACGTGTACTGCCGCGTGACGGTCGCCTTCACTATCGGCGATTTCTCGGCGGTGCAGCCGCCGGTGAGGATGAGCAGAGCGGCGGCGAACGCGACCAAATCTCGGCTTATTAATAGCATGTTTGACTCCCACAAGTTGTGTAGGTCAGGCAGTATGCCTGACGAATGAGTCGCCTCCAGATATTCGTCAGGCTGTGAGCCTGGCCTACGCGAACTGGGGCGGTTGGGGACATTTCTTTCCAGGCCCGGATTTACCAGAGCATCACGTTAATCACTGCGGCCAAGACCAGGAAGATGTTGAAGCAGTTGAACCTGTTCCTTGCACCCCTTGATTCGACCAAGAACGGCACGAACTGGAAACTCAGGAGAATGCTGTATGCGGTCATCAGAAGGGCAACCGTACCTCCCTTTGAAATGGGAGAGGCCAGCACCAGCAAGGGCGCTCCCACTGAGTAAATGACGACGGTCCGTTTGACTTTTTGCTGCACGCGCGAAGCTCGCTCGGCATGTTGCGCGGTGAACAGCCGCGGAATGGTGAAGACGGCTGCCCAGTTCGTGAACATCGCCACGTGGATGCCCGCCTTGCCCGATCCCGGGTAGAAACCGAGGCCGTACCATTCGATGATCAGCAGGCCAAACAGGCCCCCGACCGCATAGAACCACAGATCGGCATTCTGCGACCTGACATGCCTGCCGATCCAATAAGCGAGCGCTGAGAGCGGCGCGTACACGACCACCATTGCCAGAACGAAGTGGACGAGATTGCCGCGCAGCAACACGTTCACTTGGAACTCCGCGGAAGCCATTGAGCCAGCTCCAAGGAGGATGTAACGGCGGAACGGCCTTGCGTCGGTAGTCGTGATCAAGTGCCACCCCCAAGTTGTAGGTCAGACAGTATGCCTGACGAATGAGTCGCCTCCAGATATTCGTCAGGCTGTGAGCCTGACCTACGGGGCTCACTTCTCCGAGTGGATCCCGGAGCTTTCAAGTAGAAAAAGCAAATAGCCCGCCGGGTCAGGTTCCGCGGGGTGGCGGGGTGGCCCACACGCCCCCGCGTGTGGGTCGCGAAGCGACAAGGAGCGGTTCACAAGCGATCGGTGTGATGAACGATCCTGATATCGTCAATCCGTAAATATTGTAGAAATAGCTGCTTCTTGTGCCAAGGCACACACACGGAGGACCGTCTGTGCCACCCCCAAGAATGAATGCTAATCCATTGGTTGTGAAGTCTCTGGGGCACCCGGGAGTGAAACCGGCACGATGATTTTCATGAATACTCTCGCTTACTCATGGATCGTCCCGTCAGGGTTGAACTTTTTCCAGCTTCGCGAGCAGAAATCGGTCGAACCCCGCGCGAACACTGCCGTCGCCGCCACCGTATCGGTCAGAGAAGTCTGCGAGGTCGTTGCTGATATGCACCTCGACGATTTCGCCGTCGGCGTCGTGCAACTCAATGGTCACGCCGGTTGTCCAACCGCCTGCCATCATGGAAAACCGCCTCCGTCCCGCTCCCGGCAATAAATAGGAGAGTTCACTCAGCGATTTCTCGTCGTTGAGATCGATCACTGTGCCACTGGCGATGCGAGCATAATCCCGCCAGTCGTCGATGGTGATGATCGCCCTCACGAACGTTCGTGGGAAGGGAGGAAAGACGTAAAAGTATCCCACGACCAGACCGAGGACCAGCAGAGAGCAAACCACGCCGACCTGCGATACATTCCGCTTGGGTTTTTGCTCGATGTGATCGAACAGTTCTTGCATGATGTTTTTCTCGCGCGACGCTGTGTTACCGACCATCCCGTGGTAAATCACTTTGGCTGTGGGTGCGCCGACAACTCAATCCACTCCCGCGGTTCGCCCGGCTTGGTCTGCCAGCGAAGTTTCACAACTTTCCCCAGCGGCAATCGGTGAAACGTGCGGGATTTTTCCACGTCGAGTTCACCTGCGAGCGGTTCGAACGATGTCGTTTGCATGAAGCGTGGTCGCACGACCACAATCCCCTGCGACATCGTGAGCTGCAAGTCGATCTTGCCATCTCTGATCTCGCCCGGCGTGAAATCGATGCGACGCGACATGTGCGCCTGCTCTTTCACGCCAAGCACTTGAATGCGCTTACCACCGGCGGAAAACGAAGCTGAACAATGTTGCAACGTCACCAGATTCGGTTCCGCCATCACCTTGGGCGGCAATTCTTCCCCTCGTCCGCACGGGTTCCCCCTTATCATGCGAATTTTGATCAATATCTGTTGGGAAGATGCTTCGTCGGCGGCATTCGCGACGAATAATGTGCCAGAAACACCGGCCAACAGCATCAGAATAGCGAGCTTCATCATCGCTCCTCACGTCCGTGTTCAATGAGTCGATGCGTACTTCGTCGCTGAAACTATACCCGTCCCAAGCCGAGGGCGGTAGACCAGACCGTCGGCCCTTGTTCGCTTCCGAGCGGCGGGGGTTATCCCCGCCGGGTGGCAAAAGACGGCGGGGGTGAACCCCGCCGCTCATAATACGATCGCTCAAGGGTTGAGATCGCGCGAGTCGCGGACTACAACTACGAAAACCTGAACCACGGCGACTTGGCGCGGGCTTTGACGTCTGACCACGCCACGGAAAGACCGCAGGCGAAGGTGAATTTTCCGCGCGGGAGTCGTGGTTAAGAACTCGCGAGTTGTGGTTTTATGTGCGGGAGTTGTGGTTTTCAGCGCGCCAGTCGTGCGTGAGTCATGGTTTTCAGCGTGCGAGTGATCGTTTTCAGCGCGCCAGTCTTGATTTTCAGCGCGCAAAGTGTCGTTTTCGTGTCGCAAAGTCTGGTTTTTGCGCCGCAAAGTGTTGCTTTCGCGGCGCAAAGTGACGTTTTCGCGCGCATTTTACATCAAATAGCGCAAAAATTCGTACTTATTAGGCACTGGAGGCGTTGTGACTGCTTTTTTACTCGATGGAAAGGCCCTTTCGGCCAAAATTCGCCTCGAAACGGCGGCGGAAGTCGCGGATTTCACGAAACAAACCGGCATCATGCCGCATCTCGCCGCGGTGCTGGTGGGTGAAGATCCCGCGAGTGCCGTGTACGTGCGAAATAAGCAAAAAGCGTGCGAACAGGCGGGGTTGAAAAGTACGTTGCACCGGCTTTCTTCGAAAACCACGCAGCAGGAATTGCTCGATCTTGTGGCGCGGCTTGTCGACGACACATCGGTGCATGGCATTCTCGTGCAGTTGCCGTTGCCGAAGCAAATCGACGAACGGTTCGTGCTCGACGCGGTTCATCCGCACAAAGACGTCGACGCGTTTCATCCCGAAAACGTCGGACTGCTGGTGCAAGGCCGGCCGCGATTTCTCCCCTGCACGCCGTGGGGAGTGCAGCAACTTCTCGCCGCCGGGAACATCGACACCGCCGGGGCGCATGCCGTGGTGTTGGGCCGCAGCGAAATTGTCGGCAAGCCGATGGCCAACATGCTCGTGCAGCGCGGCAAGGGGGGCGATGCCACCGTGACCATCTGCCACAGCAAGACCCGCGATCTGGCGGAAATCACGCGCACCGCCGACATCCTCATCGCGGCCATCGGCCTGCCGGCGTTCGTGAAGGCGGAGATGGTCAAACCGGGAGCCGTGGTGATCGACGTCGGCATCAACCGCGTCAACGACAAGCTCGTGGGCGACGTCGATTACGAACCTGTGAAAGAGATCGCGAGTGCGATCACCCCGGTCCCCGGCGGCGTCGGCCCCATGACCATCGCCATGCTGCTGAAAAACACGCTGACCGCGGCGAAATCGAATGATGAATGATGAACGCTGAACGATGAATGCAGAAAAGACACGAGCGTTCAATTCTTCCCTATTCATCATTCATAATTCATCGTTCATCGTTTGATTTCAAAACGGCGACGACTCGCTCGGATCCCACGGCGGGGCTTCTTCGTGCGCTGCGGGTTGCAGCGGGTAGACTGGGAACGTCTGCGGCCGCGGCAGCTTCGCCGATGATCGCTGCTCTTCCCGGCCGCTGCCGTACGGGTTCATCGCCGTGCCGTTGCGTTGGCGCTGCTGGTTCAGCATTTCCGCGATATTCAGCGGCGGCGAACCGGCGATCGTCGGCATCATCCACAGATCTTCGGGGATCTGCGACGGGTTGACGTTCACCTGCCGCAGATGCATCTCGATGGTCATCTCGGTCGGAGGCGACTCGATCACCAACAGGTGCGGCATGATCACCGGCGCGTTGTCGCAGCGACGAAATTCATCGAATTTCAGCCGTGCACAGACCTTTCCGCTGCGGTCGGTCAGCACCTGTTCGACGATGTGTCCCTCACATAAATCGACGATTAACGTCCGCTCCAGCGGCGAGCGATCGGTCCCCGGCAACGGCGTCAGCTTCACGCGGTCTCCGTCGAGAGGGGTCATTTCCCACGCTTGCGGATCGAGCGGCTGCATGCCGAACGCCGACATCAACGACTCGGGATTCAGCGGCAAGCGTCCTGGAGCATCCGCCCCTTGGAAATCGGCGTGATTCGCGAAAAAGACATTTTTTTCCGGGGCCTGTTTCATCCAAAACCAGAAGAGCTGCTCGTTCGAGCCGACGTCGACTTCGCGTCCGAATGGACCACTCGCCGACAGGTGAAACCGCTGCGGGCGTTCGACGGCGATGTTCGCGGGAAAACCGAACGGCGGTGCTCCCTGGCCTTTCGCCTTCAGCGTGACGTGCGTCGATTCCCAAGATTGAATCTCGGCGGCGTCCTGATTGAGCGCGGCGATGAGTTCGTCTTGCGGGATGTCCGACGCGAAGCGGCACGATTTCGGCATCCACCACGACCCGGCCCGATTCCGGCTGACCCAACTGCAACCCGACAGATGCGCCAACAGCACAACAGCGATCAACAACGACACGAACCGGCCGGATGAAGGGGGAGGGAGGGCTGAGGGCTGAGGGATGAGGGATGAGGGATGAGTCAGAAGGGAACGCACGCGATCTTCGCCCTCCCGTTCATCGCTCATCTCAAGTCCTTCTTCCCGTTGTCCATTGCCCATTATCAATTATCCATTCTCAATTATCCATTTCCCTTCACGCCGCCTCGGCGGAATGGAGAAAGGCGTTGAGGTCGTTTTGCAGTTGATCGACCTCGTCGTCAGAGAGCCGCTGGTCGACGACATCGAAGGGGCCTTCGCCCATGCTTCCCAGCAGTTGCAGGATAATCTTGTCGCGGTCTTGCAAGGTCTGTTCGAGCTTCAATCGACGCTTTTGAATGAGCAGTAACGCCATGACGTAGCGGAGTTTGTCTTGTGCAGGGAGCGGCGTTTCGCACATCAGTTCGAACGTCTGCATCAGGCTTTCGGTATCGAGCAACTTCGACTTCGCCGGGGTCGGCGGCGGCACGATGCACTTCCAGACCCCGAGCGAATGCGGCGGCGGACCGGTCCAGCCTTCTTCGGAAAAATCGAGCCGGGTGAGTTGGCCCTGCTGTTCGACGAGCACCGAATACACCGTCCCCCCGGGCGTCAGTTCGCGCCCCGTCGCCGCACACGTTTTCCCGATCGGCTTGACGTTGTAATCCATACGCGTCGCAGTCATCCCTGACGATTGGTCGAAATCGGCGGGAAATGTAGTTCATCGCCTCTATCTCTACAAGATGAGGTTGCGCGTTGGGTCCAGGGTCGAGGGTCCAGAGTCCAGGGCCAGAATTCTGCATCGAAACCCGAAGCGTCAGCGAGGCGACTTCTCTTCCCCCTCCCCGCGCTGGACATCATCCCCCGCGCATGACAAGATAATGAAAATCGACGCTTCGAACCCCTTATCGCGAAAGGACTTCACCATGCAAGACTCCAGCTTCCCCCTCTCCCGCCGGCAACTCCTCAAGCAGGCGACTGCGGGCGTATTATTCGCGGGCGTCGTTTCGCATCTTCCCTTCAGCGGCCGTATCGACGTCATCGCCGACGATCAGCCCGCCGATGAGGCCAAAAAGGAATATCCCTCCGGCCGGTATGTCGACGTCCATACGCATTTAGGAAGAACGTGGAACACGACCGAGATTCTCACTGCCAAAGATTTGCTCAAATGGATGGACGAAAACGATATCGCGCAGGCGGTGGTGTTGCCGTTGGTTTCGCCCGAGTCGTCGAGTTATCTGCTGACTCCCGACTTCGTGCTCGAAGAGACGAAGGACCATCGCGACCGGTTGATTCCCTTCTGCTGCATCGATCCGCGGACCAGTTTTCAAGGGGGAAAGCAGGGCCTCACCGATATGCTCAAGGGTTACATCGATCGCGGCTGCAAAGGCTTCGGCGAACACAAAACCGGCATCGCCATGGACGACCCGCGCAATCTGCTCGTGTACGAAACGTGCGGCGACGTCGGGCTGCCGGTGCTGTTTCATTCGGATACCGAGCGAAATATCGACGCCCCCGGCCTGCCGCTGCTCGAAAAAGTGCTGAAGATGTTCCCACAGACGAATTTCATGGCCCACGCCACCGCCTGGTGGAGTTCGATCTCGGCCGACGTCACCGAACAAAACCAGCTCGGCGGTTACCCGAAAAATCCAGTGACCCCCGGCGGCGCGATCGAACGCATTATGACCGAATGCCCCAACATCTACGGCGACCTCTCCGCCGGCAGCGGTGCCAACGCCATCATGCGCGACATCAAGTTCGGCCGCGAGTTTTTGATCCGCTGGGCCGACCGCATGATGTTCGGCACCGATTATCTCACCCCCGGCCAGGACGTCCCACAGTTGACGCTGTACCGCCAGTTGGAATTGCCGGAGGAGGTGCAGGCGAAGATTTTCCGGGAGAATGCGAGGAATTTATTGAAGATTTGAGCGGCTTGAATGACGAATGACGAAATGAGAGCGGCACGTCATGTTTCGACATTGGGACATTCGTCATTCGGATTTGATTCGACATTCGGATTTCGACATTCGACATTGAGATCACAAGGAAAGCCCCATCATGCCAGCAATCAACCGCATCACCCCCTGCTTGTGGTTTGACGATCAAGCCGAGGCCGCGGCGAATTATTATGTTTCCATCTTTCCGAATTCGAAAATCGTCGCCGTCAGCCGGTATGGCGAGGCGGGGTTCGAGTTTCATCACAAGCCGAAGGGATCGGTGATGACGGTCGAGTTCGAACTCGACGGCCAGACGTTCACGGCGCTCAACGGCGGCCCGCTGTTCCAGTTCAACGAGGCGATTTCGCTGCAGGTCAATTGCGACACGCAAGAGGAGATCGACCACTACTGGGACAAACTCTCCCAGGAGGGGGATCCCACGGCCCAGCAATGCGGCTGGCTCAAAGACCGCTTCGGCGTCTCGTGGCAAATCGTTCCGATCGGGTTGAAAGAACTCCTCAACGACCCCGACGGCACGAAAACCGAACGAACAATGGCGGCGCTCTTGCGGATGAAGAAGTTGGATATTGCGGAGTTGCAGAGGGTGTTTGCGGGGTAGCATATTTCTTCCTTTGCTTCGCCATTTGTCATTGCCGTCGCGGTGGGTCAGCGCGGCGAAAACGCCGCTCGACCCACTCTACGAAAATTATGTCCATCACCGTCACCGAAACCACGGTCAAGAACATCCTCACGCGGACCAGCGGCTATCTCGCCGGGGTGACGTCGCATTCGCTGCAACCGTACCGCGGTTGTAGTTACGGCAATGCGCTCTGCGGCGTGGCGTGTTATGTGCAGCATAATCGGTACGTGCTGCAGGGACGCCCGTGGGGAAGTTTTCTCGAAGTCCGCACCAACGCCGCCGATGCGTATCGTGAGCACGTGGATAAAGAACGAATTTGGGCCACGCGTCAGGGGATCCCCTTTTCGATTTTTCTGTCGAGCGCAACCGATCCTTTCGTGCCTCAGGAGCGGCGATACGGCGTGACGCGGTCGGTTCTCGAAGCGATGTGCCATGAACCGCCGGACGAACTCGTCTTGCAGACGCATTCGCATCTGGTGCAGGAAGCGAAGCCGCTGCTGTGCGAATTGCGTTTGCTCTGCCGGTTGCGGGTGCATGTTTCGATTGAATCCGATCGCGACCGATTGCCCGGATTGCCGCCGCCGTGCAGCAGCGTCGAGCAACGGCTGTCGGCCTGCGCGGCGCTCAAAGCGGCGGGATTGTTTATGGTCGTCACCGTGTCGCCAATACTGCCAATCGAACGGCCCGATGAGTTCTTCACACGAATCGCGGACGTCGCCGACGCCGTTGTTATTGATCATTTCATCGGCGGCGACGGTTCAACTGCGGGACAACGAACTTGGCGAACGCCGTTGCCTGTTGCGATGCGGGCGATCGATCCGTCGTCGGTTGATATTTCATATCGCGAGCGCATGATCGAGATTGCTCGCGAGCATCTTCCGGGAAAGGTCGGCGTCAGTCGTGATGGTTTTGCAGGAAAGTATTTGGACGCTGGACAATTTCGTCCACGGTAACCCGGGGTTGGGGGACCGGGGGAAGCCGGTTCTTCGTTTAGCCGCGACGCGAAGGGTTTCCGTAGCGGAGCGCTTGCTGCGGGAGATGGGAAGTTTTTCATTTCGCACGTTTCCTTGCACATTCAACATTCACGTTCACCCTTCACCATACCGGACTCGGTTGCGCGCCGGTGGAATGTGGAAGGTTTTCCACGCCGCATGCGCGCTGAAAAACCTGTTTGGTAATTACCAAACGCGAGCAAATCAACGTTTCGCGATGTCTCGCGCTCACTTCGCAACAAAAATCGACACTTTGCGCGCAGTTCGACGCATTTATGAACATTGATGTCAGCGCGACCCGCGCCTGTGCCGGATCCGCTTCGCGCAACCAGGCACCTTATCGAGCATCGCTACCCCGGGCGTTGCCCGGGTCTACATTGTTATGGCCCTGCCGGACCGGAAAACCAGGCATTCGCCATCGATAGAACGCAACCTCAAAAAGCGTGAGCGAGGGTGATCTTCAGGGAGTAACGTGTCCAATAGCTCCCTCGCTGACGCTTCGGGTTACCTTAAGAACGGGCCGTCAGCGCCACCGGATAAAAGATGATTATCGCAGTGACGTCCACCAGATATCCATCATTCCGACCACGAGCAATCCGAGGCTGATGACGGCGTTGACGTTGAAGAACGCGATGTTCACGCGGGTCAGGTCGTCGGGCCGGACCAGCCAGTGTTCGTACATCAAGAGTGCGGCGACGCCCACAACGGCGACGAGGAACAACGGACCCATTCCGGCGACGTGATGCAGGCCCAGCAGGCACAAGATCGTCGCCACGTGACTGACAAAAGCGAGCCGCAGCGCGGGTTGGATCCCCCAGCGGGAAGGAAGGCTGCTGAGCTTCGCTGCGCGGTCGAAATCGGCGTCCTGACACGCATAAATAATGTCGAAACCGCCGACCCAGAAAAAAATTGCCGCTCCCAAAAGCACCGGCGGCCAGTCCCATGTGCCGGCAATGGCGATCCATGCTGCCAATGGCGAGAGCATCAGCGCCGCCGAGAGCCAGTAATGACACCATGCCGTCCACCGCTTGGCATACGAGTAGCCGAGCAGAAATGCGAGCACCGGGACCGACAGAGACAACGGCCAGCGATTGGGCCAGAAGAGCAGCGTCGAGGCGACGAAGCCGACGATGCAGATGAAGGTAAATGCCGCCACGGTCCGGACGCTGAGCAATCCCGCGGGAATATGCCGGCCGGCGGTTCGTGGGTTCTGTGCATCGAAATGTCGATCGACAATGCGGTTAAACGCCATCGCCGCCGAGCGTGCGAAGACCATGCAAAGCAGAATGCCCATCAAGTCCTGCGGACGAAAGGGAGTCTCCCGCCACGCCAGAATCGCCGAGAGCAACGCAAACGGCAACGCAAACACCGTATGGCTGAAGCGGACCAATCCCAGTAATTGTTGAAATTTTAACCACATGGTCTCGGCGGACATTGCAAGCGGGGGGTCGTTCGGGGCAGGCTGAAGCCTGTACTCCTACGGCTTGCGGCAGAGGGTTTAACCGCAACCGCGAGCAGATCTTAACGTCCGCGCGGCCGAATGTCAGGTGATCGCTTCCCAGACCGGGTCGCCGCCGTGGTTCATGTGAATCGGCCGGCCGCTGAGATCGTCGACGGTCATTTCGGGATTGATGCCGATCAATTGATAAATCGTCGACGCCATGTCCCCCGCTGAAACCGGGCGGTCGGTCGGATACGCCGCCTGGCTGTCGGTCTTCCCAATCACCAATCCCCGCTGCGTGCCGCCGCCGAACATCAGCACGAACCCGCATTGCGGCCAGTGATCGCGGCCGGCGGCGGCGTTGATGCGCGGCGTCCTTCCCATCTCTCCCATCACCACCACCAAAGTGGAGTCGAGCAGTCCGCGCTCTTCGAGGTCGAGCACGAGAGCCGACGTCATTTGGTCGAGTTGCGGCACCTGCGCCCGGCACATGTTGAAATTGTTGCCGTGCAAATCCCAATGGCTGCCGTTTTTGGCTTCCCAGTGAACGGTAACCAGCGTCGAACCCGCCTCGATCAGTCGCCGGGCGATAAGCGTGCTCGATCCCCATAAGTTGCGGCCGTAGCGATCTCGGACGGCGGCGGATTCCTGTTGCAGGTCGAACGCGTTCTGAGTCTTGGGCGACGTCAGCAGCGCGAACACCTGCTGCTGAAATTGTCCCATGCTCTCGACGGCGCGCGAACCCTCCAGCGTGCGGCGTCCGTCGTCGATCTGTTCGAGCAGCGAACGGCGTTTGTCCAGCCGATCGGCGGAGACGCCGGGCAACTCGCCGGCCGAAGGAAGCACCGGTTCGCCGACCGCCATCACGTGATCGTAATCGCCCTTCGATTCCCGCTCGTAGGTCGGTTCGCACACCGTAAACAGCGGATCGTACTGTGCACCGAGATAACCGCCGTATGGACCCGCGCGTCGCAACGCCTGTGAATAACCGGGGAACGCGGGCATGATTACGTAGGAAGGGATGTCGCGCGAACCCATCCCCAGGTATTGCATAATGCAGCCCATGCCGGGGTGGTCGGTCCGCTTGGCGAAGTAATTCTCCTGGTCGTTGCCGCCGTCGAACCCGGTCAGCACGTTGTACGGATTGTGGCTGTTGTACTTGTGCGAGTACGTGCGAATGAGCGTCGCACGGTCCATCAGTTGCGAGACCTGCGGCAACAACTCGCCGATCTGCACGCCCGGAATCGACGTCGAGATCGGATGAAACTCGCCGCGAACGTTGTCGGGCGCCTGCGGCTTGAGGTCGAACATGTCCATATGCGGCGGACCGCCGAACAGGTTCACCAGAATGACCGATTTCGCTTTCGCCGGATGATGCGGGCCGTTCGCCGATGCCGACTGCTGCTGCGCCCGAAGAAGCCGCGGCAACGTCAGACCGCCGAACAGCGACAAACCGCCCGCGGTCAACGCTTCGCGTCGATTGATGCCGTCACAGGCCGCCGTGGCATGGCCAAAAATTCGCAGCATGATGTTCCTGCATGTTCCGGCGAGTTCATTTCGTCGATCCACCACTCACATATAAGCAGGCGTTTATTTTCGTATCTCGCGGGATTCATTGCAAGAGCACGTGGCGATGAATCGCGGTGCGGTGTCGAAATCGTTGCTTCAGGAGTGTGAACCGCTATGGCTTGAGCAGCGCCCCCTCTTTGTCGAGTTGGTTTTGCCAGCGATTGACCGAAATTGTCCTCTGATTCAACGGGCCGTTGGGTCGGTACTCGTTGGTTTTGCCCGTCAACGTGCGAATATAGTAAAACGCGAGCTCGCGGACGATGAGGTTGTCGTGACTCAGCCAGTCGATGAGTCGCTGAGAGACCTCTTTCTGCGTGAGATCGCCTGGATTGTAGCCCCACAACAATTCGTACAGCATCTCCGCGTCCTTCGGGAAGTGTTTTTGCAGCGACGCTTTCAGTTCATCCCGTTGGCCGGGATGGTCGGACATCCATTTTTTGAGCCCGATTACAGCTGCCAGCCGAACTTCCGGATGTGACGCCGAGACGATCGACAGGGCGTGCACCAGCTCGTTGCCGTTGCCGAGCAGTCCCAGACACAGCGCCGCGAATTCCGCCTGTCGCGGATCGTCGTAGCGCATGACGGCGGGGATGGTGAGCGTAACCGATTGATCGAGGGCGAATTCTTTTTCGAAAGTGATGGCATTCCGGCGGGCGATCGTCGTTTGCTTGTCGTTCTGCGGATTGATCCAATCGGGAACCTCGGTGAGCGACAGCGAAATCACTCCCGGTTTGCCCCCCTCAGCCGCTTCCGTTCCCGTCAACATCAACGCATCGTGCGTTTCCATCATGAACACGTGATTCGCCCCATCGGCCAGACGGACCGTGCCGCGATGCACAATCACGCGGCTCATCGGCGGAACTTGCGACACGTCTTCCTCGAAATGACTGGGAAGAGGTTGCACCACTTCCACGCCGCAAACCGCATCGCCCGAGAGCAATTCGAGTCGCCAGAGTTGGCCGTCGATCGACAGCGACAATACCACCTGCGGCTGATTCGCTTCGAATATCATACGGCCTTCTTTGACGTCGAAGCCGCACAGCGCGGCTTCGGTGGAATACATCACCCGCAACCGCGTCTCTTCGAGCATCGTGACGCGGCACGTTTTATCGAGAACGTCCAGCCAGGCGCGAAACGGCGCCGGGCTCGCCAGTTCTTCGCCGCTGCGCACGACCGAGCGGTGCGGCAACATGAACCACTCCCCCTCCTTCGCATCGTAACGAAGCAACACCCCTTCTTTGGAGGAGTATTCCAAATCGGGACCGGAGAGAGGGGGCGTCGCGGGCGTCGCCGGTTTTTCGATCTTCGCCGCGTCGATCGGCTTCGACCGATCTACGGCGGCCACTTCGGTGGACGCGCCGGTTTCGCTGCCGTCCTCGGCGTCGGAGATGGTCTCATCCTTCATCTCGATCTCTTCATCCGCCGTCAAATCGGGACCGTCGTCCGTCGAGCCGTCGTCGATGCCGGCCACTTCGGTGTCGGGATCGGTATCCACGGTCACTTCAAGTTCGTCGTCTTCGCCGGTCATTGCCGAGTCTTCATCGGCCGGCGTCTTTGCCGCGACGGCTCCGTCTTCATCGTCTTCGGAGACCGCCAATTCAAGCAGTCCGTCGGAATCTTCGTCGTCGTTTTCAGGCGGACCTCCGGACAGCGCCAGTTGGTCGGCCGGTCCTTTCTTCGTGCCGAGAATGCCGTCGCGCAGAGCCGGGTCGAGCATAAACAGTCCAAACCAGATCAACGCGATACCGCCCACGATGACATAAGGAAGGCTCATCGACCAGAACGGCCTTTCCGCGGGGATGCCCGGAATACGTTCGTCCGGTTGCTTCGCGGGTGCGGCGATGGTTTCCGGTTCGGTCTCATACGGCGTGGTCGTGGCGCCCGAGAGAAATCGAACGGCGTCGCGCGCAGCTTCGAGGTCGCCATCGTGTTCGGACAGGGGATGGGAACCCGCGCCGTCGTGTCCCGAGTAATCATCGCCGTGAGACGGAACCAAAGCGTACATTCGCTCGCGGCTCTGCGATTGAATTTCCACCGGCTCGCCCAAAACGAGAGCGAGGATCTGATGACAGGCCGCGACCTCCGCCAGATGCGTGTCGGAGTCGAGACAGACTTTTTCGATATCGGCGACGTGTTCAGCCGGGAGTGTATTGTCGAGATATTCTGCCACCAGATTGGCATCGACACCCGCCCCGGGACCGGAGACGTCGGGAGCCGTCAGTCGCCGCCGACGGGTCACTTCTTTAATGCGGCTGACGAGCGTGCTCGCCACATTGCTCTCGGCCACTTTCTTGCCGATTTCTTTCGCCTGAGCGGGTTCGAGAATGTCGTCCAGATACGCCAGCAGTGTCCGTAATGTAAGTCTCATCCGACTTCTCCCACTCGATTTGGGCGTTGAACTCTTGATAATAAATCATCCGATGGCGGCAAACTTCCTTTGAAGCCGCTCCCTAGTAATAGTGCCCGGCGGAGCGCGGTTTCGTTCCAGATTCCGGAAAAAGTCGAACGTTTTTTTAAAAATCAGACCGATTGGCTGTTGTCATAACGGTTTCTGTCCGACGCGGATTTGCAAAAACGGTGCAACCGGATAAGCTATCCGGCGGATCGCGCCGTCCTGTACACCAGAATGTGAACCCATGATACAACGTGCCATCTTGCTGACGCTGCTGGGACTCGTTCTCGTCGGCGGGTTGATTTACAGTCAGACGCGCCCCGAGCCGTTCAAGGTCTCCGGCCTGATCGAAGCCGACGAAATCCGCCTCGGCTCGCGCGTCGGCGGCCGCGTCAAAGACGTGCTCGTCGAAGAGGGGGACGCCGTTCAACCCGGTCAACTGCTGGTCGAACTCGAGCCGTACGATCTCCGCGAACGACGCGCCGAAGCGGTTGCGAAGTTGTCGCAACAGCAGGAACAACTCAAAAAACTGAAAGCCGGTTATCGCGAGGAAGAAGTCGCACAAGCCGCGGCCCGGCGGGATCAGTTTGCAGCCCAACTGCAAATGATGGAGAACGGACCCCGCGCGCAGGAGATCGAAGCCGCGCGGGCCGACACCGACCTGGCGCGGAGCCAGCTCGATCTCGCGACCCTGAAACATGGGCGTGCCGAAGATCTTCACGGACGCGGGGCGATCACTCAGCAGGAAATGGACCAGGCGACGACCGAATTAAAAGTCGCCCGCGCGGCCCTCGCCGCCCGCGATGCGCAACTCGCCCTTCTCGAAGAAGGAACCCGGGTCGAGGAAATCGCCAAGGCCAAGTCGCAACTCGACGAAGCCAAAGAGGGATACAAACTCTACTCCCGCGGTTTTCGCGCGGAGGAGATCGCCGCCGCCGAGGCCGCCGTCGAATCGGTTCAAGCCGCCCTCGATGCCATCGATCGGCAAATCGACGAACTCCGCATCACCTCACCCCTCGCCGGCGTCGTCGAAGCCATCGAACTGCAACCGGGTGATCTCGTCTCTCCCAACGCGACGACGGTTTCGCTGATCGATCCCAAAGATCTCTGGGTCCGCGCCTATATTTCGGAAGACCGTCTTGACGCCGACGTCGGCCAAACGGCCGCCGTCACGATCGACAGTTATCCCGATCGCGAATTTCCGGGAACGATCACCTTCATCGCCCGGCAGGCGGAGTTCACGCCGTCGAACGTGCAGACCGTCGAAGAGCGATCGAAGCAGGTCTTTCGCATCAAGGTGACGCTCAACAACGAGGAAGGCGAGTTGCGCCCGGGAATGGCGGCCGACGTCTGGCTCGATCGACCCCAGGTGAATCCATGACCGCTCCGGTGATCGACGTCCGCGACCTCGTCCGCGAATTCGGCTCGCTCACGGCGGTCGACCACGTCAGTTTCGAAGTCCATCGCGGCGACATCTTCGGACTGCTCGGCCCGAACGGCAGCGGCAAATCGACCATCATCCGCATGCTCTGCGGCGTGCTGCAACCGACCGCGGGAACCGCCCATGTGCTCGGTTACGACATCACCGCCGATCCCGAAGCGATCAAACGCCGCATCGGTTACATGTCGCAGAAATTCAGCCTGTATAGCGATCTGAGCGTTCGCGAAAATCTCGAATTTTACGGGCGCATCTACGGTTTGTCCCCCGAGAGACTCAAAGAACGCATCGAGCACGTGCTCGGGCTCACCGGACTCAAGCCGCGGCTGGAACAGCTCTCCGGAACGTTATCCGGCGGCTGGAAACAACGGCTGGCGTTGGCGTGTGCGTTGATCCACGATCCCGAACTCCTCTTTCTCGACGAACCGACCGCCGGCATCGACCCGGTCGCCCGCCGCGATTTGTGGGATCTGCTGTTCGAACTCTCGGGACGCGGCGTGACGCTGCTCGTGACGACGCATTACATGGACGAAGCCGAACGCTGCAATCAGGTCGGTTATCTCTCCGGGGGCCGCCTTATCGTCTGCGGTCGTCCCAATGAACTCAAGCAGTTGCCGACCGTCACTCCGCCGCAGACGAAACGGTTCGAACTCGACATCCCCAAGCCGACTGAAGTGCTGCTGCAGTTACGTAATGTTCCCGAGATTCACGACGCGACTTTGTTCGGACAATTGATCCACCTGCTCGCCGACGAACATCTCACCCCCGAGAAACTGACGTCGGCTGTGAATCTCCCAGCGGAGGAATTGCATCTCCGCGAGGTGACACCCACGCTGGAAGATGTCTTCGTCACGCTCAGCCGTCGTTCGGAGAATTCAGGCGCGCAGACGAATACACCACCATCGCCAACGTCGACAACCGATAACATCGCCACTCGAAATGTTGCCGAAGATCACGAATCGCAACCCGCGACGTCGATCGACAATCAGAAAAACTCGGCGAAACCGCCTCCCGTTCGCGAAAACTCGCTCGCCGGTTTTTGGGCGATCTTCCTCAAGGAATTCTCCCATATCCGCCGCGAACGCACGACGTTGTTTTTCATGTTCATTGTGCCCGTGATGCAGACCTTCATCTTCGGCTTCGCCATCGACACCGAGATCGAACACATCCCGACGGCCGTGTACAACCTCGACGGCCGCATGCAGTCGCGTGAACTCATCGCCGCTTTTGAAAATACGCGCACGCTCGAAATCATCGATTTTGTGCAGGACGATGAATCGCTCGAACGGGCGATGACGTCGGGCCGGGCCAAAGTCGGCATCCGCATTCCCCCGGAGTTCACCGAACACCTGCACCGCGGCGAACAGATCGCAGTGCAGGTGCTCATCGACGGCAGCGATTCGCAAACCGCTATGGCGGCGCTGACGACGACGAATTTGCTGGGATTTCAGTGGTCGTTAAAACGGGCCAAAAAGTTCGGCGAAACGTTACCGGTCGTCCCCGCGCGAGACCGTTACGGACGCATGGTGACGCCGCTCGAAATGCGGCCGCGATTGCTCTATAATCCGAACCTCGAAAGTTCGCACTTCTTCGTGCCGGGGCTCGTCGGTATCATTCTACAATTGGTGACGCTGTTTCTCACGACGTTCGCCATCGTCCGCGAACGCGAACTCGGGACGCTCGAACAACTCTTCGTCACGCCGGTCGGCAAGGGAGGACTCATTCTCGGGAAACTCCTCCCTTATGCCCTCATCGGTTTCATCGAAACGCTGATCGTGCTCACCGTGACGGTCTTCGTGTTCCGGGTGCCGATCAACGGCAGTCTCGTGCTGCTGCTCGTGCTCTCGGGACTGTTTCTGGTCTGCGCGCTCGGACTGGGCATGCTCGTCTCGACGTTGTCCAAAACGCAAGTGCAGGCGATTCAGCTCTCCTTTATCATCATGCTCCCGTCGGTGCTGTTATCGGGCTTCATGTTTCCGCGGGCCCAGATGCCGACCGTCATCTACATCCTGACGTTCGGGATCCCGGTGACGTACTTCCTCGAAATCCTGCGCGGCGTCGTCCTGCGCGGCGCCGATTTGTTCGACCTCTGGCCTCACGTCCTCGGCCTCGTGATCTGCACGATCGTGATCTTCGGCCTGAGCATCATGCGGTTCCAGAAACAACTGGCGTGACTTCCTCATCGTAACCCGAAGCGTGTGCGAGGGCGCAGCGCTTCTGTTTCCCTCGTTCCCATACTCCGCTTGGGAACGCAAGGTCTTGGAAGCTCCGCTTCCTGGTTACGCTCAAAGCGCTCCGCTGCGGAAACCCTCCGCGTCGCGGCTAAACGGAAAGGCAAAAGCCACCCTCATCCGGCCTTCGGCCACCTTCTCCCAAGGGGAGAAGGATTCAGCCGACCTTCTTAAGAAACGTCACCCGTCCCTTCGGCACCCATTCCGCGACGTAGATGTTGCCCTCTTTATCGAAGGCGGCGTCGTGCGGATGGACGAACTTGCCGGCCTGATACAGATCCGGGTTCTGCCGCAGCTTCAAATTATCCGCCAGCACCTGCTTCGTCCATTCGGGATCGTAGCCGAGGTGCGTGATCACGTTGTTGTCCTTATCGAACAGCGTGATGCGCGCATGCAAGTCGGGAACCATCATGATCCCTCCCTGAATGTCGATGTCCGCCGGAAAACTGACGGTATCGACGAAATAAAGATGTTCACCAGTGAGTGAGAAATACTGCATCCGCGCATTGGCACGGTCGGCGACGATGAGCGACGGCTCCCGTCCGGGACGATCGTCGAGCCAGATACTATGCGGCGTTTTCATCTGGCCCGCTGCATCGCCCGTCCCGCCCCACGTCCGCACGTAATTGTTGTCCTTATCGTACTGATGAATGTAGTTCGACCCATAACCGTCAGCGACATAAAACCCGCCGTCCGGTGCGAAGGCAATGTTCGTCGGGCTGAATTTAGCATTCGGATCTTCGTAAACTTTTGCTTCGGGAGGAGCATCCTTCCGCCAGATCTGTTCGCCGGTCTTTGTCGACTTCGCGAAAAAGTTATGCGTCACATCCGAAAGATACAAAAACTCTTCGCCGTCGTCCTTGCGGATGTCGATGCCGTGCCCGCCGGTGTGATATTCCTTGCCGAACGACCGCACGCACTTCCCGTCGGCGTCGAACACGACGATGGCATCCATCACGGTTTCGGAACGGTTGCGGTGCTTGATGTAGATCAAACCCTCTTCATCGATCGCCACTCCGTGCGTTTCGCCCCAGACCACGGTCTCGGGAAGTTCACCCCAGTTGTGATGACATTCGTAAGTGAATTCCCGCTCGCCGACGGTCGGCAACTTGCTGCCCGACTTATTGGTCGCATGCAGAAACAGCGGGGCCGAAGCCACCGCCGCGGCGGCGAGGCCTGACGATTTCAAAAAATCTCGGCGCGTCGCCTGCGAAGAATTCTGCGGCTGTGAGGATTCTGAAGACATCGGATCATCCTTTGCGTAATAGAGAGAAATGAGAGGAGCAGCGAACCGATCGTTCGATCATACCGCGCAAACACGACGATCACAACCGGTGACAATCCTCGTTCACATGCTAGCCTCATTTGCGCACGGAAATCCTGATTTTTTCAGTAACTCATTTATCCCACAAGGGTTGCAACCAGATTACCCAAAACACACTGTTTTCGCGATTGTTGGAATGACTCGTGAAACACAGTATTTCCAGCGATCCGTGCGCAATTGAGGCTAGGGTGTAGTCGCCGATTTCGGTAATCAGGTGGCGAGGGTGTTCCAGTAGGCTTTC
>JBBECD010000069.1:0-6086 GCA_040881995.1 Planctomycetaceae bacterium
TATTGTAAGTCGCCAGTTATACCATACTACCCAGTATCGCGCAATCGCCCTGGTTTAAGATCGAGTCATTGTTTCTGGTGCGAGAAATTGAGCAGCATCGTTTACCACAACATAAATTTGTCTTGGCCGTTAGTACAAGCGGATGGATAATAGCGCCGTTCGCTGGCGCTGCAATTCTCTATTCGATCCTTTAATGGGCAGACTCTCGTCGGGTGCTGAATGGTTCTGCATTCAGAGTGCTCTTATCGATCTCGGATAGGAAGCGCTGTTGACCCCAAGCTGTCAGAAGTGGTACCCGAGTCATGCCGCGAGGTTTGAGGCTTTTCTTTTTTGCCGGGATTCCGCAATTCGCTTCCAGCCTGCGGACCGAGCCGGGCGGGATCATCCACGGCCCACAGGAGGACATGCGAATCGAGCAACCGTTTCACGGCATATATTCCTTGAAATCGTCCAGCGGAGCATCGCAATCAGGAGCCACATGCACCACCGTCCCGCGTAGCGTGCCGAGCGTGCGATGCGGCTTCGGCGGATGCGCCGGCAGAAGGCGGGCGATCGGCTGGTTGTTTTCCGTGATCACCACTTCCTGGCCGGGCGTCAGTTGATGCACCAGTTCGGACAATTTTGATTGTGCTTCCGTGAGGGAAACGGTCGTCATGTTTTTCTCCTGGCGTTGCCAATATCGCATATGTACAAAAGACGTTATATTGTACCACACGGCAGGGCGAGAATCCAACTTTTCTTGAAGAGTGGGGATAGTTGCTCACCTTCGTTGACCCTATCATCGGACTGGGAATTCATTCCATGATTTACCTCTACGCCATCCTGCTTCTCATAGCCAATACCTTGGCGTGGTTGTCGAATGTGTTCATGCTGCCGGGAAACTGGATGCTGGTGGGGGTCGCCGCGCTGTATGCGTTTTTTCTGCCGGAGGAACTTCAGCCTCGCGTCAGTTGGAACGTCGTCGGCGTCGCGCTCGCTCTGGCGGTCGTGGGGGAGCTGGTCGAGTTCTTCGCCGGGGCGGCGGGGGCCGCGAAGCAGGGGGGGAGCCGGCGCGGCGTGGTGCTGGCGATCGTCGGAGCGTTCGTCGGCTCTTTGTTGGGAGCCGTGTTCGCGCTGCCGATTCCGGTGATCGGCCCGATCATCGGAGCGCTGGGAGGGGGAGCCGCCGGGGCCGCTGTCGGCGCGTGGATCGGCGAAGCGGGAACCGGCCGCACACACGGCGAACGCCTCGCCATCAGCAAGGGAGCCCTCTTCGGCCGGCTGTGGGGAACGGCGGGAAAGCTGATCATCGGGGTGATCATGCTGGTGCTGGTGACGGTGGATTCTTTTGTGTGATGAAGGGATTGGGAGTTGGGGATTTCGGTTAGTCGCGACGCGGAGCGCTTCGTTCCCCGTCAGAATTCCCCGGGCGAAACACCCAGGTCCACGATGCTGCATCCTTGAATCACGTTCAGCCCCAGGTCTTTCGCCTTTTGCAGTAACGCCGTATCCGCGCTGCCGGGGTTGAACCAGACTTCGCCGGGCGACTTGCCGGCGATGTCTTCTAACAGGGTGATGCCGATGTGCGGGGGGACGTACATGGTCACGCGGTCGAGGCGGTCGACGGGGACGTCGACGATCGACGCATACGCCGGGTGCCCTTCGACGGTTTCTTCGTTCGGATTGACGGCGTAGACGTCGTACCCCTGCTGCTCATGCGCGCGAAGCGAGATGTTGCCGAACTTGCGGCGGCGACTGCTGGCACCAATAACGGCGACGGTGGGCATGGGAAAGTCCAATGTTGAATGATGAATTACGAATGATGAACAAGGCGAGCGGGCGGCGTAAGCCGCCTGTCCTCTCGAATAATGAACTCCTTAGTCATTCAAAGCAGCTAGCGCTCCGCTGCGCAAAGCCTTCGCGTCGCGGCTAAACCGAAGAATTACTCCTCGACGTCCGACAAAAACTCATCGTACCGCTTTTGAACCTCATCGCGTTTCGGTGTTTCCCCGGTGGTGACGATTAATCGGTAGTGCATCTTCAGCGGTTCGTCTTGTTTCAGCGTCGTCGCGAAGTACGCGCCGAAACGGCCGTAGGGGCGTTCGCTGAAGAGACGCGGCTTGGGGCTGGTCGGGTCTTCGAAGTATTCGACGGTGTAACGTTTCCCATCGATTTCGCTGGTCATCGCGGTCCAGCCCAAGTTGATGTGCCGGGGGGGATCGCCCGAATCGTCGACTTCGTAGGCTTCGGGCTGTTCGGGGAAACCTGCGGGACGCACGTAGCGGGTGCCGTTGCTCTCGGCGACCGATTGAGCAGCGCGGTACTGGAAGCCGGCGTGCTGGCGGTCGCCGTGCAATTTGATTTCGGGTTTCTGCCCGTGCAGCGTCGTTTGCCAATCGACTTGCCAGGCGGGGGAGTCGTTGATCGTGCGCGGTGTGATGGTCACTTTGCGTTCTTCGATAATGATCGCATTGCCGTCGGCGTCGTTCCAGTGGATTTCAGTCGTCATCGAGCCGTGATTTTCGTCCGCGGCTTGCTCGACGATTTTCTCATGCCGCAAATGGGCGCCGTGAGTGCAGTGCCAGAAGTCGTACGATTTGCCGTCGGTTTCGGTCTTATTCCAGCCTATGTACAGGCCGCGGTGGTGGGTGTAGAGCCCGCCCGGTCCTTTGGTGAGCAGCGTCCCCGTGCCCGGTCCGAACAGATGATGATACACCTTGTACGTGTTGTGCGTGGCTTCTTCGTTGGAGGTATCGTAGGCGTACTGGTATTGCAGCACCGGTTGATCGCCGTATGAGAGCAACAGCTCGCCCGGCGTGTTTTCGTCCCAGCGAAAATCTTTTTTCTCGTCGGCGCAAGCGGTAGCCGAGGCGAATGAGAACCAGGAGTAAAGCAGCGTCAAACATAATGCGGAGGGTACGAGCGGGGACGCGGTGCGTGGCATAAAATGAACTCCTTCAGCTTGGATCAGAGTGAAGCATGGTTGTTAAATTGAAAGCATCAGCCGTCAATGCGCGTTAACGCAGGGGTTGCAGCGCCTGCGGTCATTCAGCATACAGAACCGTCGCCGCGCCGTCACGGCAACGCTCGGAATTGGTCTTTCGTGAAAAAAATGCGACGAAGAATTTCAACACAGAGTTCGCCGTGGTCGCGGAGGCGGAAGTGAAGAGAAAAAATCACAGGCGAATTCAACACGCATAGAAGTAAGCATCATCAACTGCATCTTCTTCAACTCCTGCGTCTCCGCGTCTCTGTGCTAAAAAATCGGCTCCCGGCACGTTGTCACCGACGTTGATTTTCGGCAACACGCCCTGCGCTCGTGTGGGGGTATTGGAATCATCATCGCCGGCCGGTGGGCTCGTCATGGCGGGCGATTTCCCGTGAATTATGGGGAAAACGCAAAAATTCCGCGTGAGGCACGCCCTTTGCTTTCTCAGAGATTGCGTTCAACGAATTCTCACCCGCGTTGCTTCTTCAACGCAGTTCAGCCGCAGGAGCGACCTTCTTGTCACAGCGTACCATTATCGAGACCGCCACGTTGATTTCCTCCCGTTCCGCGGCTGTGATTTTCGACCCGAAGGCCTTGTCGGACGAGGCGCTGTACCGTTACTGGCGCAATGCCAGGCGATGTCAGCAGTATTGGCTGACCTGCCTGAAACCGACCACCATTGAGGCCCATCTCGATGCCATCGCCGATCCGGCGACCGTCATCCCGGCCGTCGAAAACTTGTTCGCCGCCGAAATTCTGATCCGCATCTGGTCGGCGGTTTTGGTGGCTCACGACCACGTGCACGCGGGGAAAGCGACCGCGCCGATTGCCCGGAATGTACTCATCAGTCAATTGCAACTCAGGCGTTATGCCCTGGAAGCGATGGTCGATCTCATCGATGCACACCGCCAGCGGGATGATGACGGGCAGGCCGTCAGCGACATCAAATCACAAATTGCGAAGCTCGACGCGTTTCGCCGACGGTGCGAACATTGGACCGATTTGCTCCTGGGGCATCTTCTTTATCAGTATCCGGTCCAGGAATTCGCGTACGACGTCGAACGGGCGCGCGACTTCGGCGAACAACAGCTCAGCGAACGCTTTAAGAACAGCGACGATGTGATCTGGCAGCTCATCCGCGGCGGAATTCGACTCGCGTTTCCCGAAACCGATGCGACGTCGCCTCGCGAGGCCGACATGGTGCGGCGGTTGATCGAAGGAGTGCTGAGCGGATTTCCTCAAGCGGCGTTTCAAACGTCGGGCAGCCTGTCGACGCTGGAGATGGCGAAGATGGCCCGCTCGGCGAACGTCGAGGGACCGATTTCGGAAGAATTCTTGCGGAGCTTGCCGGTGCACCGCATTCTCGAAAAAAATCCGACGATGTCGCATCACGAATTTCCGGGCGGTCCTTTTACCCGTTTCTAGGTGCACCCGCAGAAAAATCTTGGCGGTATCGACGTTGATGCCAAGCGAAAAACGTACAAATGGACCCAAATTTTTCTGCGGGTTAACATAGCCGAAAAAGGGGTGTTCTAATCGCTTTCGTCAGCGGCGAGATCGACGAATTCTGTTTTTGCGCCGGATCGGCAATTGACTTTTACCCGTCACTCTGCATACGATAACCCTACCCTGTTGTGGGGCCGCGTTGACACTTCAATACACCGCCAGCCCATTACATCTCAAACAAAGAGAGTTCGATTATGATTGACCGGATGCTGTCAGCTCTGTATCGAAGCGAATTGTGGAGTGACGTTCCGCCGCGGCACCGCCGGGATTGGTCATTTTGGGCGTTTTACTTTTTCGGCCTTCGCCGGCCTGTTCGGGTAAGGTGCCCACGCGTATGACCTGATGAGACAACGCTTATCACCACAGCCCTGAAAGCCGGCCCGGTTTTCAGGGCTGTTTTTGTTTTCAGGGCTGTGGTTTTGCGGTTATTGTTCGGGAGGCCGGGCATGTTGACGGGAAAATGACTAATGACTAATTTCTAATGACTAACGAAATCCCAATGACCAAAGGAATCCGATCATGATTGTTGTCTTTCGAAAAGGGGCGTCGCAGGCGACAATCGATCGCGTTGTCCGCCGCATCGAAGAACTGGGTCTCAAGGCGCATGTGATCGTCGGGACCGAGCGGACCGTCGTCGCCGCCGTGGGGGACGAACGTCACCGCTCGCGCGAAGCGCTCGAAAGTTGCGAAGACGTCGAGAAAGTCGTGCCGATTCTCGCCCCCTATAAAGTGGCAAGCAAAGAAGCCCGCTCGGAACCGACCGTCGTCAAAGTCCTCGACCTCGTCATCGGCGGCGGCAACGTCGGCGTGATCGCCGGACCGTGCTCGGTCGAAAGCGAAGCACAAATTCTCGACGTCGCCCACAAAGTGAAAGCGTCGGGCGCCCGCGGCCTCCGAGGAGGCGCGTTCAAACCGCGGACGAGCCCATATTCGTTCCAGGGCCTCAAGGAAGAAGGATTGAAACTCCTCGCCGCCGCGCGCGAAGCGACCGGTTTGGCGATCGTCACCGAAGTCATGACGCCGCAGCACGTCGATCTCGTCTGCCAGTACACCGACATTTTGCAGATCGGCGCGCGGAATATGCAGAACTATCATCTGCTGCAAGCGGTCGGCGAGACCCGCAAACCGGTGCTGCTCAAACGCGGCCCGTCGGCGACGATGGAAGAATTCCTGCTCGCCGCCGAGTACGTTCTCGACCAGGGAAATTCGCAAGTCATCCTTTGCGAGCGCGGCATCCGCACGTTCGAAAGCCATACGCGATTCACGCTGCCATTGGCGAGCGTCCCGTATCTGCATGAGCGGACGCATTTGCCGGTCGTCGTCGATCCCAGCCACGGCACGGGCGTGGCATCGCTGGTCTCCAGCATGAGTGCCGCCTCGATCGCCGCCGGTGCGGACGGCTTGATCATCGAAGTGCACCCGAATCCGTCGGAAGCGATGAGCGACGGTTCGCAGTCACTCACGCCGCAGGCGTTTCAGGAGATGATGGATCTCTGCCGCCGGGTCGCCGGCGCGATGGGGATGACGATGGCGTGAGGGGCGGAATCGAAGGATGAATTATACCCCACGCGGCAGTGAATGAGGTATTCCGTTGCGGGTTGGTTTGTGGTAG
>JBBECD010000070.1:0-6062 GCA_040881995.1 Planctomycetaceae bacterium
CTCAAATCAACAATCCAAGCCAACCCCACTTTTTAAGCCTGACACAGCACTAGTATGAAAACCTCTGGCTCTGGACCCTGGACCCTCGACTCTCATCAGATCGTCATCGCCGAGAAGCCGCCGTCGACGACGAGGTTTTCGCCCGTGATAAAACTCCCCGCGACCGGGGAGGCCAACAACAACACCGCGCCGGCAAGTTCTTGCGGTTCGCCGAAGCGGTTCATCGGCGTGTGCTGCATCACGCGGGAGATGCGGTCGGCGGTGAGGACTTTGCGATTCTGTTCCGCGGGGAAAAATCCGGGCGAGAGGGCATTCACCCGCACTCCCTGTTCGGCCCATTCGCGGGCCAGATTCTTCGTAAGATTGATGACCGCCGATTTCGTCGCCGAGTAGGTGAAGACCCGCGACAACGGCGTGATGCCGCTGAGTGAGGCGATGTTGATGATCGATCCGCTTTTCTGTTTGAGCATCTGCTCGCCGAACATCTGGCAACTGACGCGGACGCTGCTGAGATTGACGTTAAAAATGCGGTCCCACTCTTCATCGGTGATTTCCATGAACGGCGTCGGCGAGTTGACCCCGGCGCCGTTGACGACCACGTCAATGGTTTTTCCGCTGGATGTTACGGTCTCAATCAACGATTGCAGATCACTGCGCTGACAGACGTCGGCGGCGATGAACTCGGCATTTCCGCCGGTCTTCGTGATCGCCTCCACGCCGACTTTCCCGCGATCTGCATTGCGACCAACGAGTACGGTATGGGCTCCGGACGAGGCGAGCGCCTGGGCGACCGCTCCGCCGAGAACTCCCGTCCCGCCGATGACGATGGCCGTTTTTCCGGTGAGTCCGAAGAGTTTTAGTAAATACTCGGCAGGTGCAAGTGTTGTCATGCAGACCTCGTTGAAAATCTTCCTCTCGTTCCCATGCTCCGCTTGGGAACGCAAGTCTTCGAAGCTCCGCTTCGTCAATCGCGCAGCTAGCGCTCCGCTTCGCAAAGCCTTCGCGTCGCGGCTAACCGAAAGGCATCTTTGCTTGCGTTTGGGGTTACAATTACCCCGTGATGAATTCCACTTCCACCGGTTGCGGAATCAAACCCGCTTCGTGGCCGCGTTGGAGCAACAGCTTCACCGCTTCGCGGCCTTTGTCTTCGAAATCGAGCGTCCAATGGTTGACGTACATTCCCACGAATTCATCCGCCTTGTCGCGGTCGAGATCGCGGCCGTATTGGAGAGCGTAGGCGAGGGCCTCGTCGCGATGTCGCAGTGCGTATTCGATGCTTTGCCGGAGCAGCGTTGTCACCTCCAGCATCGTCTGCATGCCGAGATCTTTGCGGATCGCGTTCCCCCCCAGAGGCAATGGCAGACCGGTTTCGTCATGCCACCATTTGCCGAGATCGACGATCAAATGCAGTCCTTGCCGGGCGTAGGTGAGCTGTCCTTCGTGAATGATCAACCCCGCATCGACGCGGCGCTGCTCGACGAGATTGAGAATCTCATCGAACGGATGGATTTCGTACTTGAAATCATCCTTGAGCAGCAATTGCAGCGTCAAGAAGGCCGTCGTCAGTTTGCCGGGGATGGCGATCGTCTTGCCGCGGAGGTCGTTGATCGTTCCGGGAGTTCGCGCGACGACCATCGGGCCGTAATTGTCCCCCATGCTCGCGCCGCACGAACAGAGCGCGTATTTATCGGTGATATACGCATAACCGTGAATGCTGACGGCGGTGAGTTCGAGTTCGCCGCGCAGCGCCCGCTGATTGAGCGTTTCGATATCCTGCAATTGATGCGTGAACTGATAGCGGCCGGTCTCGATGCAGCCGTTGGTCAGGGCATGGAACATAAAGGCATCGTCCGGATCGGGACTGTGCCCCACATGAATGGTCATCGTATCCGCGGATTTCATTGCAGGTCTCGTCTCTCCTCAATAAGCGGAGGCAGGGGCGGAGTTTCACGAAAACCGCCGTTTTTCGGTGCATCTGTCGTACTGGCTGACACTCTAGCAACGTGGGCAGCGACTGTCCAATTCGCGGCGGATGAAAACCCGCTGCGCTGCGCGCCGGTTGCTTCTTCCTCATACCCCGTCATCGCGGAGCCGCTATAACCGCGAAAATCGTCAACTCGGCAAGTTCGGTCGGCTTCATCGTCATCGGCCGGGAGATTCATCACGAAAGCCGATGGCCCGCGGCGTTCGCTTCCTTGAGTTCATCCACAGGTTCGCTATGATGAAATGACGACTCGAAGAAAGGTCCGTCACTTCGAGATGCGCCGTCCGCTTCCGTTCCGCCCCGGCACACCCGTTGAGAAACCGACGCTAAATGACATCGTTCCCACCACCATCTTCGAGTGCGGAGGGTCCGCGCCCGATTCCTTTTCAGGCTCCGCAGGGAGACCTGTGCATCCTTTCGGGGTCTGCCAATCCCGTGCTCTCGAAGGCGATTGCCGACCGGTTGGGGGTCACGCTCTGCCCCTGCAAAGCCCACCTTTTCAGCGAAGGAAACGTCTTCGTCCAGATTCTGGAAAACGTGCGCGGCCGCGACACGTTTATCATTCAGGGAAATCATTACCCGGTTAACGACAATTTCATGGAACTGCTGTTCTGGATCGATGCGCTCAAGCGGGCCAGTGCCGAACACGTCACCGCGGTCATTCCGTTTTTCAGTTACGCCAAGGGAGACAAGAAGGACGAACCCCGCGTCTCGATCCGCGCTCGCGTCTGTGCCGACGCCCTCGAAGCCGCCGGTGCCGACCGCGTGCTCACAATGGATCTGCACAGCCCGCAGATTCAGGGATTTTTCAGCGTGCCGGTCGATCATCTGTACGGCCGCCATGTGATCTGCAAACACCTCCGTTCGCTGCAAATCCCCGATCTCGTCGTCTGCAGTCCCGATATCGGCTTTGCGAAAGACGCCTCCGACTTCGCCAAACTCCTGTCGGTCCCCGTGGTCATCGGTAACAAAAAACGGGCCGATCACACCGAAACCGTCGAAGTGCTCGAAGTCATCGGCGAAGTCGCGGGGAAAAACGTGATTCTCGTCGACGACTTTACGATCACCGGCCGCACGCTCATCGCCATGGCCGAAGTCCTCAAGCGGCGCGGGGCGAACGACATCTACGCCGCCGTCACGCATGGCGTGCTTTCGCAAGGGGCCGCCTCGCGGATTCAGGACAGCGTGATCAAGCAGATGTTCGTGACCGACACGATCGAAGTCGGGACCGAACCGCTCCCCGCGAAATTTCAACTCATTTCGGTGGCCGACGTATTCGCCGAGGCGATCCGCTCGATTCACGAACGGACGAGCGTGAGCATGTTGTTCCCCGGCACGAAAGTTTGAACGGAACTCGCGGTCATGTCCGAAACCGGTGCCAAGCTGACCCCGATGATGGAACGGTATCTGGAAGTCAAAGGCCAGAATCCGGGGACGCTGCTGCTGTTCCGCATGGGGGACTTCTACGAACTGTTTTATGACGACGCGCAGCTCGCGTCGCGGATTTTGGGTCTGACGCTCACCAGCCGCGATAAGACTTCGGCAAGTCCCGTCCCGATGGCCGGCTTTCCGTATCATGCCCTCGATCAGTATCTGCAGAAGCTGATTCAATCGGGCCAGCGGGTCGCCATCTGCGAGCAGGTGGAGGATCCCAAAGAGGCGAAAGGACTCGTCCGCCGCGAAGTGACGCGCGTCGTCACCGCCGGCACGCTGACCGATGAAAATCTGCTCGACCCGCGGCAGAACAATTTTCTTGCCGGCATCTGCCCGACCCCCGACCGCATCGGCCTGGCGTGGCTCGACCTCTCGACCGGGCGATTTCTCACCTGCGACCTCAAGTTGAGCGAACTCGCCGATGAACTGGCTCGCATTCGCCCCGTCGAAGTTCTGATCCCCGAGAGTTACCGTCCGCCAGAACTTGAAGCCAATTCACTCGCGGGCGCAGCGTGGCTCTGCACCGAACGGCCGTTGTGGTGTTTCTCGAAGGAACACTGCCAATCGCTGCTGATGCAGCACTTCGGCACGAGCACGCTTACCGGTTTCGATCTTAAACCCGACAGTCCGAGCATCACCGCCGCCGGCGTGCTGCTCGACTATCTGAAGGAAACGCAAAAGGGGGAACTCGGTCACATCAACCGCATCGAGACCTATCATCGGGGCGACACGCTGAAAATCGACGATGCCACCCGGAGGAGTCTCGAAATCGTCAGCACGCTCCGCGAAGGCGCGCGCGACGGCAGTTTGCTGTCGATCCTCGACGAGACCGTCACCCCGATGGGAGCCCGGCTGCTCGCCGATTGGCTCGCGAACCCGCTGACGGACATCGCGACGATTAACCATCGGCTCGACGCCGTGGAAGAGTTCACCCAAGACCCGAATTTATGCCGGGAACTCAAGGAGACGTTGTCGCACACGTACGATCTGCAGCGATTGACGGCGCGCATCGCCACCGGCCGGGCTCATCCGCGCGATCTGGCGTGCCTGGCCAAGTCGTTGGCGCTGCTGCCGCGGCTGAAGGCGAAACTGACCGGCCGACGGACCGAACGGATTAAACATCTCGAACACCAACTCGATCTCTGTGCCGAAGTCCGTGCCGACGTCGAAACCGTGGTCGTCGAAGACCCGCCGCTGCAGGTCTCCGACGGCGGCGTGATTCGCCCCGGCTTTCACGCCGAACTCGATGAACTCCGCGATCTGGCCCGCGGCGGGAAGGAGTGGATCGCCCGCTATCAGGCCGAGGAGTCGGCCCGCACGGGAATTCCGAATCTCAAGGTCGGCTTCAACCGCGTCTTCGGCTACTACCTCGAAGTGACGGCGTCGCAGGCGGCAAAAATACCGGCCGATTACATCCGCAAGCAGACGCTCAAGAATCAGGAGCGGTTCATCACACCGGCACTGAAGGAGTATGAAGAAAAAGTGCTCCGCGCCGAAGAACGGGCGCTGCGCTGGGAACAGGAGTTATTTCACGCACTCCGGGAACGGGTCGCCCAGCATGCCGCACGAATTCAACAATCGGCCAACGTTCTCGCCGAGGTCGACGTGCTGGTTTCGTTCGCGACATTGGCGCTGCGGCAGAGTTATTGCCGGCCGGAGCTGGCGGAGGAGCCGATACTCGACGTCGTGCAAAGCCGGCATCCGGTGCTCGATCGTTTGCAGCCGAGCGGGCGGTTCGTCCCCAACGACATTCGCCTCGGTGAAAAGCACGGCACGATTCAGATCATCACCGGTCCCAACATGGCCGGAAAGAGCACCTACATCCGCCAGGCCGCGCTGCTGACGCTGATGGCCCAGATCGGTTCATTCGTCCCCGCCCGCACGGCTCGCATCGGCGTCGCCGACCGCATTTTCGCGCGAGTGGGGGCGAGCGACGAACTCGGCAAGGGACAGAGTACCTTCATGGTCGAGATGACCGAGACCGCGCGCATTCTCAACTCGGCGACCGAGCGCAGTCTTGTGATCCTCGATGAAATCGGCCGCGGCACGAGCACGTACGACGGCATTTCGATCGCGTGGGCGGTGACCGAATACCTGCACGACACCGTCGGCTGCCGCACGTTTTTTGCGACGCATTATCACGAGTTGACGTCGCTGACGTCGTCGCTGCCGCTCGCCCGCAACTGGAACGTCGCCGTGCACGAACAGGATGACCAAATCGTGTTCCTGCATCAAATCGTCGAAGGAGCCGCCGACAAGAGTTACGGCATTCACGTCGCCCGGTTGGCCGGCATTCCCGGCGATGTAATTCAGCGGGCTCGCGTCGTGCTCAACACGCTGGAATCCGATCACGTCGATGAAACAGGCCGCACGCACATCCCGGGCCGGGATGCGTCGTTCAAAAAACAACGGCAGCTCTCGCTGTTTCCTGCCGATCAGCATCCGTTGCTGGATGAGATCCGTGAACTCGACCTGGAACATCTCTCGCCGACGCTCGCGCTGGAAACGTTGCAGCGTTTCCGAAAAAGCCTGACGGCGAAGTGAGGAAAGTCCAGAGCCAGAATTCTTTACTAGTGGTTTGTCAGGCTTGAAAACTAGGGTTGCGTCGAATTGGGAAATCTGCGTTGATTCACAGGACCAAACT
>JBBECD010000071.1:0-36626 GCA_040881995.1 Planctomycetaceae bacterium
CTCACCCGACTGCTATGCAGTCGACCTCTCCCGGTGGGAGAGGTGAAGAACTGCGCAACATCAAAACTTGCGCTTCGGGCTGGTTGACGCACACTGCGCACGATGTCCCTCGTCATGAATAATCCGGGTTAGCCCGCGGTTGAGCGCAGCGATACCGCCGGAACGGAACTGTTGACAATGCACCAGCCACGACCTACCAGGGCGACGTCTGAAACGGCGTCCGTGCGGAGGGCGTGCGGGCGTCACGCGTTGCCGGCGCTTGCTGCTTTCGCATCAACTCGTCCGCGACGGCGACGACGAGATCGTCGTCGACCTGTCTCAATCCCCTTCCCATCGCGGCGAGCAACGATAATTCGCACAACTGATTGATGCGTGCCGGAACGCCGTCGCAGAGCGAGGCGATTTCCGCAACGGCGTCGACCGAAAAGGGATTCACCCGTCCGTTGGCCACGCGAATGCGGGCTTCGACATACTCGGCGACGAGATCTTCATCGAACGGATTCAACGCGACTTCAAAATCGCACTCGTCCCGCAATGCGGCGGAAGCGGGTTTGGGGCGACGCTCGACCGAAACGATCAGCGTGCACGACGGGATCGAACGATTCGACGTCCGCAATTGTTGCAGACGTCCAAGAAAAGCCGAACAACTCGCATCCGCGCGGTCGAAGTGATCGAAAAGAATCACCGCGGGGTCGGCGAGCAATTGCTGCGATTCGAGCACGTCCTGCAAGCGCCGCCATTGCACGCGGAACGATTCATTCATCGAGCGGGACACCTGCCAGAGAGCCGATAAATTCCAGACGAACTCTTCGGCGTCCATGCCCGCCATGTCGAGATAAGCCGAGCGGATCGCCGAGCGGCGCAATTGATCGGCGAGCACGTGCAGCAAGAGCGATTTTCCGGTTCCGAGCGGACCGGTCAACCAGGCGGCCTGGTGATGCCGTTCGATGACGTACAACAGCCGAGCCAGCGCCTCTTCGTGCGCCGGGCCGGCGAAATACCAGACCGGATCGTGAGTCTCGCGAAACGGCGGATATTGAAATCCCCAATAACGCTCGTACATAAGCTATCGCACCCCGGAAGTTCAAAACCCTCGGTCCGCCCGCCGGTTCGTCACCTCAGCGGCGAATCGTCGGTTCCCCCTCACGGACATACTTTCCTTTAATCAATCGGCTGAAAACATCGGGAGACCGCAGCCGACTTTGACGTTTGCGACGATTTTAAGCGATTTGACGAGATGGTTTCGATTTTTAGCCCCCGGCGAGCCGTCGGGGGTTCTTATCATGCAGGAAAACTCCCCTGGTCATTGACCGGGGGCTAAAAAACTCGACGTTCTTGTTGCCTCCGATTCAGCAACGCGAACCCAGCCAGCACCACGACGGCCGCTCCGGCAAGAATTTTGATCGGCAGATGCGATTCATCGGGAATATCCCACCCGGCACGCTGCAAGTCGTCGCGGTAATAGGCGATCAACAGCAACAAGCCGTTGTGCGCCGCATGCAGGACGACGCCCGGAAACAGGCTCCCCGATTTGTAGCAGACGTAGCCGAGCAGACATCCCATCAGCGTGCTCGACGGCAGGCGTTCCCACGCCAGAAAATCGGTGACGATCAGATGAAATACGCCGAACATCGCCGATGAAATGAATATCGTCTGCGCCGGCGAATGCCGCCCGCGGAGCGCGCTGAACAAATACCCGCGGAAAAAGAATTCTTCGCAGGCGGCGGGAACGACCGCCAGCAGCACGACAATCACCCACGGCGACACCTGTTTCCAGCTCGACAATAAATCGTGATACCGTTCGAGATGCGTTTCGTCATAACTGACGAGACCCGCTTCCCGCGCCAGCATCACCAGTTCAAACGCAAACGGCCAGACCGACAGCCCGAACAACAGACCGGCGAGCAGATCGAATCCTCGGGGGCGCATCAGACGGAATGTCCGCGAGAAGTTCACATGCTGCACGCCGGCCAACAGGGCAGGCCAAAATCCGAATAACGCGACGGTTAATAGCGCGTTCAACGCAAATCGCCACGTGAGGCTGAGCTGCTGGAACTGAGCCGTTGATTGCGTCGCCAGCAGAAAGACCGGGATCAGCACGGCGAGACTGAAGAGGGCATGATTCCACGACGGCACATCGCGGCCTTGTGCCGCGGATGCCCCCCATAAATCGCTCCACGTCGCCGTGCTCCCCGACTGCCAGGCGTCGGCCCCGAAGATTTTTCCCGCCAGCACCAGCGCACCGCAGGCATACAACACGGTCGTGCTGATGACGGCGACGGCGATGTGCAATTGAGCGGTTTGCGAGATGAGATCGCGGGCCAGCAGAATGCAGTTCACGAGCGGGATGATCGCCATCCAGCCGGTGAGTTTCAGATCGGGCATCAAGCTCATAATTCCCGGAGCGAGCGAGACGAGCATCAGCGGTATGAGATACGCTTGCGCCTCTTTGAAGCTCCTCGCAAAACTGGTGACGATCAACAGCACCGCCGAGAAAAACATGGCGAACAGCAGAATCAACCCGAAAATTTCCAGCACGACTAAGAACGGCAAACCTCGATCGCCGAACAGCAATCGTCCGAGTCCGCTGGCCAGCAGCGTGACGGTCATCGAAGCGACATTCATGCTGGCGGTCAACATAGCGACGGCGAGCACCGCCACATACTTCGCCAGCAGCAACGAGAAATGCGACGCCGGGGTCGCCATCACCGCTTCGAGCGTCCCGCGTTCGCGTTCGCCCGCGGTCAAATCGATCGCCGGGTAGACCGCGCCGGTCATCGTCATCAGAATGAGAATCATCGGAACCAGCGTCGCCAGCGAGACGTTCGAACTCGAACCGCCGCCGGTTAAGCGAACGTTCTTGCGGCCCATCGAGATCGGCACCACACGCGATGTGATTCCCAAGTCTTGCAGCCGATACTTCATCAGTTGGAAGTTGACGTCGGTCAATCGCCTGTCGAGTTCGTCGAAAGCATCCTTGCTGTTGACCGACTGCCCGGTCATCACGAATTGGCCGTCAATCAGCGGATACGTCTTCCCGTTCCACTGAAAAACGTCAACGACCTGCAGTTCGATCCCGACGTCCACGTCCTGATTGGCAACGGCATCTTCGAGTGATTCGGTCTGATAAAAAGTGAACTTTGTTTCCGCCTCGCGTTTTCCGTTTGACGCATCGGCAGACGCACCTTGCGCAGCATCGGACGATGAATTCGCATCCGTTGAACGGCTCGCACGATCGGGAGAAGATCCGCCGGACGCGGCGGAGTCTCCAAAATCGAACGACGTCCGCTCGGGGGCATCGGTAATCCGTCTGAGCAGATCCTGCAGAACGAATAACTCTTGTTCGGTTTTCACGCCGACGTGAAACACCCGCTGCGACGTCTGCTTGACGCTGGAGATCAAGAATTTTTGAAAGATGATCGAGAGCAGCGGATAAACCAGCACCGGCATGAGGATCAGCGTCATGATCGTGCGGCGGTCGCGCATCGTCTCGCGGAGTTCCTTAAGCGCCATCCGCCCGAATCGCGATATCTGATTGCGGTCGAGCGGCATCACGGCTCCGATTCCGAAGAGGAAGTACGGTTCGTCGCCGCTACGTCGTTCGACAAGGCGTGGGAATTGACGATCGCCGGGATTTCCGCCAAATGGAGAAACATCTCCATCAGTCCGGTCTGTCCGGTCTTGGCTTTTAACTCGGCGAGCGTCCCTTCGATCACCATTTTTCCGTGATGCAGCAGACCGAAGCGGTCGCACAAACGCTCGGCTTCATCGAGCCGATGCGTGCAGACGATGACCGCCTTGCCGATGGTGCGCAGATGGCCGATGAACTCAAAGATTCCCTGCGTGCCGATGACATCAAGGCCGCGCGTCGGTTCATCGAGCAGCATGACGGGCGGATCGTGAATGAGCGCGCGGGCCAATTGCACGCGCTGTTTCTGGCCCGTGCTGAGCACGCTGCATCGGCGGTCGAGAAACCCCGCCAGCCCGAATTGTTCGCTCAGGCGGGCCACGTCGTCCCGCGCGTGTTCGGGCGGTATGCCGTATAAGTCTGCGAAGTACAACAATGTTTCGCGCGGCGTGAGCCATTGATACAAGTTCGCGCTCGCCGAGACCAGCCCGATGCACTGCTTGAGTTCGCCGTTGCCGAGGTCGGTGCGAATGCCGTTGATCTCGGCGTATCCGCTGGTCGGCGGAAGCAACCCGAGAATCATCCGCAAGGTGGTCGTTTTTCCTGCGCCGTTGGGGCCGAGCAGCCCGTAAACTTCACCCGCGCGGACGTCAAATGAAATCTGATCGACGGCGAGAACCGTCTGGTTCCCCGCGTCGAATCGTTTCGTGAGTTGATGAACGCCAATCATCGAGAGGACTTTCATTTAGTCGGACGGCTGATTGAATGTATCAACAACTCGACGCATTCTCTGTGAATTGATCCACATTCTTGCGGAATTGCCCGTTTGATGTCAGGCATCTGCGGTATTTCGCCAACCGGGACCAACTCAGAGGCTATCCGGAAAGTTGGCTCGGACACAATTCGTGGTATTGAGGCGGTGCAATGGGCACAACATCTCGTAGGACTGCCAACATTTCCGGATAGATTCTCAGATTCATCATAGATTGGCGACATCTTCATGACACCTTCACCACACAAAATCAGGTGAGAATGCCCAAAAATCCGCACGGCGGTCGCGTCATCGAGATCACCAAACGACTCCTCGACTGAAATAATCAGACGCAACTCTATACGAACAAATAGCTTACGGACGCATTCCCGCAAAGAAACGTGATTTGCATAAAGGTGCTCCGTAGAGGCCGCGTTTGGCGGGAGGCGGGCACTCGAAATCTTCACAATTTTTTCAAAATTCTAAATCAAATTCTCCCTAAAGGTTATGCGTGCGTATCCATTGGTTTGCGCCATCAAAAATGCGCCGTCGTCTTGACAGTCGGAATTGACGATGTATAGTGAGCCGCTCGTCAAATCACTACATGTAGGGCTTCATCCTGTCTCAACCCCTACAACTTGTGTCCAGAAATTTTCAGAGACTTGACAAACGCTCTGGAAATGGGTACAGTTCACAGTCGGGGCCGACGATATTCAAATCAACAGGCATGATCTCTGCGACACCAACAGGAACCGCTCAGGAAGGAGTGCATGATGCACGATTCTAAAGGATTAGCCACTCGTCCAATGAACTCGACCTCATCCCTCGGATCGGGGTCGTTAAGCTCCGGAACATCGCATAATGGCCGAAATGGCCATGCTCCCCATTTTCATAAGGGAGAAGCTATGGTCGTGAGTCCCTATTTCTGCCCGGCGGATGTCGATCCCTTTTCGACAGTCACCTGGGATCTGCGCGAAGCCCATATCAAAGATGAATCGGGAAACATTCTTTTCGAACAAAAGAACTGCGAAGTCCCCGACTTCTGGTCTGCGCTCGCCACCAACGTCGTCGTCAGCAAATACTTCTACGGCGAACACGGCACCCCCGAGCGCGAAACCAGCGTCAAGCAGGTGATCTACCGCGTCGCCCGCACGATCGCCGACTGGGGATTGCAAGACGGCATCTTCGCTTCGCCGGAGGACGGCGAAACGTTCTACCGAGAACTCGCCTGGTTGTGCCTGCATCAATACGGGGCGTTCAACTCGCCCGTCTGGTTCAACGTCGGGCTGTATCACCAGTACGGCGTGAAAGGATCGCAGGGCAACTACCACTGGGATCCCGAGACCAACGCGATTCACCGCCCCGAAACGCCGTACGAATATCCGCAGGCCTCCGCCTGCTTCATCCAGTCGGTCGACGACAACATGGAAGACATCATGCGCCTCGCCACCAGCGAAGCGATGCTCTTCAAGTACGGCTCGGGAACCGGCACCGATCTCTCGACGATCCGCAGTGCGAAAGAAAAACTTTCCGGCGGCGGCATCCCTTCGGGGCCGCTGTCGTTTATGCGGGTGTACGATCAAATCGCCGCCGTGGTGAAATCGGGCGGCAAGACCCGTCGCGCCGCCAAAATGCAGAGTCTCAAGGATTGGCATCCCGACATTCTCGAATTCATTCAGGCCAAGGCAAAAGAAGAACGCAAGGCCCGCACGCTGATCGAAAGCGGCAAGTACGAAGCGAACTTTAACGGCGAAGCGTACAGCTCGATCATGTTCCAGAACGCGAACCTCTCCGTCCGCGTCAGCGATGAATTCATGGAAGCGGTCGCCGACGGCAAGAAATGGAAAACGCACTGGGTCACCAACGCGAAAACCGCCGGCCCCGAATACGACGCCCGATACATGATGAAAGAAATCGCCGAGGGAACCTGGTACTGCGGCGACCCGGGCTTGCAGTACGAAACGACGATCAACAACTGGCACACCTGTCCGAACTCCGGCCCGATCAACGCGTCGAACCCGTGCAGTGAATATATGTTCCTAGACGACACGGCGTGCAATCTCTCGAGCATCAACCTCAAGAAATTCGCTCGTGCGGATGGCACGTTCGATACGGTCGGCTTCCGCCGCGCGTGTGCGGTGTACTTCACCGCTCAGGAGATTCTGGTCGATCACGCCAGTTATCCGACGCCGTCGATCGCCGAGAACAGCCACCGCTTCCGTCCCATCGGTCTGGGTTACGCCAACCTCGGCAGCATGTTGATGTCGATGGGCATCCCCTACGATAGCGACGCCGGCCGCGGCATCTGCGGTGCGCTCACCGCGATTCTTAACGGTCAGGCGTATTTGCAGTCCGCCGAACTCGCGGGCGTGGTCGGACCGTTCGCCGGTTATCGCGAAAACGAACGTCCCATGCTCCGCGTGATGCGGATGCACCGCGACGCCGTCGCCCACATCAATCCGGCGTGTCCCGAATATCTGCGCGACGCCGCGATGACGGTGTGGAACGAATGCCTCGCGCTCGGCGAACGCAACGGCTACCGCAACGCCCAGGCGACGGTGCTCGCACCGACCGGCACGATCGCCTTCATGATGGACTGCGACACGACCGGCATCGAACCCGACATCGCGCTCGTCAAGTACAAGCAACTCGCCGGCGGCGGCATGATGAAGATCGTCAACCGCACCGTGCCGCAGGCGCTCAAGACACTCGGCTACAATCCCGAAGCGATCGACCGGATCATCGCGTACATCAACGAACACGAAACGATCGAAGGGGCTCCCGACGTCAACCCCGAACATCTCCCCGTATTCGACTGTGCGTTCAAGCCGGCGAGCGGAACGCGAACGATCGCCTGGAAAGCCCACGTCACCATGATGGCGGCGGCTCAGCCGTTCCTCTCCGGCGCGATCTCCAAAACCGTCAACATGCCCGCCGACTCGACCGTCGACGACATCGAAAACGCCTATATCGAAGGCTGGAAGCTCGGCCTCAAGGCGCTCGCGATTTACCGCGACGGTTCGAAGCAGAGTCAGCCGCTCGCCACCTCGAAAGAAGGGGGCCGCGCCAAGAAGGAAGAAGAAACGCTCGTCCGCAAGCCGGTCCGGCGGCATCTGCCGTCGACGCGGCAGTCGCTCACGCACAAGTTCTCGGTGGGGAACCACGAAGGGTACATCACCGTCGGCCTGTTCGAAGACGGCACGCCGGGCGAACTCTTCATCACGATGGCCAAAGAAGGGAGCACGATCGGCGGCCTGATGGACGTCATCGGCACGCTGACCTCGATGGGCCTGCAATACGGCGTGCCGATCAGCGTGTTCGTCGACAAGTTCTCGCACACGCGGTTCGAACCATCGGGCTGGACGAAGAACCCCGACATTCCGAATGCGAAGAGCGTGCCCGATTACATCTTTCGCTGGCTGGGGATTCAGTTCCTGCCGGGCTACCGCGAAGCGAACGCTCCGCAGCGGGAAGAGGGGGCCGTCGACGAGAGCAAGGTTTCGACCGATTCCGCCGCCGTCGCGACGCGCGTCGTCAACGGCGGCTCGCCTCTCACGGCGGTCGATAAGGCATCGAAGTCGGCGAACGAACATGCGGGCCAGACGCACGTCGCCGACTGGAAGAGCCCGGCGGTGCGGAGCGAACAGTTTGCCAGTTTCCAATCCGACGCCCCCGCCTGCGACAACTGCGGAGCGATCACGGTAAGAAACGGCAACTGTTACTTATGCCACAACTGCGGAAACAGCATGGGATGTAGCTGACGGACCGGCGAGAATCTCCTGCAAACTCACCCCGGTCTTCGGATGGACCGGGGTGTTTTTTTGTTATGTCTCCTCTCCCCTCACCATTCTGACTCGCCCCTCCTCTACCCTACCGGACATGGTTGCGCGCCGACGACGTTCCCGTCATTGTTTACGAATGCGCGATCGCTGTTTGGAAATTCCCCGTCGGTGTTTGAAAAGCCCCCCTCGTTGTCTGGGAAGTCGCATCTCCTTTTTAAAAAGTCGCCCCTCGTGTTTGGGAATGTAGTGGGGGGACGAGGGGTTGGAGGTTGGGGGTTGGGGCCGAGAAAACCACGTGCATCGATGCGGCATGTTTGAGATCGCGCATTTGGCGCGCATTTGGCGCTCAAATCGCGTCCAAAGGGCGCAAAAAGGCCGATTTTGGGCGTAAAATCGATGCAAAATCGCATTTCCGGCGCGATTTTTGGTGTCAAATCGCTTATTCCGGCGCGCAAATCACACACTCGCGCATCACTCGCAACGTTTCGCGCGTATCTCGCGCGCATCTCACGCTCACTGGCGCGCGGTTTCGCACGCTTTTGCGCTATGTTTTGCACACTTTGCAACCATGCTGCACCTTCACAAACGGCCCGGCATCGTTCGCATGCTCACGGTTCGGGATTCAACGTTCGGCAGCGGAGCATAGAAGAAGAGAGGGAGATTGGGGGAGGGGGAGATCTCAGCGAGAGGCCTGGTCCAGTTTTCGCCAGACAACTGCCCGATCATATTCTCACGCCCCACCGAAAACTGGACCTGTCCCCTCCCCCCTTATATATAAGGTATAACCGGCCACAGCACCGGGGCAGAGTTCTTTTCGATTTCGGTGAATTCGGAGAAAAATCACTGCCGACCCAAACAGTCAGCAGCAGCACCTCGGGGACTGTGCCGGCGAGCGATGGGAAAAGATGATCGGCCCGGCATGATCGGATCGAACCGGCAAAGCAACAGTTCCCCGATCCGCCATTCATGCACGGCAGACCGCCTGAGTTTTTGAAGCGAAGGGCAAGAAAACCAAAGACACATTGGCAAGCCAGTGGCACACAAAGAGTCAGTAAGCATGATTGCGGTTGAGAGAGATATACGTCTTATTGTAGTCGGAAGAGAAATCCGCCCGTGGCACCCGGCGGGGATGAACCCCGCCGCTCTTCCGGTGAGCCACGTCCAAACTCCGGGAGGTGGTGTCAGAGGGTATCAATAAATGAAAATACCAAAGACACACTGGCCAAGCCAGTGGCACCCGAAAAAGACTAAAAAACTGTCGGTGGAGACGTTTCGCCAGTGGCACCCGGCGCCGATTAGCATCATACCAACTGCCACAGCAGCAATTACCGATGCACAACCGCCAGATTTCTTTCGAGCGTTCTTGTTGGAATCTTGGAAATCGAATGCACTTGCTTGAATACCCCCCGCTTCATCAGTTTCCTTGAGATCGTATATCTCCATCGTCACCTCGAGAGTCCATAACTCACGACCTTCATCGCTTTCAAAAGAACCAACTTCAGCAACATGGGTACGATAGGTTCTGCGTCCGCCGTCCATGTTGTTTGCAACCCACTTGGCTACGTCAGCCGCAAGATAGCCGACATGCTTTCCGTTGACATGAACTGCAACGGCGTTGCTGTCGTGGGGATTGTTCGGTTCTCTAACGAACTCTGCGGGCATACCCGCCTTGAGCTTGCGGATGATCTTTTGCCGTCCATCTTTTGTGACGCCGACAACGCGTTTGTTCGCATACTCGCCGACTTTGACCCATTGCATTGGCATCGTACTAACCTTTCATAAGCCGCGTCTGACCCGCGAATCCGGATATGGCGGGTGAGTAGTCGCTGCTTTCAGCGTCCATACGCAACGACCGGCTGACGTTCCTCTGGGAATCCCAGACGTTCCAAGCGACGAGCCGCCTCTTCCTCGCCGGGTGCCACTGGCGAACGGCTTACTCTCATCCAATCTTGCCTTTTTCGGGTGCCACTGGCTGTGCCAGTGTGCCTTTGGTCTTTGCCTTTCAGTTCAACACATCAGCCGGTATCCCGTGCACGAAGGCCAAACCGGGGAACTGCTGTTTGTGAGAAGAGGCCGACATCGTACCAGTCGGCGGGTGGCCGGGGCTAAGGCTTGGCGTGCCCCGGATTTCCTGCATGATAACAATTATTCCGTCGGAACGGGAACAGGACTCAGATCGTTGAGGCCGCAAACATCGAACCAGCCGGTAGCAACATGTTCTCGCGCCCCGTTTGATAACATATACCTTCAATCGGACCGGCCGACGATCCCTCGCGGTATTGACAGGCCAACTGGCATTTCGAATAATGCCATACGGCAACCGCACGATCGAAGGAGAGGGAGAATGGCGATACAACGTAAATCGAGGGCGACCGGCCTGCCGAAAGTCAAGAAACGTCTCAAGGTTCATGTGAAGCGACGTCAACTTAAGCCGAAAACCTCCACCAAAGTAAATTCGGTTTCAACCTTCGACGATGTCAGAGCGATACGCGAGGGTTTGCCGTTTTCGGCGTTTGAGTCGGTGAGAGACACGCTCAGGCTCAACGAAGAAACGATTTGCAGTTCGCTCAAGATCCCGAAACGCACACTCGCCCGGCGCAAGTCCGGGTCGAAATTGACGTCTCGTGAGTCGGAGCTGGTCCTCCGGTTAGAAAAAGTCCGCTCGGAGGCCGAGGCGGTCTTGGGTTCGGCAGAAAAAGCCAGAGAATGGCTCACGGCTTCGAACAATGCGTTAAATGGCGACGCCCCCATCCGGCTCCTCGATACGGGTCCGGGGTTCAACGAAGTCTTGGATGTACTTCGTCGCATTGAATTCGGAGTCTATAGCTGATGGACGTGTGGAGAATCTGCAAGGCGAAGCATTCCACGACGGCGTTCACGGGGATGGGAGCCGAGGTTGCAGGAGGACGATGGAACCACAAAGGCCACAAAGTGATCTACACCTCGTCTAACCTGTCGTTAGCCTCACTGGAATACTTCGTCCACATCTCTGCTCAAACCGCACCGGAAGATTTGGTCACCATCAGAGCCAGAATCCCGGATGATGTTTCACGGGAAGAGATTGTGGTCGCTAATCTTCCCGAGAACTGGAAGAATTATCCGGCGATTGCCGCTTTAAAGGAGATGGGATCGGACTGGGTCAAGCGCGGCGAGACGCTGCTCTTGCGTGTTCCGTCGGCAATAACGCCCGAAGAATCCAATTACCTTATCAATCCGGGGCATCACGAGTTCGAGCGCATTACATACGATTCGCCGGTCAAATTCACATTTGATCGACGCATGTGGAAATGAAATGACATACCGATTTCGCTGTTGCGTGCCGGAATTAAAAGTCACCCTCACCATGCCCTGCGACCTCGATACCGCCGTCATCGATTGGGTCATCGAACATCCCGAAACGCTGGCAGTATTTCAGCGGTTGGGGATCGACTATACTTGCGGCGGGAAGTCGCCGGCATTTGCTTGCCGCGAGCGGGGGCTGGAACCCGATTCGGTGCTTGTTTTGCTGCAGCGTGCGATCGAAAGCAATGGCTGAACGGAATTTGCAGATCTGAAGAAGGAAACATCATGGCCATTCCACACGCCGGGCCGGGACAGATTATCGATGTTCGACTACTGGGAACGTCGATCGGCGAACAGAAAACGCACACGCTCGCCAAGGCAGAGGGTCTGGAAATCATCCGCCTCGTTCTTACGGCGGGAAAGGTGATTCCTGCACATGCCACGGCCGGAGAAATTACGGTTCAATGCCTCGAAGGACATGTCGTCTTTACCACGATGGGAAAAGATCTCGAACTGACGACAGGCGATTTGCTCTTTCTGACGGCCCACGAACCGCACGCGGTCCGCGCGGTCGACGATTCGTCACTCCTGGTCACCATCGTGCTGCCGAAAAAATAACTGACACCCTGCACACGCTGGGCTAACGATCGAAAGCGGGCATGAAGAAAATCCTTCGATTCGATTGGGATGTGATCGCCGGGATCGCTGCCGCCGTGATCGGGCTGGTGTTGCATCTGCTGCACGTCGTCGAGACCGGCGTTGTGCTGACGATCATTCTGGTGTTGTTGTCGTTACTGCTACTGCGCGATTTACGCCGCGAGAGTTCGGACGAACGGCTGGCCGAGCAAATCCATCTCACGGATGCGGCGGTTCATGGCATTCAGTCGGCGTTGGCGCCCCCCGATGCGATCTTGATCGGCCCGCGCCGCTTGCGGGTGGAAAGCCAACGCTTCGCCGAAACCGCTCAGGGCGAAATGGTCTGGTTCAACGTCTGCTTCACGATGTTCAAGACTCAAGAAGTCTTCGAACTGCTGCTGCGGCCCGCCATCGAGAATCCGCGGGTGCACACCATTCAGTTCGTCTCGAACGAAAACGAGCAGCGGCTGTGGGAAGAATTCATGCTGCCCAAGATCAACGCCTGCGCCGAATTCCGCAAGGTGAAGGAACCTCGCTGGGCTACGCTCCCCGAAACCGTATCGTTCATTCTCGCCGAAGTCGATGCGCAGGGAACCACAGAAGCGTTATTGAGTTTCTGGGGCGAGCCGTTCATGTCGCGGACGACCGGCAAACAGGTGCCGCGGTATATTTTCCGCATTACGAAGCACTCCGACCTCATCGCCCAACTGACGGAGATGGAACGGCAACATCGGATCCTGGATCATCAATGAGGGTTCGCTGAAGTCGAGATTCCTCCGGCAACAGGGGGAATCCTCGTCTTCTGCCACCGGTGCATTTACTCCGATTTCATCAGGGAAACCCCGACGCCAAAGACCCGCCGACGAGGGGCGATTTGCATTTTTCAGGTTATCGCAGGGCTTGAAAGCGCCCGTTTCTATAGGTTCGTCGACGATCATGTTATCTTCGGACCGCATTCCAGAAGAAATAGGGATCACCCCGATCGACAATCACCGTGCGAACGGGCAAAGTCGTGGCTTAGGAGCGGGTCCGTCTTCTTCAACGGGGACGATCTTTATTTCGTGTGAGTTCTGCCTGGGAGTTTGAGATGAGTAGCCGATTGTGCATTTCACTTTGTTTGTTGGTGGTGGCGTCATTTACGCAAAGGGCAACTGCGAATCCGTTGTACTCCGCATCCGCCTTTGTTGACGGCGAAAGCTCGTCGTACGGAGGGGAAGACTTTAACGACTCGCTCGCGCCGGTGACCGCGACTGCCAATCCGGTCATCCCGTCGGGAACGACGGCGCTGGTCACGGCATCTTCGGACCTCTATGCGGTCACCAGCGCCGCGGACGTCGAAGGGGCTCAAGACGTGTCTGAGCAAATTTTCGGTGCGGGGGAGTCGATTTTTAATTTCGCGATCGACGCCGGAGATTTGCCCGCGTTGTCCGGGGTTTTTTCGATCACGGCCAGTTATGACATCAACGTTTCTGCCGCTGGTCTCGATGCCGCCACGACCGGATACGCTTCGCTCAACGCGTTTGACGACTTCGGCGGCTTCGACACCGATGAAGTCGTCTTTCTCGACAACGGAGGAGGAATCGGGACGCTCACGATTTCATTCTCGGGGGACTTTACTAATGGAGTCACCTTGCAACTGTACTCCTACGCCGATGCCACCGCGGGGACATTCGAGGCGGGGGCTCCGGCTACGGCTCACGCCGCCGTATCGGCTACGATTACGTCCATCACGTTGGATGACGTCGAACTTATCGACGTTCTCCCGTCACCGATTCCGGAACCGTCGAGTTTGGCGCTGCTGGCCATCGGCGGCGTGAGCATATTTGTCACCGCTCGGCGGCGGCGAAACCGTCGCGTCGTCAATTCGTGACCCGTAAGGTCGCCGTCTAACGGACGGCCTCGAAATGCAGGGCGTTGAAATCGATTCGCGGGCACGTCAACGTCGCGAGATTTTCGGACTCTTCGTTGAACCGACGAAAGAGCCCGTTTGATCTCGCGATGCTCACAATCCCAGGTTTTGAGTCAGCCGTTGATAAAAAATCAATCCGATGCTGCACAGTGTGCCCAGCCAGGTGATCGACAGCGCGGCGGTAATGATGCGGAAAATGACCTGCGTCTCCTGCGGATGATCGACTTCGAGCACGCGCAGCACAATCTTTAAGGCTTGTTGCACGAAAACCATTACCAGCATGACGGTGAGGGCCAGAATCATCACCGACCATTGTCCCAGATTCAATCCGAGCACGAACGCTCCCGCCAAGGCCACGCAACTGATCGACAGTTGAGCAAACGCTGCGCTATCGCTGCGCAGTCCCGCGGCGACGCCTCGTTCGGTGTCGATCAGCAGTTGCCGCCAGTTCTGGCGCGGTCGCATGGTTTCACGGGTCTCGTTCATGGCTCATGACTTCCGATGGACTCAACGAAAAATTTTGGTCGAACGTCGTGCAGAATAAAGTGATGCGATTAACCACGTGTCAAAATTCATCGTCGGAGCACAGGGTTTAAGCCTGCCACGATCAGCCTGAAAGCTGTACTTCTACAAAGACTACTGCGTTCCCAGCAACGAACTGAGCTGCGAGGAATTTCCCTGGAACGGCCCGAATCTCGGTTCGATCGAGATCCCGACTCCGACGTTGTCTTTGCTTTGGTCGTAACTGGCGCCGATGTGCACGAGGAAGTCGGCCCCGATGCGCGTAAGCGTCAGCGATTGTCCGCGGTTGAGGTTTTCCGATAAATCGTAGGCCGTTCCCAGCGACGACACCCACTTTTCGCTCATGCGATAACTGTAGCTGGCAGTGAGAATCTGACTGTCGAGCGGTCCGCCCGAAATGTTCCGCACGCCGACGTACACGCTGCCGCGCGTGCCGCGCTGCGTGAGAATGCCGAGATTCCAGATGTCCTGCCCGTCGAGGAACATGTCGTGCAGCGAGTTGGCGAGAATCTTGGTGCGGTCGCCGACGTTCCAGGTATATCGGCTGGTGATCAATCCAATCGATTCGCCGAAGTTGTCGCGGTCTTCGTCGGGGAAATAGGAGGCTTCGAGGTCGAGCATCATCCAGTCTTTCACCCGGAGGCGATCGGGAGGACCGACTTTCGTCTGCAGGCGATGCCTCCAGCCCATCCGCAGTACCTGTTGATCGTCGACGAGTTCGTACACCGGTGTGGTGACGGTATGAGCCGCTCCCTCGCGGACGGCGTAATACCGGGGATCATAAATCGGCGGCAGCGCGCCGCCGAACGTATTGGTGACGAACCGCGAGCGGAAGCGTTCCTGGGCGTTGTCGTCGAGATCGGTGTATTGAGGAATGTTGGATAGATTTTCGGTCGAATCGCTGGCCGAATAATCGGCGTCGAAAACCATCTTGTGCACGAGGCCGTTCAAATTAAAGATGTCGCTCTGCACGTGCGGGTACGGTTTCCAGAGCATCATACTGCCGCGGACGCCCGCACTGCCGTACAGTCGATCGAGGTTTTGGCCGGCAAGATCGCTTTCCCAATGTGCGGCTTCCCCCATCACATACGGTGCGAAATGAAAGGCTCCCATGTGCAACGGCATCGACAGCTCGTGCCGCGTCATATACACGCCCCCCTCGACGTCGGCGACGTACGGCAGCGGCGTGAAAATATCGGCGGGCTGCGTGGGAAGATCGGCGGGACTCAGATGAGCATACCCCGCCGAGGTGTGCGAACTCCAGTTGAGCCGCCCGTCGAACAAAGGTTCTCCCAGCCCGTACAGATCGGCTTTGGGCAGCCACTCGGTGTTCGTTTCGATGCCGTCGACGTCGGGCCGGGCGAGAATCGTGCCGCCCCAATTTTCGAAGCGTTTTCGTGCGTAAAGCAACGTTTCCTGATCTTTGTCTTCGTCGAAGTCGTTCTCGAAATATTGTTCGAGGAAGTTGCGGTCGGAGAGCACCCCCACTTCTCCGAAGATGTCCCAATCGCCGGGGAGATCTTGATGATGCCGCAACAGCGCCCGCCAGCGATCGTTCGTCTCGGGGATGAGACTGCGCCGGCCGAGCCCGAGATTATCGTTGCCGGTGTCGTGAACGTAATACAGTGTGCCCAGTCCCGAGGATTCTCCCGGCATGCCGAAGAGATCTTCGAAGTAATAATCGCCTTTGGTTCCCACACCGGGGCCGCGATCGCTGTAATAGTCGAGCAGACCGTCCCACGTCACGTTTTCGACCGGTTCGCGTCCGAAGAGTTTGAACATGTTCCACGACGTGCGGATTTGCGTGCCGAAGACGCTGTCCTGCGTCAGGACCGCACCGTTCAGCGGAATGCCGGGGTCTTGCGTCGGCGAACTCATATACGGAACGTAACCGACCGGCACGTCGTTGAGATAAAAGGTGTTGTTCGTGCTGGTGATCCAGGGGACTTCCTTGATCTCCTGTTCGCCGTACCTCGCCCCCTTATTGCTGTCGAACGTCGTCAACCAGGGGGAGGTGTAATGTTTATCGAGGAACACGTCGCTCGCTTGCAAGCGGTATCCTGGTTTGCCGAACTGGCTGGTGCTGAACCAGGCTTCCTGGGCGTGATACGAATTCTCCGAAAGTTGCCGCACCTTCTTCGACCAGACGCGCAGCGTGGCGTTCATGGCGGGAATGTACGTGCGGATTTCGGCGTCGAGCAGCAGCCCCCGCTTGTCGCGCACGTCGAAATACGCTTGCGAGGCGAAACTCTCATCGTGTCCTTGACGAACGATGATATTCCCTTCGAGGTAGATCTGAAACGGCATGTCGTTCGTCTGGAAGGTGTCGGTCTGCAGCTCTTTGCTTTCCGACGCCGACGTCCAGATCACGATGTTGTCGGCACTGAGGTCGATCGTGCCGTTTTCGTGAACGCCGTCGATCATGATCGTCACGCCGCCGGTCAGCAGCCAGATCTGCTCGGGCGGGGTCGTCTTGTTGGACTGGTACGAGTAGACATTGTAGGGGAGCGAACTCCGCGGGAAAATCCGCACCCGCCGCACGTTTTCGCGGTTAACATCCTGCGAGGAAAGCAGCGGCTGATCGAATGGATCATCCGGTCCCGGAGGAACGGCATATTGCGCAGGGAGATGCGTCTTGTTTTGCGCGGTTTCCCGCCGGCGCCCGGCCCGCGCGAACAATTCATCGGCGGGAGGCTCATCGAGCGTGACGCGCCGGCGAATCGCCGCCTGCATTCCTTTGCTGGTTTTCCATTCGAGCAGCAGCGTATTTTCGGAGAGTGTTTTTTCGGGGTTCTCGTATTTCACCTCCCCTTCGAAATAGGCCGTAATCGTCGTCGTCTCGTCTTGCGTGTGCGTCCAGACAACCATCTTGTGCGATTGAACGGTCGACTCGCCTTGTTTCAGCCGGCAGTTGCCGCGCAGCATGGCGACGTAGGTCTCGCCGTCGCGCCATTCGTGAGAAAAATCGGCGAGCAGGACGATCGGTTGTTCGGCGACGGATTCAGCCGTCGCAAGAGGCTGGGAGGCGTCGTCGCCGCGCACCCCGATCATCGTGAGGAGCGTGCACAAAACGACGGCGCACACCACTCCGATGAAGTGAAATCTCGACGGACGAACGAAATGTCGGCCCGGCACGGGCTCTCCAGATCTGACCAGTACTCAAGTTCCCATTCACGACCGTTCGGGTCGATCGCTCGGCAGAACGATGTCGCGCAAGGCTTTACGATCAAACTCAGGTCGTGAAATGATGCGTCAAACGGTGACACAGAAGGGGGGATGCAACAACGACGCCAAAACTTGCTGAAAAGGGGGCGGATTATAGGCCGGAGGTGAGATCCGGTCAATAACGGATCGGCCTGCGATCTGTGTCGTAAATCACTTTCACAAAAGAAGTTGCGGCTTGCGCCCCAACGGGAGATCGGCCTTGACACGCGGCGGGAGATAACAGGCGGCAATCGCGCGGTTCGCACGGTTCGCTTACGGCGTCTCGCCGGCGGCGACATCCTTCTTGCTGCGGCGGGCCGCGAGCCTCTGAACGCCGACCGCCGCCAGCAGCGAAATCAATGGCACGATCGGACCGCGCATCCGCATGTTGGACCAGTAGATCAGATGTGTCCCGGCGAAACCGAGCACGGTCATGACCACGACCGCCCAATCCATCGCGTTTCGCCGGTCCACCGCGTCGCTGCCAATGATTGGCTTATATCTCGCGACCAACAGGCCACCGCCGACGATCATCAAGAGAGTCACCGCGCCATAGTAGAGACCGACTCCCCAGCGCGCAACTTGTGAAAACGGCGACTCGTTCGTCTCCAGCGGCACGGGATTCCAGAACCAGAAGAATCGTTTCACGCACGCTTTGAGAAATGTCGCCGGATGTTCGCGGATGAATTCTTTCGCTCGCCGATTCATCCAGCGATCGCGCTCGATTTCACCATCGACGTTTCCCTGACGCATTTGCATTTCGAGCGACCGCTGCCAGGCGGAGAGGCTTCCTCCTCCCCACACCGTACCCCACGGCCGATCGACGACCTCCTCGTAAAACGTCGGATTATTACCCAGTAGCAAGGTGTAACCGCCGTGCGTCGTGGTCAAAATCGGTGTGCCGAATACCATTTGATTGCGGATCACCCACGGTGAGACGATCAGCACCGCCCCCACGAGATGCGCGATTAAACCTGACAGGCGAATCGGTGCATGCCGGCGGCGGGCGATCAGCAGCGATGCAATTAAGTAGCAGCCATACAATCCTCCCGCCGCCCACAACGTCGGTCGACACAACGCAGCCAAACCGAAGACCACACCGCCGCCGAAATTCGTCCAAGCGACTGAGCTTGCCGTCGTCCGTTCGCTGCCCCGAGTTGCTCGAACGACGAACCAGCACCATGCCGTGGTAAAGAAAGCACAGCAGACTTCCGTCATCGGATAGGTGCCGAAATACAGCAAGATCGGGTCGACGGAGACCAGCAGCGCCGCTAACAGGGCGTATCGTTCGAGCCGCAATTCGCGGCCGAGCCGCCACGTCATCGCGACGGCGGCGACGCCCATGACGATCTGCAAAATCGCGACGCTCCACGTCACAGGGGTAAACGCCATCAATGCTGTAAGCAGCAGCGGAAACAACGGCGGACGATACGCGGTCGGCACCGTCGAGCCCGGCGAAGAAAACCCGCGGCCATCGGCGAGAGATTGAGCATTCCCGGCATAGGCGTCGAGATCTTCGGTGAGATGCGGTGTATACCACCAGCACGTCAACAACCGCAACACAAGAGCGACCGACATGCAGCAGAGCACGTCGCGGCGAACTCTCTGGAAATCCGTCGGCGTGCGGGTCGGTGTTTCGTCGCGATGCATTTCATCCACGGGCTAACGGGTCGCGCGGTTCGTCGATCTCAAAGCAGTTCCTCAAAATCTCGCGATCGATCGATGCCGAGCGGCCGTGAAACTTCGGCCCCTGCAACACCGCATCATCGGGTTCATCGCACATCGACGACGCGATTCCCGGCGTGGTGATCTGCTCGGCATCATCAAAGCGGAGAAGAGGAGGATTCATTTTTTCCCGCATTTCTTTGAGTGGCTGCATGTCATTCTCCCCATTGCAAAACCGAATTCGATTGATCCCTCAAAGTGACAAGGGTTAACAAGCGGAAGAACAACAGGGACAACCGGTTGTGTGTTAGAGTCTCTATCACAACGTCCGTGCGTCACGAACGCCGTGACGGTGCACGCGTTTCGGGGGCACATCGATTGTGTTAATGACTCAGGTCGCGCACGTCGGAGATCGCCAGAGTTGGCCCGAGCGCCATCGCCCCGATGGGGTTGCTCCCATTTTAATCTGAGTCGAATGACCGACACAACACATTTTTTAAATCGACCTGCGAAATTGCCGGCTGACGACGACGTAAGTCGATACCGCCGCCGGGGAAACCAGCGGAGATCAAACTTTTACCCGGCAAAATGCAAGGCGTAAACTCGATGAAGCGGAAGCTGTATGGCGTCGGTGTGACTCTGTGGGTTGTGACGTCATTCGCCTTGCAGGACCGGCGTCGGGCCGCGCCGGAGAAGCGCTCCGCTACGGAAACCCTCCGCGTCGCGGCTAAACGGGTTTTTCTCCCTATCTCACTATCTCCGGGTCTCGTCTCGCCACCACCTCGGCCACGCTGAAGTTATCCTCCGTCTGCCTGGTGTTGGCGACGATCAGTTCCGCCATCAGGCCGAAGCTGATGCCCTGGGCTCCCAAAAGCATCGCCGCGATCGAATAGGCCAGCAGAGGCCGGCTGCCGATCGGAGCTTTTTCGATGACGCCGCCGACGTTCATCATCAGCCAAAGCAATCCCAGATACGACGCGCCGCATAGTCCCAGCAGAAAGAAACCGAGGCCGAACGCGCCGAGAATGTGTTGCGGCCGTTGGCCGAAACCGGTCAGGAACTTGACGGTCAGCAGATCGAGAAACCCGCGCAGAAATCGGCGTACGCCGTACTTCGAATGCCCGTGTTTCCGCGGACGATGATGCACGGCGACTTCGGTCACGCGAAATCCGCGCGCATGCGCGAGGACCGGAATAAACCGATGCAACTCGCCGTACAATTTGATTTCGTTCGCGACTTCGCGGCGGAAGAGTTTGAGTCCGCAGTTATGATCGTGCAGTTTCAGCCCCGTCAACCAGCCGACGAGCCCGTTGAAGACTTTGCTCGGGTAGACTTTATGCCACGGGTCGAGCCGATGTTTTTTCCAGCCGTTGACGACGTCGTAGCCGCTGTTGAGCTGCGCGATCATGCCGGGGATTTCCGCGGGGTCGTCCTGCAAGTCGGCATCCATCATCAGGCACAACTCGCCGCGCGCCATCCGCAGCCCCGCGGTGAGAGCCGCCGCCTTGCCGAAGTTACGGCGAAACCGCAGCGACGACACCCGGCGATCGTTGTTCGCGAGATCTTTGATGATCGTCCACGAATCGTCGGTCGAACCGTCGTCGACGAAAATCAATTCGAAGTCGATCTGATGCGCCGCACACGCCGTTTGAATCTCCTCATGCAGTTCGCGCAAGCTCGCCGCTTCGTTGAGCACCGGAACGACGATCGAGAGCATCCCATTCTCGAGAACGCTCGACGATTCCCGGTCGGCATGAACATGCTGAAGTGCGGTCATTGATCAGTCCTTCTTTCTCCCTCTCCCTCCGGGTGAATAGACCGAGTTGAGGGTGATATGAATGGAAGGATGAAGTATGAGGGATGAAGGATGAGTCAAAGAAGACGACCGTCGCGTTTTTTCTGACTCATCCCTCATCCTTCCGCCCTCATCCTTTTCTTCAAAGGCACCCTCATCCGGCCTGCGGCCACCTTCTCCCAAAGGGAAAAGGGAGAAGGTTTAATCGGTGCGGCCTTCGGCCTCTTGACCCACCGCACGTGAATCCCGGTAAAACCAGACGAACAACGTGCTGGCCGCGATAAATTCGGCAGCGAGCCAGACGAGCCGCAACAACACCGCCGAGGCGACCGCGACGCGGGGGCTCATGCCGGGTTGCAGCCGCAAGAATTCGATCAGCAATCCCTCGCGAACGCCGAGGCCGCCCGGTACGAGAAACACAAAAAACGCTCCCGCCGTCGCCCATGATACCGCGGCGGTCCACGTCGGCCAATCGTGCCACTGCATCGTTTCGCCGGTGATTCCTTTTAATGTCAGCCCGTAACTGACGCCGTGAATCCCCCAACCGATCGTCAACAACAGCCAGCTCGACCACGGAATCCGCCATGTCCGTCCCGATTGATTCCACACGGGGCGGAGGGCCAATAAAAATCGAATCAGCAGCCCCGAGCAGGCCCAGCAAATTGTCGGGACGACGCCGAGCAAGATCAGGATCGCGTACCATACGTTTGACAGCGGCGTGGTCGCGACGGCCGCGGGATCGGCTGGTCCGCCGCCAACCCAGCCCGAAAGCCAATGCGTCCCCGGCACGGCTCCGCTGACCACCAGACACAACGCGGCCATGAGGCCGAGCGACATCGTCGCCAGAGTCTCCAGCGTCGACGTCATCATGCTCAGCCAGATGCCGGCGCCCCACGGTTTGATCAACGCGGCCCGGACGGCGAGCACCGCCGCCTTTCCGGGAATGTATTTTCCCAGATGTCCGGCGAAATAGGCCCGCGCGACGAACTTCACCGGCACGTCGGCGCCGCCGAGTCGCAACATCCGCCGCCAGACGAAGACGGCGGGCAGCCAGCCGAGCACATTCACCCCCGCGGCGAGAATCAGCCAGCGGAATTGAAAATCCCAGTCTTGCAGGTCGTCGTGCTGCCAAAGTTTGATCGCCCGATCGGCGACAAAGAGGACGATCAGGATGCACACACCCCAGCGAATGCCGCTCCAGAAACTCTGCCGGCGATTGCTCGATGAAACCGAAGGCTCGACGACGGCACGCTGCGATTCCGCCGACGAAAGACGGATCTCGTCCGGCGGTGTGCGTGCCGTTTCAGCGTCTGGTTCGGTCGGTTCGCTGGGCATAAAAAGTGAGATACAGCCATCAGGCTGCTTTTGTGGCTCTTGACTCTTGTCTCTCGACGCTCGACTCGTATGATATCATCTCGCCGCGCATGACGCTGTACGGAAACAATCAGCATAACGCATCCGCGCGAAACATTCACGGAGGAGTTCCATGTCAGGACGACGCGACGAACCGGCATCCGACGCAACGGCCTTGAAGACTCTTGACGGATTAACCGGCCGGTATGCCACGGTGCTCGCCGATCCTCCCTGGCGGTTTCAAAACCGGACCGGCAAGGTCGCTCCCGAGCACGGCCGGCTGCGGCGGTATCCGACGATGAGCCTCGAGGAAATCGGCGCGATGCCGCTGGCAGAGCATCTCGAAAAACCGGCACACCTCTATTTGTGGGTGCCGAATGCGATGCTCGCCGAGGGGCTCGCCGTGATGGAGGCGTGGGGCTTCCGTTATAAGACCAACCTGGTGTGGTACAAGATCCGCAAGGATGGCGGGCCGGACGGCCGCGGCGTGGGGTTCTACTTCCGCAACGTCACCGAACTGTTGTTGTTCGGCACCCGCGGCAGCCTCCGCACCAGAGCAGCGGGACGCCGGCAGGTTAACCTGGTCGCGACGCGAAAAGGGGAGCACTCGCGGAAGCCCGATGAGATCTACCCGCTGATCGAAAGTTGCAGTCCCGGCCCGTATCTGGAACTCTTCGCCCGCAACATCCGCACCGGCTGGACGAGCTGGGGGAATGAAGCCGAGAGCTACGAAGAGAACCCGAAAGTTTATCGCGGGTACGAGGGGGAGAGAAAGCGGGCCTCCGACAAGGCGTTGACGTTGATGCCTCCTCATTGACGTCGTGCGTAACAAGTGTGGCAATATCAACTTGCGACGGCTGCGCTTGAGGCTCGCGTCCGCCGAACCCCTCTTGCCCCAATTGGCGTTTTCTGGGATTATCCGCCGCTCGATTGTCGCGGGACCGGTCCGTCTTGAACGGACGGGCTCGTCGTTTGATTCCGCCCCCTCGGCGGATGCATCTACGTTTCGTCAGGATACGGAAAAAGCAATGCGTCGAATTATGGCAATGATTTTTGGCATGCTGGTGGGGGGAGCGATTGTCTTCGCCGGATTCCACAATCATTTGGTGCGCACCAACGAGAAATGGTTCATCGTCCCCCGCGAAAACGTCGCTTTTGAAGACGCCTTTGTCGACATGCGATCGTGGAAACCGGGCGATTGGGCCGATCATCCGCAGTTCGCCAAAGATATGGTCGCCGCCGGCTATGGTGAACTCGTCATCCAGACCACCACGAAAAACCTGATCGATGACGTCATCGAACAAGCCGCCGATCACCTCGACCATTAAAGGCGTCGCCGTCGATTCACCACATTCACCGGCAACGCCTCGCACATAATTCCTTCGATCCTGCCCCGCGGCCTGTTTTGCGACAGTACATGACACACTCCCCCCCATCTTCGACATCCATCGCGAACTTTCCGGTGATCCGGCGGGGTTTGTGGATTGGGGGGTGCTGCATTTTCTTTTCGCTCGGTTGCCAATGGGCCGGAAGGCATGAAGCCTCGCTCCCGACCCGTCACTCGGTGCAGGCCGAGCAACTGTTGATGCTCAGCGACATTCGGCTGTCGAAAGATCATCCGCTGTTTCAGGATTTGAATCAGCTTCGGCAGGACGTGGCAAAACAGCTCCACTTGCCATTGGATAAGGGGCAGGTCGTCGTCTATCTCTTTAGCGACGAAGAAAAATATTCGCGTTACATCGAGACGACGTTCCCCGGCCTCCCGCCGCGCCGAGCGTACTTCGTCGGCACGCCCGAACAACTCGCCGTCTATACCTACTGGGGCGATCACATTCAGGAAGACCTGCGGCACGAATTCACGCACGGTTTGCTGCATGCCGCTTTGAAAGACGTCCCCTTATGGCTCGACGAGGGGATCGCCGAATACTACGAAATCGCCGGTCCCGATCCGGGTGTGAATCTCGAATATGCGCAGCGTCTGGCGCTCGCGATTGAAAAAGGCTGGCGGCCCGACATCCGCCGGTTGGAAGATCTGGAGAACGTCCGCGAGATGAGCCGCGACGATTACCAGGAATCGTGGGCGTGGGTCCATTTCATGCTGCACGGTTCTCCCGACGGACAGCTTGTGCTGCTGACGTATCTGCAAGATCTGCAAGAGACGTCCAAGCCCGGCCGCCTTAGCGACCGCCTGCAAGCCGAACTCCCCGACGTCGAAGCGAGATTGTTGAGTTACCTGTCAACGATGGCCACCTACGGCACGGCATCGGTCACGTCAACTGATCTCCATTAAAGCGAGCGGGGGGCGTAAGCCCCCTGTCCCAACAATCTACACTTCCAGGATTTTCCCCCAGAGATTCATCGCACCTTTTTGATTTCTTACGTAATTGACCACTGCCCCAAAATGCCGCGCATCTTTGATCTTGCGTTTTGATCCTTGTTCCGTCCACCATGTTCCGCTTTGCGGTTTCGAAAACTGTCGATTCAACGCCCCGCTGGCATAACTCTTGAAATCACGCAGGAGGTTGCTCGGTTCCGGGTCGCCGAAAACGCCGACGACGAGATGGATGTGATTTGCCATGATGGCTGCAATGACGATGACCCAACCGCGGCGTTCAGCGGTTTCCTCGAACTGATTTCGAATTGTGGTCGTGTGTTCGTTCTGCAGATAGACGAGGTCGCCGATGAGTTTCGATTTTGCGATCTCTTGCAACCGAGGGCGATCTTTATCATAAGCGATTCCGACAACGTTATTGCGTTTTTCGGGTTTAACTTCGTCGAACTTAGGACTGACGAATCCTCGTTCGTCGCCGGGGAGCCAGGTGCCGTAGGTCGTCCAGGTGAGGAACCAGACTCGATCGAAAGATTCGAAGCTTATCGGGGCGGAGGGCATGATCTGTCGACTCCTGTCGGCGAAGTCCGTCGGTCATTCTGTTTATTGCCTGCACAGGGAGCTTACTCGCCTTAATCAATACTCGTAGCTTTGTAGCCTGACACGCTCACTTCTTGCTACAATCGCAGTTCAGCTTTCTTCCACCGATTCGCGTTTAGGGACGTTCGATGCCCGAATCTCGCGGGACAATTTATTGCGCCGGTCCGTTGTTCAACGCCGCCGAACGGCGTGAGATGACGGCGATTGCCGACGTGCTGGTGCAGAATGGTTACGCCGTGTATCTCCCGCATCGCGACGGCATGGAGTTTCGGCTGATCCTCGACGAACTCACCGCGCGAGGCTGGGAATCACCGACGGCGGGGCAGTTTCTGCACGCGGCGATTTTCGCGCTGGACGTCTATCAGCTCGCCGAAGAATGCGCGGCGATGGTCTGGAACTTGAACGGCCGCGTTCCCGATGAAGGGGCGGTCTCCGAAGCGGCGATGGCGTGGACTCTGGGCAAACCGCTGGTCGCCTATCGCGACGACGTCCGCAGTCTGATCGCCGGACGGGTCAATCCGCTGCTGGTCGGTATGGTCGATTTCCAAACGGTGGACGAAATCGCCGCAATTCCGAAACAACTCGCACGGCGGATGCAACAGGCCTCGGCGGTTGAGTTCACCCCGAACGTTCCCCCCGCGATGCAACGTGTTGCGCAACTCGGTCGCCAATTATGGAGGACGTTGCAAAATGAACACGCGGCTGGCGACAACAAAACGATTGCCGACGTCGTCGAACAATTGTTTGCACCGAGGCAGAATTCGATCCCGCCGGCTCAGCTCGCCAGGACACGACATGCGGAAACAAACGACGTCGATGAAAAAAATGAGGTGCGCGGGTGACGAAGGCGTTGCGCAACATCCCGGAACTGGCTCAACTCGAAAGCGGCGGCGAGTTGGTGCGAATTCCGTATCAGCAGGACGTCCCGTTCCCCCCTCGCGTGCGGGCACTTGTCGACACGGCCGAATTTCAACGCCTGCAACACATCTCGCAGCTTGGGCTCGTCTCGAAAGTGTATCCCGGCGCGACGCACACCCGCTTCGAACACGCGCTCGGCGTCTATCACAATGCGCTCCGCTATTTGTGGCATCTCAGCCGCGACGCCACGTTCTGTCAGCTCGTCGATCCCCATCACGCCGAAGTCTTGATCTGCGCGGCGTTGTTGCACGATCTCGGCCATTGGCCGTTTTGTCATCCCATTGAAGATATGAATCTCGACGGACTTCCGCCGCACGAAGAATTCGCGTCGGAGTTTCTTTCGCCGCAGCGGGAACTCGCGCAGGTGCTGATCGAACGATGGCACGTCACGCCCGAAGAAGTTCTCGACCTGCTCGTCCCCAAAACCGACGCCCCGCAGTTGCGGCTGCTGCGTTCGATCCTCTCGGGGCCGATCGACATCGACAAACTCGACTATCTCGGCCGCGACAGTCTGCACGCCGGTGTCCCATACGGCAACAACTTCGACAAGAACCGGCTGATTCAATCGCTGATCGTGAATCAAAACGGAGACGGCCTGGCGCTGGGTTACAAAGGAAAAACCGCCGCCGAGCTGATGGTTTTCGCCCGTTATGTGATGTTCAGCGAAGTCTATTGGCATCATGCGGTCCGTTCGGCGACGAGCATGTTTGCGCGGGCATTTTACGAATTGCATCAGCAGTTCAACTGCCGCGAGTTCTTTCAACTCACCGAAGCCGACACGATCGCGGCATTGCGCACGCGAGCCGCCGGGACATCAATCGAGCCGCTGCTCGAAGGAATTTTCGGCCCCCGCCGAAGATTGTACAAACGGCTGGCGGAGTACAGCAGTCACGACGCGACGGAGCTGTATCATTCGCTGGCGCAGAAGCCGTTTCCTCAACTGGTCGACGTCGCCGTCCGTCTGGCGGAGGCGATCAACGGCGAATGGAAGACCAGAATTGTGCCGACCGATTTGATCATCGATGCTCCGCCGCAACAAAAAGAAGTTGAAATCCAGATCGACATTTTCTATCCCAAAGAGGGGATTTATCGTCCGCTCTGCCAGGCGTCGCCGGTGATTTCAGCACTGGCGAGCACTCAGTTCGACGATTCGGTCAAACGCGTACGCATTTACGCCGCTCCGGAAGCGGCGTCGATCTTGCGGAATAAGCCCGATTTCGCAAGACGCCTGCGGGAATTGATCGGTGCGGTCGTTTGAGCGATTTCAACGTTTACCGGAGTCGCATCCGTTAGACGGTAGTGCTCTTATTACGGTCTTATTTGGGGTGGCACGCTCGGAGTCTTCGACGGGCGTGGTTTTTTCTCACCTTGCCACGCCCTTCGAAGACTCAGGGACGTGCCACCCGAATCTGCTCCACCGACGCAGATCTCCGGGGGACCACCAATTAGCGAATTCCGGCTTTTGCCAGGACATCGCGAGATCGGACTTGTCAGAAGCAGGCGTGAATTCGACAATACAAGAGTAGCTGCCATGCGGCGTGCGCTTCACGATCACTGACATTTCACGTATTCCGATTCGACCTCTCATGACATCGCTTCCCAGCCGACAACCTGAATTTGAGAAGTCGAGCGCCTGGATCGGCGGTTGGCCGTTGTTCGCCGCGGCGATGTTGCTCTTCTCGGTCGCGGGCTGCGGTGAAAGTGAGAATAAGACGCAGGGAACGCCGCCGAACGTTCCGCCGCCGCAGCCGATCGCCGCGGCGAACCGCGCAGCCGCGCCGACGGGACTTACGTCGGGTATTAGTCCGGAACAAGCGGAAGCCGAGCGGAAGGCGAGTGAAGCGCAGGCCAGGGAGGAGTTCATTCAAGCCACAACCGATCCCGGCGATTTTTTCCGCGTTTCGAACGATCTGCCGAATTATCTGGTGACCGGCGAGGCGCCGGATTACGCCCCTGAAGAGGTCGCCGAGATCGCCGGCGTCCCGCTCGACCGCCGGGGCGCCGCGGCGTTTGTCGTCGAGCAAGAGGGGAATTCAGCAGACGCCGCCAATGCGCGGGGAAGCGTGAAACTCCCCGAGGGATTCAAGCCGTTGCCGAAATTCGGCACGAACTCAGAGGGAGAATATCTCCGCATCTGGTGCGAGAAGGATAACAGCGTTATGGCGCTCGTCCCCACGGGAACGTTCTTGCTGGGAGAAGAAAACGGTTCGTCGAACGTGCAGCCGGAGAACATCGTCGATCTCGATTCGTATTACATCGACGTCTACGAGGTGACCGTCGAGCAGTTTCAGACCTATATCAACGCCGTTCGCGGCGAAAAAAATGGACCGACTCCTCAGCCGTTCAATATCGGCGGCAACGCCGACGAGCCGGTTCGCGGGCTGAACTGGGGTGAAGCCCGCAGTTATGCCCGCTGGGCGGGAAAGGATCTGCCGACGGAAGCGGAGTGGGAAAAAGCGGCGCGCGGGCCGCACGGTTATCCGCATCCGTGGGGAGAGGGGCGGGCGATCTGGACCGGCAGCCGCGAAATCTCGCAGATCGATCCCGTCGGTTCGTTTCAACACGATGTGAGTTTTTTCGGGGCGTTCGACATGGCGGGGAACGTCCGCGAATGGTGTCTCGATCATTACAGCGACGATGCCTACGAGGATTTGGCGAAGGCTCCGCCGAAAATCCGGCGAAACTGGCCGGGGCCGCGTCGATCGTCTTCGACGAATCACCGCGTGGTCCGCGGCAACGGCCCCGATTGGACGCTCTGGCACCGCTGGCCCGTCGAAACCGGCAGCCGGCCGGAGGACGTTGGTTTTCGGGGAGTATTGCGGATCAGCCGTGCCGAGACGGTGCCGGGAAGACAGTGAACTTAATTGGGACGGGGTAAAATAGTAGAAATGAATTTAGTGACCAGGATAGGATGACATGATTCCAACTATGAAAGACCTGGGTATCGACCAGTTGAGTCCCGAACAGCGAGTCACCCTCGCTTTAGAAATATGGGAGAGCCTGGGAGATACGCCCCCCCGCACTCGACTGAGTGAAGAGCAACGAACCGAGTTGGTCCGGCGTGATGCCGAGTTGGACGCACACCCTGAAAGGGCCCTGACGTGGGAGCAAATCCGCTCCAGCATCGAGCCGAAATCGTGAAACGTGCGATGGACTTCCATCCGCTCGTGCGAGACGAAATTAACGATGCGTACATTTGGTACGAAAAACAGCGATTCGGACTGGGAAGTGAATTTCTAGACGAATTGAATCGTGTCTTCTCCGCCATTACAGTGAATCCAGCCCAATACGGATTTGCGGATGACGGTGTTCGGGAAGGTCTGTTGCGGCGATTCCCATACGCTATCTATTACCGTGAGATGACTAGCAGTGTTCGGGTGCTCGCCGTGTTCCACGCGGCGCGTGATCCGTCCGATTGGCAATCGCGGGTTTAAACGTCCATAAGCGGTCCGCAAGCATGATAGAACGATTTTCAACTGGCTCCTAAGCCGAAAACTCACTTCCCCTTGCATCGTCACCGGTTGATGCATCATAATGTTCGGCTAGCGCACCTGAACCATTTTTGCCGATCTGAGTAGATAGAAATCGGGGCGGTTCGCTCGTTTTTCGGGCGGTATCTTCCCCGTCCGTGATACGATGTCTTTCAGAGAGTCGTTCCGTCGGCGGCCACGCACAGACGTTTCCAGAATTTGTGCAGGAATTCGTTATGACCGACCATTCAACCGACAACATGTCAATTCGTTCGGCCTCGTCGAATTCTCAACTGGGTCTGCTCGACCGGCGCGATCTCTTGCGCGTCGGGGCGATGAGCGTCGCCGCCACGGCGTTGCCCGCGGGCCTGTTCGCCGGCGAACCGGCCGGTAAATACAAGTCGCGCGCCGAGTCGGTCATTTATTTGTGGATGGGGGGCGGCGTCACGCACATCGATTCGTTCGATCCCAAGCCCGAAGCCCCGGAGCAGATTCGCGGCACGCTCGACACCATCGACACGCAACTGCCGGGCGTCCATTTCACCGAAGTGATGCCCGAACTCGCGAAAATCGCGGGCGACCTCGCCCTCATTCGTAGTTTTTCGCACGACAGCAACGACCACTTTCTCAGCCAGGTCTTCACGCTCTGCGGACGTCGCGTCACCGCGGCGGAATTGTTCAAGCATCCCAACATCGGCTCGATCGTTTCGCATTTGTACGGCTCGCGCAACGGCTTGCCCGGTTACATCGCCGTGCCGGGGATCACGTTCCCTGGCCCGCCTCCTACCAATTTATTCGTCGGCGGATGGCTGGGAAATCAGTATGCCCCGTTCAGCGTTTGCGGCCGGCCCGAGCAACCCGATTTCACCGTGGGCGAAAAGGAAGAAAACCCCTCGCCGCTGTTCGAGGAAAACCTGAATCCGCAGGAACTGCGCTACCTCGAAGAAATGACGGCTATGCGAATCGATCGCCGAGCCCGGCTGCGCGGCCGTCTGGAGGCTGAACTCCGCGGCCTCGAATCGTTGCCGAACTTCCAGACGCTGGAAGGACAGTACGAGAGTGCGTTCACGCTGCTCGCCGGTCAAGAAGTCCGCGAAGCGTTCGACGTGTCCAGGGAAAGCGACGCCCTCCGCGACCGCTACGGACGAACCAAAATCGGCGGCCGCTGTCTTCTCGCCCGCCGGCTGGTCGAAGCCGGCGCCCGTTACGTCATGGTCGATTATGGTTACGATCTTGAGTACGGCAACCTGTGGGATAACCACGCCGTTGACGTCCAGAAGCAGCCGCATATTTCCGAGATGTGCAAGCGGGGTTATCATCTCGCCGGGATGGACAAAGCCTTCGCTGCGCTCATTTCGGATTTGAAGGAACGGGGATTGCTCGACACGACGCTCGTGGTCTTCCTCACCGAATTCGGGCGGACGCCGACGATTAACAGCAATGGCGGACGCGATCACTGGGGCGCCGCGGGATCGGTTTTCTTCGCAGGAGCCGGGACGAAGTCCGGCCAAGTGATCGGTGCGACCGACGCTCAAGCCGCCTATCCGGTCTCGCGAAGTTACTCCCCCGCCGATCTGGCCGCGACGATTTACGCCGCGTTGGGTCTCGATCCCGAGACGTACGTGACGGATATCGAAAACCGCCCGCACCCGCTGCTGGACGAGGGAACGCCGATCGTCGAAGTGCTGTAATTGGGCTTTCCGACGGTAAAAAAGCGACATTTCGCGCGAAAAATGCTGCGTTACGCCGCGAAATGTGTCACTCCGCACGCTAAATCACCGACTCGCAACGCTAAATGGGCCACTCGCAGCGCGAAAACCGTCACTCGCAGCGCGAAAACGACCACTCGCAGCATGAAAACCGTCACTCGCAGCATGAAAACCGTCACTCGCAGCATGAAAACCGTCACTCGCAGCACGAAAAGTGACACTCGCAGCATGAAAACCGCACTTTGGCAGCACAGAAACGGCACTTTGCATCACAAAAACCATACTTTGATGGCACTTTGCATCACGAAAACGGGACTTTGACAGCACTTTGCAACATGAAAACCGGACTTTGCAGCGCGAAAACGCATGTCAATGTGCAGTTGCCGACGTGTCACCGGCGATTCTTATAACGGTCGCTGGCGTTCTTCAAGATGCGGCGTTCTTCGTCGGTCAGGCTCGCTTCCCCTTCGCGATGGATTTTCTGCAACAGCGCATCGACCTGGGTGTCGATGTCCGGCTCGTCCGGTTCGGGCTGATGGATGCGGACCTTCGGCCGGCGTTTCGGCAGTCGAAAGTTGAAGCCCCGGAATGAAGCCAGCGACGTGATCCGCCAGCCGTTATAGTGGTACAACGCTGCAAACGCCGCACCGCCGAGGTGGGCGGCGTTCGCCACTTGCGAACCGCCCTGCATCAGGCCGAACAGGTCCATGCCGATGTAGAAGACCGCCAGCCAGCGGAGTTCGACCGGAATGATCATCATGAACAAGATCGTCATGCGGGGGAAATGAATCGCCGCCAGTATGGTGATGGCGTAGACGCCTCCCGAGGCGCCGATCACCGGATTCGACAAGCCCTGTCCCAGTTGAAACATTACATGGCATAAACCGCTGACGACGATGCTCGTCAGATAAAACCACAAGAACTCGCGATGACCGTAAATCGGCTCAACCACGCGGCCGAACAGCCACAGGCCGATCATGTTGAAGACCAGGTGGCTCAACTCCATGCTATGACAGAAGCCGTATGTGAGCAGCCGCCAGACCTGAAAGTCGCGCAGATTATCGACGGACAGCGACAGCCATTCCGTGACCTGCGGCGATGCATTCTGCAAGACGAAGACGGCGATGTTGATGATCAGCAGCGTCTTAATCACCGTTCGATCGGCCGTATGCAGCCGCTGCGTCGGCGAAAAGTCTTCTCGCGCGTAATCTCGGTTGTAAATTCCCATGTCGAACCATATCCAAGCCGAACGGCGTTCGTCAAATCTCACGTGAAAAAGTTTCCGTGAGAATATCGCATCGCGCGGCGACATCCTAGAGCAAATCGCCGCCGAACCAGGCTTAAGGTTTAGCCGCGACGCGAAGGGTTTCCGCAGCGGAGCGCTTCTCATTTAGCCCCCGGCGAGTCGCCGGGGGTGCAAGGGGCTAGTGAGCGAAGCGGGAGCTTCGAAGACGTGCGTTCCCAAGCAGGAGCTTGGGAACGAGGAGATGCGAACGAGGAGAATGAGAACTTCGCTCCGGCGCTATTCGCCCGCTTGACCCACGACCGGTTCTTCGGTTGAATCCGTGGCGGCGGGAAGTTTGCCGGCCAGTTCGCGATTGGCATCGATCAGTTCCAGCATCGTGTCGTGGGCGATCTTCAACCGGCGGCGGAGGCGGTCGACGTCGACCCAGGCCTGGTTGCGCTTTTCTTCCACGTCGGTAATCGTCGCCACGTAGCCTTTGACGTCTTCAGGAGGAAGTTTCCCCTCGGCGTCCTGCAGGTCGGGATTGCCGTTCAACTCGTTCAGCCGTTGCTTAAGGTGCTGCTCGGCGGCCAGCTTGAGTTGCGTCTGGGCCTCGAGATTTGCGACCTTGGCTTCCAACAGTTGATCGTAGACGTTGAGCCGCTTGCCGAGATTCAGAAAACGCTCCGTGTAACCGGCAGGAATCAGCGCGCGAAAGCGCCAGTTGCCGTCCTGCCATGCCGCGACTTCCGACGGACGCGGCACAAACGTCGGCACCAGCAGCGTTTGGTTTTCGCGGATGTCCGAGGCCGCGAACATACCGACATACACATACGCGCCGTCGGCCGTGGGTTGAAACGCATGCACCACGGGGACGGGCAGGTTCTGGTCGGCGGGCATCTGCAAACCGAGATTCGTCCCCATCGCCGTCACGATGCTGGCGTCGTTTTGAACTTGAGTGCCGACGCCGTCCCAGACTCCCTCTCCATAGCGGCCCCAACCGAGACTCATCCGCGCGAAATCGGAACGGAGATTTTGCTCGCGGGTCTGCAATTCCTTGAGCTGCTCGGCGTTCTTGACGATCTGTTCGTTCTGCTCGTCGATTTTCTTCAAGTAGCCGTTGCGAATGACAAACGCCCGCGACGCGAAGGCCGCACCGACGCCCGCTACGACCACCACTAAGAACGCCAACACCTTGCCGAGAGTGTGCATTGTTATTCCTTACACGTCGATCGTCGTCTGTTCGCCGGCGGGGTTGAGGTCTGATTCTCGCGAGGGAAAGATCTCAACACCCCGTTTTTCCGTTCGTCCCATGCCTGTCGCGACACGCCGGTCGCCGCGGTCTGTGATGCCGGTATCTGTTATCGACACAACTGCCGCTCGTATCATACCTTCGCGCCGCCGGTTCGGATTCTAACGTTTCGGAGAGCGATGAATCCCGCTCGCTCGTACCGATAACCCGTTCCCCGGCCATAATCCGTATGACCGCTCAGAGCAACAGGGAAAGAATCCGGTCCGATTCGCCGGAAACATTGGCGGGAAGTGCCATTTCCATCATACGGGCCGCCGTCCGTATCGGTCAAGAAAAATCCCCTGACGATTCAAGTTCGGCAAGCGATCCCGTCTTTACGCGTGCGATGCAATCCGCACATTCGCTCAATTGTACCTGGATTTCGCCATAGGACCATCCAAAATGAGGCGATTCCGCAGCATGTCGCCAAAATGCAACATAGGTTTGTGACGCCCTTGTCGTTCGCTGGTCGCTCGCCCGACTCTTTTCCCCCGAAACGAATTCTCTTAACGACGTATCGTCACATGAGGCTTTGACATGACCGTTCTCGTCCGCGATTTGATGACGCCGGAAGCCGTCTGTATCACGCTGGAGACCACCATCCAGGCCGCCGCCGAACTGGCGACGCGCGAATGCGTCGGCGAGTTATACGTCACCGATGCCGCCGGTCGGCTGTTGGGAGTCGTTCCCGATTATGAGTTGCTCAAAGCCCTGTATATGGAATCGGCGGGCGATCGAACCGTTGCCGACTATGTGAGCTGCCAGATTCCCTGCTGCACGGCGGATGAAGATCTCAACGCCATCGTGCCGTTGTTTCGCGATCAACGCTGCCGCGTGATCGTCGTCGTGCGCGAGCGAAAAGTCGTCGGCCAGATTTACCGGCGGGATTTGCTGCGCTGGATTCTCGTGCAGAACGCGATGGAGCAGAAAGCCGCGCCGATGCAAACGCGGACGATGCCGGTCGAACAGGGGACGACGAGCAACACGATCAGATCTCCCCGCTACCTGCAAAAACGCCCGTCGGTGTTTTCGTCGGATGCGCTGACACGGTAATTCCGTTGGGCGTTCTTCGTTTAGCCGCGACGCGGAGGGTTTCCGTAGCGGAGCGCTATAAGAGCGATCGGCGAAGCAGGAGCTTCGAAGACCTGGCGTTCCCAAGCGGAGCTTGGGAACGAGGAAAGGCATTCTGACTCATCCCTCATCGCTCGCATTACAACGTAATTCCCTGCTCGCGGAAGAAAAACTTCATGTCTTCCCAGACGTCCTTTTTGGCGGGAGGATTACGCAAGAGGTACGACGGGTGATAGGTGCAGAGAACCTTCGCGCTGCCGTATGGGAAGAAACGCTGCCGGAGTTTGCCGATCGACTCGGCGGTCCCTAACAGGTTCTGGGCCGCCGTCGTGCCCCAGCAGACGATGTATTCCGGCTGGACGATCTCGATCTGAGCGTCGAGATATTCGCGGCAGTTCCCCGCTTCCGCCGGCAGCGGAGCGCGATTGCCCGGCGGGCGGCACTTCAAGATATTGGCGATGTAGATCTCTTCCCGCTTCAGCTTGCAGGCTTCAATAATCTTATCCAGCAGTTGCCCTGCCCGCCCGACGAACGGTTCCCCCTGCTTGTCTTCGTCCGCACCGGGGGCTTCGCCGATAAACATAATCCTGGCCTGCGGATCCCCTACGCCGAACACCGTCTGCGTCCGCATCTCGGCGAGTTCGGCACAGCGGCGACACCCGCTGACAGTCTCGGCGAGAATCTGCAGTTGCCGTTGTCGCTCGGGAAGGCTCAGCGACGGCTTCGTCCCGGTGGATTTCGACGTCACCACGGCAGCCGCGATCGGTTCCGGCGTTTGTTTTGTTCCGGCAGGTCTGGCCATATCGGATTCGTCTTTCAGCGGGGCGGAGGCGGAAGCGGCTTGAGATTCCGCGTGAGAGTCCGTCGCCCCCTCGGCAACGTCGAGATCGACGCGCGGCAGATGACGCACCCCCGCCGCGTACAGCGATTGCAGTTTCTGCATCAGCATTCGCTTCGCGCGGGCGTCGATTTGATGGGAAGGCGAGGTCACGTTCCGTCTCGATGATCTCAGCGGGGATGCGAACAGGAATGGAGACCATCTCCATCCGTCGATCGAGAGATTCTAAGAAAGTCGAGACGCGAGCGAAAGCCGCACGCCCGGGAACGTGTGCATCACACCGCTCCCGCAGGGTTTTTCATGCGGATAAAAGCAAAAACACCGGCGAGGACACGCAGGCGCTCATCCGGTGACTGATAACAGACACCAGCTACGCGCCCCGCCGGCTTAAGAAACGACGCCTTACAACAGAATTGTCCGATGAGGCGCTGATTATCCAAAGATCGCCGTTGCGTTCCGTGAAATGGATTACATAAAGCGAAAAGATTCTCAGAAGGAAATTCGACCCGAACCGAAAACGGGAGTTTTGAAGTTGCGCATTTCATACCCTCTCCCGGCGGGAGAGGTGAAGACTTAAACCCTCTCCCACCGGGAGAGGGTCGCCGCATCGCGGCGGGGTGAGGGGCGAAATCGAAGGATGAAGGATGA
>JBBECD010000072.1:0-5998 GCA_040881995.1 Planctomycetaceae bacterium
TGCGTGACAAGTCTCTTCTGGTTTCGTCTGTAAAAATTTTGGGTTGCGGGCAAAGTCCGCGCCATGTTCCAACCCCCGTTGATTCGTCCTCCCGATTGGCAGACGTCGCCATGCCTATTGTCGGTCGTTTTTGCAGTCGATACAATGAGGCGCACGGGAATTGACGTTCGCCGACCCCTCTTGCGGGGATGCCCTGAGAATGAAATGCGATGATCCATTATTCACCCACGAAACGAGATGACGGCGACGGATTCGCTCCGGCAGGGCTCGACGTCTATTTTTTGGGATGCGTCGATTTCGCGGCGGCTGAATTCCTGCAGCAGACGTTTGTCGACGAACTGGAATTTCGCCGCGACGGGCACGGGAAATTGCTGATTTGCGAGCATCCGCCGATCATCAGCATCGGCCGGGAAGGGGGACACGAAAACCTCTCTTATGCCGATGCCTGGCTTACGGAAAACCACGAAGACCAAATCGTCCGCCCGCCGCTCGACGTCCGCTGGGTCAAACGCGGCGGCGGCGCGATCGTGCACGCACCGGGACAACTGGCGATTTACCCGGTCGTACCGTATGCTCAACTCGGCTGGAACGCGGTCGAATATCGCAATAAGCTGCAGCAGGCGGTCACGCGGGCCTGTGAAGAAGTCCGCATCGGCATCGAACGGCGCGAGGGGCGCAATGGCATTTTCACCCGACACGGACAGATCGGTTTCGTCGGCATCACCTGCCGCAACGGCATCGCGAATCACGGCGTGTATTTGAACGTCGCCGCTCCGCTGGAGCTGTTACAGCAGGCGCGCTGGTCGACGGCTGACGCGACGGTCCGTCCCGACGAACGCGTCGATCCCGCCAATATGGTCCAGTCGCAGCGGGTGACGCTGCCGTCGATTCGCGAACGGCTCATGCATCACATTCAGCGCGAGTTGGGCTTTGAACGATCTCACCTTTATACGTCGCATCCGCTGCTTCGCCGGGTGTGCAGGACGACATATGAATACGCTTGAAATTCTCGGGGATAACCCCGCTCCCGCACAACCGCCGCGCCGCCGCTTGCCCTCCTGGCTCAAGCGTCCGATGCCCGAGCCGGACATGATGTTCACCGGCAAGGTCATCGAAGACTTGCGTCTGGAGACCGTCTGCGAGAGCGCGAAATGTCCCAACCGCACGGAATGCTGGTCGCATAAGACCGCCACGTTCATGATTCTCGGCAACGTCTGCACGCGGCCGTGCGGATTTTGCTCCGTCCCCAAGGGAAAGACCGAAACGCTCGAACTCGACGAACCCGAACGGGTCGCCGAAGCGGCCGAACGTCTCGGACTGCATTACGTCGTCATCACCTCGGTGACGCGCGACGATCTTCCCGACGGCGGAGCCGATCATTTTGCGAAATGCATCGCCGCCGTCCGCGAGCGAACCGGAGCACAGGTCGAAGTTCTCACCCCCGATTTTCTGGGAAAACGCTCGGCGATTCAAACGGTGATCGACGCCCGTCCCGACGTGTTCAATCACAATATGGAAACGGTCCCCCGGTTATATCACCGCGTCCGCCGCAACGCCGAATATCAGCGGTCGCTCGATCTGCTGCGGATGATCAAAGACCAAGCCCCCGACATGCCGACCAAAAGCGGGCTGATGCTCGGCCTCGGCGAGACGATCGACGAGTTGATGTCGGTCTGTGCCGATTTGCGAGCCTCAGGCTGCGAAATGCTTACGCTCGGGCAGTACCTGCAGCCGTCGCCGCTGCACTTGCCGGTCGAACGCTACGTGCCGCCCGAAGAATTCGACGCGATCGGCCGCCTGGTGCGGACGCTCGGCTTCGGCATGGTCGCCAGCGGACCGTTTGTGCGGTCGAGTTACCACGCCGGCGAAATGGCGAACGAGCTGTCCGCCGCCGGGCCGGAGAATCGTGTTTCCCTTCAATGATTTCATCTCGCGTCGTCCCGTTCGATTTGACTAATTCCTGACAGTCTGAGGTCCAGTCTCTTGATTCCGTTCCCACACCACGTTTCGGCTCCGTCGAGCACGTCGATGGAGTTAATTCCCATTGTCGTGCCGTCGATCGATCATCAGAGCGAGCCGATGACGCTGTGCAACTGGCTCATCGACTGCGGTGAACGTATCGAACGGGGAGAAGACATTCTGGAAATTTCGCTCCCCGGCATCGTGTGGGACGTCCCTTCCCCCGTCTCGGGACAATTGGATCGGATCGCTCGCGGGATTTCCGACCGACTGCTGCCCGGCGACATTTGCGGCTGGATTCGCCCCGATATCGAGCCGCCGGCTGACGAAGATCGATCCGCGAACGGTCGCGGCACGGGGAGCGGGTCATGAGTTGGGCGGACGTCGTCGGTCATCAGATACAGATCGAAATGCTGCACGAAGCCGTTCGCCGCAGGCGCCTGCCGCACGCATTGTTGTTCGCCGGCCCGTCGGGCATCGGCAAACAGATCGTCGCCCGGCTTCTGGCGAAGGCGTTGTTGTGCGAGCGGACGTCGGACGACGATCTGCACGCCTGCGGAACATGCGGCAGTTGCCGGAGTTTCGACGCTGGAACTCATCCCGACTGTCTGGCCGTGGAAAAGCCGGAAGGGAAAGCGATTCTTCCGATCGGGCTTATCGCCGGTGAAGGGGACGAGCGCGGCCGCTCGGGTTTGTGTTACAACCTGTCGCTGCGTCCGATGCTGAGCGGACGCAAAGTCGCAATCGTCGACGACGCCGACTGCATGAACGCCGAGGCGGCGAACGCCTTCCTGAAAACGCTGGAAGAGCCGACGCCCGACACCATCATCATATTGATATCGTCGCAACCCGACTCGCTGTTGCCGACGATTCGCTCGCGGTGTCAACTGCTGCGATTTCATCCGCTCAAAAGCGGCGAGGTCGCCGACCTGCTCGTCCGTCTGGAATGGGTGGACGACCCGAAAGCCGCCGAAGAAATCGCCGCCCTCAGCGACGGGAGTCTCAGCCAGGCGGCGCAATTGCTCGATCCCCGCTGGCGCGATTTGCGGGCGATGTTAGGGAAGGGCCTCTCCGCTCAGGCGTTCGAAACCGGCCGTTTCGCCGCGGAACTGCTGGAGCAAATGGAATCGAAAGCCTCCGACGCGGGGGAACGGCGAATCGCATGGAGCTGGCTGCTTCGTTTCGCGGTTGAATATTACCGCAAGGAGCTGACGGAATTGGCGCGAGAGTTCGCGGAGTTCACCCCGACCGACGACTCGCCGGGCGGCGTCGCCGCTTGCTGGGGGAAGCTCGAACGGGTCAATCAGCTCCTCGAACGCTGTCTCGACGAGGAGTCCCGGCGGGACGACAATCTGAATATTTCGCTCAGTCTCGAAGCCTGGCTCACCGATCTGGCGCAACTCCGCCGGCAGGAACCGGCCGTTCGCTGATTCCGATCCGTTCCGGCATGCCATATACTGTCGTTCGCCGGTTACAGTTGCTATCGTACACCGTATCGATTCCAATCGGTGGCAGCCATTCACAAAATTCATTCTCTCTTCTGACGCGGTTGATCGTTTTTCATTCGCGCAATCGCACCGGTTGTTCTATGACGAGTTCACAGTTTGTCGTTCGCTATGGGGCGACGCGATTCATCGGCGAGTTTTCCACCCGAAATCCCGAGGATTTGCCGCGCAATAGTCCCGTGATTATCCGTAGCGACCGAGGCGTTGAATGGGGCGTCGTCCTCAGCCCCGCAAGCGAACGGACCCGCGAATATCTCGGCCAAAAGAACGCCGACGGAAAAATCGTGCGGTCGGCGACCGACGACGACCGTTCGCTGTGGGAACAAGTCCGCCAAAAAGAGCGGGACGAATTCGACGGCTGTTCCGAGATGATCCGCGAACGGCGCTTGAACATGCAGCTCGTCGACGTCGAGCATTTGTTCGGCGGCGAACGTGTCGTGTTCTATTATCTCGCCGAAGATCGCGTCGATTTCCGCGAATTGGTCAAAGATTTGGCGAAGCGGTTCAAGACGCGGATCGAAATGCGGCAGATCGGCGTCCGCGACGAGGCCAAGCTGCTGGCCGATTACGGCGATTGCGGCAAACCGGTCTGCTGCAACACCCATTTGCACGAAATGCCTCCCGTTTCGATGAAGATGGCAAAACTGCAGAAGGCCACGCTCGATCCGACGAAAATTTCGGGGCGGTGCGGCCGGCTAAAATGTTGCCTGCGTTACGAATACGATACCTACCGCGATTTTCAGAAGGAACTCCCGCCGGTGGGAGCCACCGTGGTGACGCGGAACGGCCAGGGGCAGGTGCTCGCTCAAGAGATTCTGTCGCGCAAAGTGCTGGTCCGATTCGAAGGGAATCGGCATCTCATCACCGACCTGGCGGACATTGTCACCGTCATCAAAGCCGGACAAAAAAAGTAACTCCGACGACGCCGTCCGCTCCCAGGGCATGCCAATCGGCTAAGATCATCAATAATTTTGGCGGCGATGGCAAAATTCAGCCTTTGAGAATGGTGGTATCTCCGTTATATTGATGGTAGATTCTTACCAGATCATCAATGTAGTTATCCGCGTTGACCTGCCAATAAAAGAGATCGTGCGTATGAGCACCACCGGAAAGTTGCTGTCTCGGAAATTGCGATTTCATCCCGATGCCTATCGATTTGTGTTTGACGGTTTGAAACGCGCCCAACAGTTGCTCAGTCGTTCGCTCGCCGCGTCCAACGACGAGGAACCGGGACAACATATCTCCGGCCAGCAGTTGCTCAACGGCATCCGCGTTCTGGCAACCGAGCAATTCGGTCCGATGTCGCTGCTCGTCTTTCGCCATTGGGGCATCCGCACGACCGAGGATTTCGGCCGCATCGTCTTCGACCTGATCGATCGCGGAGAAATGAGCAAAACCGATCGCGACCAGTTGAGCGATTTTGTCGAGGTCTACGACTTCGAAGACGTTTTCTCGCGGCAATACCGCATCGACACCTGTCATGCGTTCGGACCATTGTCGCGTTAAATTGCCGCCGTCTCGTTCGTCGCCGGCCGCATAAATCCTGTCGATTTTGATCGTGAACTGAAGTAAGGGACGACTCAGTGACGACAACTCCTCAGCGGCGGTCAAAAAGAACGAAAAATCGCCTCAGCGAATCCCTGGTTGCGCCGGAATCCACAACTCCGCCCCTCTCGCCGGCTCCTGCTGTTATGACATCCGCCCCGTTTCGTTTTGCCCTCGGATTGGCCGCAGTCTGGTGGATCGCGCTCGTGACGCTCGTGCTGTACGCATCCAATCCCGTCACGCTGAATGCCGTGCAACTGAAAATCGCCGATGCCATCGTAACGGCTCGCCTGGTCGACCCCGCAGCGGGAAAACTGGACGTCGACAAAGAATGGACGGGACGACGCGGCATCGAGACGCTGCAACTCGATCCGCAACTCTTCGCCGATGCCCCCGCCGAATCGACATGGCTCATCCCCTTAAGCCGCACGGCGGAAGATCGTTACCAGGTGACGCAAGCGGTGATCAAAAACTCCCGCGGCGAGAGCGTCGTGCAGCCGCCGTATGTCTATCGGTGGAACGACGACTCGCAAGAACAGCTCGAGGCGTTTCTGGCCCGCAAATGACGCCAGACGTTATCGCTCGCCGATGTTTCACATGTCGGCGGTGAACCCGTCATGGCGCCGGATGTTCTTCTTCATAAAACCAGCTCACGGGCAGCGAACGAAATCGCGACGAGTAGCGTGCGGTTTTGCGGTCTTCGTCCCAATAACTGAGCACGGCTCGGTCGCCGATAAACGTTAAACTTGTGTAAGCATACGTGTGCCCGGAATCCGTTTCGAGCAGACGTTTGTGCTGCCAGGTCTCACCATCGTCGGTCGAAATCGCCGCGGCCAAAGGCGTTCTCGCTCCGCCGTGATCTGCCGCCGGATCGTACGTGTCGTTCCACACCAGCAGCAAATCGCCCGTCGAAGGAATCGTGCGAATCGTCGCGGGCGATTCGGGGGCCTGCAGATCGGCGAGCGGCCCCGGTTCGTTCCATGTCTTGC
>JBBECD010000073.1:0-5983 GCA_040881995.1 Planctomycetaceae bacterium
AAGGCCCGCCACCCATCCGCTTCACAACGACGGCGCGGTGCGCAATGCGGGCTAGCCCATCCGTGATAATCCGTAAGTGCTGCTAAGGATCTTTCCCCCCGCACCCCGCACCCCGCATCCCGCACCCCGGTCCCCGCGACTTTGACTCAACTTCACTGGCAAGATGGGTCGATCTTAACGATAGACCGAATTGTAGCGATACGCCTGCATCGCCACATTCATCCCATCCATCTCATTCATCCCATTGTCACGACTCGGCAGTTCCACATTTCCCGCCGGTTTCTTCGACGGCGGCGATCAGCCAACCTCCCCGGTGATTTCAATGACCTCACAACCGACCGCCAAACTCTCTGCGCATTCCGACCATCATTCCGCGGGATCGGCTCCCTCGGGCTTTGCGAGCCTCGTCGATCAGGTGTTTACGTCGCCGTTCCTGATCGGTGCCGGCATGACGTACGCCTCTTACGTCATGATTCCGCATTCTCCGGTCTTCCGCGACCTGATGGAGCGGTATTGCTGCAGCCATCCGATCGAATACGCCACCATTTACATGTTCTTCATCAGTCTGGCGATTCTCCTTAAGAAAAGCGCCGGTCTCTTCGCGGAAAATTCGAGCTTGCGGCGGGACACGCTTCCCACCGCGCACTTTTCGGGCGCGAACCTCGCCATCCCGGTCGCCGAGAAATTGCAGGAACACGTCGACTCGCAGCCGTCGCGCTGGCGGGCCTCGATCTGGGGACGCCGCCTGCAAGACATCATCCACTACCTTCGCGGCAAGCAAAGTCCCGACGGGCTCGACGATCATCTCCGCTATCTCGCCGATCTCGCCGCCGATAGAATTCACGCCAGCTATGCGCTGGTACGGACGATTACGTGGGGCATCCCCATTCTGGGATTCCTCGGAACCGTTATCGGCATCACGCTCGCCATTTCGAACGTCACGCCCGAACAACTTGACCAGTCGCTCGATCAAGTCACCCGCGGCCTCGGCGTCGCCTTCGATACGACGGCGTTGTCGCTGAGCCTGTCGCTGGTGATGGTGTTCGTGACGTTCGTCGTCGAAGGAGCCGAACAGCAAGTTCTCTCGCGGACCGAAGAACTCGCCATGCATCACATCGGCACGTTGTTCTCCGCGAGAAAGACCGAAAGTCCGCTGGTTCAGGCGGAAACCGATGCGGCGGCGCTGCTCATCGAACAGACGAACCGCTGGTTGTCGTCGCAACAGGAAATCTGGAGCGAGTCGCTCGATGAATTGCGCACGAGTTGGTCGGCGTCGCTCGAACGGCAACGCCAGGAACTGACCGTCGCGCTGAATGCCGGGGTCGAAGCATCGCTGAATGGACACGTCCAACAGATCGCCGATATCCGCGGCGAATTTCTCGGTTCACTTGGTGAGATGGTCGAAACATTCTCGTCCAACCTGACGGAAGAACGCCGCGAGCACCACGCGCAGCTCGTGCAATCCGAGCAGCAAATGCACTCGCTGTTCGATCGTTGGCAACATCAATCGCAAACGATTTTGGAAACCCATTCGCAGCAATTCAGCGACGTGTTGCAAGGTTGCACGCAGGAGATTCACTCCTGCCAGCAGGAATTGGCGCGGTCGACCGAGACCCTCGCCGAGATCCTCACCGCCTGGAAGGACCGTGCGGAAGTGTTGTACGAAATGAAAGAAGATCAACACCAGCTCGTCGATCTTCAAGGACAGCTCGCGCGCAATCTCGAAACGGTCCGCGCGGCGGAATCGCTCGAAAAAACGCTGCACGGCCTGACCGCCGCCGTCCACCTCCTCACCATGAAATCCCCCAACAGCAAAGCTGCGTAATCGGTTTCCCGTCTTCTGATTCATCCCTCATCCCTTGATTTAAAGGCACCCTCATCCGGCCTGCGGCCACCTTCTCCCGAGGGGAGAAGGACTAAAGACACCTTCGCTTGCGCTTTTCACCCTCTCCCCGTCTTTCGCAAGAAAGACGGGGAGAGGGTGGCCGCAAAGCGGCCGGGTGAGGGTGTCTTTGAACGACGAAGGATGAGTCAGAAGAAGAGATCAGTCATCAACGTCTTTTCATTCATCGTTCATCATTCCGCATTCATCATTCATCATTTCTTTAAAGGCACCCTCATCCGGCCTGACGGCCACCTTCTCCCGGACGCCTTTCAGAGAAAGGCTGGGAGAAGGCAAAAAAGGCGCAACTTCAAAACTTGCGCTTCGGGCTAGTAATTCCTCGTTCTGACTCATCCCTCATCCCTCATCCTTCATCCTTTGACTTCACATGTCTCGCTCTTCACGTCGCGCTCACAACTCGGTCTCGTTATTTCCGTTCCTGGCCGTGTTGGTCTGCGTGATGGGTGGGCTGATTCTCTTGCTAGTCGTTAACACACGCCACATGCGAATGCAGGGAAGGGCGGAAGCCGTAGCTCAGCAACGTGCCGCCGCACCTCCCGAATTGATCGACGAAATCCCGGCCGACGAACCTGCGGTTGCATCCGACGTCGTCCTGCCGCCCGCACCGCAACTTTCGGAAGAAGAGGATGATCTCGCGGAATCGCCGTCGCTGAAGCCCCCGCCCCATGAGGAAGATCATGCCGCCAACGAAGCGATCGTCGCCGAAAAATGGCAGCAGATCGCCGAACTGCAGCGGAAGCTCGGCGAACTCGACGCCATGCGTCAAGAACGAGAAGCGGCCCGCGCGAAGCTCGAAACGCTCCTCGAAAAAACGGGCGAACGCCTCGCCGTCGGCGCGAGCGCGGTCGGAGAACTCGATCAATCGCTCGAACAGACTCAAGGCGAACGCGCAAAACTTGCGCGGGAAACGCTGATCGTGAGCAGCGAGTACGATCGCCTGCTGCGGCACATGGAGCAGCTCCGCCGGGAACTCGAATACGCCAAACAACAGCAAGCCGACGTCGCGAACCGTTACGCATTCGTCCCTTACAACGGGAAAAAGGGAACGTCGCGCCGGCCGATTCTCATCGAGTGCACCGAACAATACATCCGCTTTCTTCCCGAAGACATTCGCTTGACGCCGCACGATCTGAATGGTTTCACCCCCGGCATCAATCCGCTGCTGACCGGCGCACAGACGCTGTCCGCCTATTGGCGGGCCTGGCATCGCATGCATCCCGAACCCGGTGTCGAAGATGAACCGTACGTGATGCTCATCGTACGCCCCTCGGGAAGCGTCGCCTATTACATCGCCCGCAAACTGCTCGGCGGCCTGCAACAACCGTACGGATACGAGCTGGTCTCCGCCGACTGGGAACTCGATCTCGCCGAAGCCGATCCTCGGGCCAAGCGGGAATGTCAGGCGGCGATCGATGATTTGCTGAAACAGCGCGACCGCATCCGCGAGGAGTTGCGTTCGCAACCGTTCCTCGAAGAAGAGCCGCTTACGCTCGATCAGCCGCGCAATCGGTTCGACATCGAAGACGTCGAAAAAGCGGCCCCGCGCCGGCGATCCGGCGCCGGTTCGTCGTTCGATCCCGACGGCCCCGTGTCGGTCAAGCCGACGATTTCGTCTCCCCGTGCCGATTCCGAATACAACGGCGACGTTCCCCCATCGCGTCAGCCCCTTGCGCTGGAACAACCTCCCGCCCGGTTTCCGACATCGTCCGACGACCGCGAGTTGACGAACGCTCCAAATAGCGACCTCTCGGCCGTTCCGCCCGAGCCGGGTACGCCTCGCTCCATCGCCGACGACGAACGGGACGAGCTGACGCCGTTCGATCGCATGGTTGAATTCCCCAGCCTCGACGACGCTCATCCCGATCTCGCCGATCAGCCGAATCGTTACGGCGACGAATATTCGATGAATCGTCTGAAGACCGACCACATCGTCAATTCGAATAATGATCTCGATGCGAAATTGGGAGACCACCCCGACGTTGCCGGATCGGACTATAATTTCGGCGACGAAGTCCCGACTCAAAACGGAGACAAGAAAACCTTCGGTCCGCCCCCCCCACATGATCCGGCGGAAAAAGGATCAGCGGGACGAAAAGCGTCGGCGAAGGGGAACGATAAGAAGGGAACCGCGGAACAGGGAACCAACGGTTCGGCGACAGCGGATCGACAGTATGACGGCGCGTCGAGTCCATTCGGCGATTCATCGAGAAATTCAGCCGGGGGGGACTCGCAAAATTCAGGCAGCGATTCCTCACAAGGACGTGGATCGAGTTCTCCGCTCATCATGGACCTCGGCAAACCGAGATCGCGCCGCGGAGAGAAAATCGATGCCCGGCGGTGGGGATCGCCTTCGCCCGATGCCACCATCGGGTTCGAGCGCGAGTTGAGAATTCAGATTCAGGACGATCGCACGATCGTCGGACAAATTCAGATCCCCACGCAAAGCACCTCGATGACGCGAAAAGAATTCGAGGAATCGGTCGTCGTCGCCATCGATCGGGAAGTCCGCTCGTGGACGCAGCCGCCAAGCGGTTTTTATTGGGTTCCGAAAGTGCACTTCCACGTCGGCAAAGGGGGAGGGGGACGGTACGAGCACCTGCACAACGAACTCCGCGACCTCGGTCTCTCGACCGTCGCCACGCACACGTCCGACGAGAGAGCGCCGCAGCGGTCCGAACCGGCGTCGTTGCGTTCGGGTCAATCGTCTCCGCCAGCGGGAGGACGACGATGAGCCGGCGCAAACAACGCGGGGAACTCGATATCGGGTCCGATTCGTTTCTCGATATCATCGCCAACATGGTGGGGATTCTGATTATCCTCATCGTGCTGGCCGGCTTGCAGGTGAAGGATCTTCCGCTGGCCAAACTGATGTCAGCGTCTTCACCCGATCCGCACAAGAAACCAGCGGCCGCGTCACCGGTCGCGCCGGATGAGCCGGCTGACGCTCCCGAAGAAACCGTCGTCGAGACGCCGACGCTTATCGAAGAACCAGCCGACGACGTCGCTGTCGCGGCCGTCCCTCGGTTGACGATGGAGAACGAGGAATCGCGTCCCGCAGCAACGTCGCCCCCTCCGGAGGAGATGACAACGGAACTGAACGAACAACTCGCCGGCATCAGAAGCGAACTCGAACAATCGGATGAAACCATCGCCCGGTTGCAGAACGAATTTCTGAATTCACGCCACCGCACACTCGGTCTTCAAGAACGGAAACAGCAACTCCAGACCGCCCTTGAAGACGCCGAGAAGGTGATCGAACAACGCCGAGAGGACTACGAACGCGCCCGCTTCAAGCTGGACGGCGTCAAAGGGGACTATCTGAATCTTCAGGCCGAAGTCGACAAAGCCCTCCGCGAAAAACCGCCGGCGAAGAAAGTCGAACACTCCCTCACCGCGGTCAGTCAAGAAGTTCTCGGCGAAGAATGGCATTTTCGCGTGCAGGGAAATCAGATTGCTTATGTGCCGGTGAAGGAATTGATCGAGCGCGTGCAGGAGGAAATGAAAGCCCGCAGAGAACTGCTGATCAAGCATTCGCGCTATCAGGGCGAAATCGGACCGATCGAAGGATTCACGCTGCAATACACGATCGAAAAACAATCGCTGTCAATCGTCGATGAGCTTCGCTACGGGCAGGGAATCATGCGCATCGGCCTGACGGAATGGCGCATCGATCCCGAACCTGGATTTAAGGGAGAAACGCTCGAACAGGCCCTCAAATCGCGATCGAGGTTCGGGCGTCAGTTGCAGTTGATCGATCCCGGCACGACGCTGACGTTCTGGGTCTATCCCGACGGCTTCGAGACCTTTCGCACCGTGCAGGCATTCGCTCGCGAAAAAGGGTACATCGTCGCCGGCCGTCCGCTTCCGCAAGGCGTCCCCATCTCCGGTTCCCCGCAGGGAACCCGCTCGGCCGGGCAGTAGACCATCGTGACGACGACAATGACGAATGTCGAAGCACGAATGACGAATATCCAAACGGGCATCTGCAACGACCGTTTCGACATTCGACATTCGGATTTCGTCATTCATTCAGTACTTCCAAGTTTTCGTAAATCATTCCAATTTAATGCAAGGCATTGA
>JBBECD010000074.1:0-36243 GCA_040881995.1 Planctomycetaceae bacterium
TCGAAAGAATTCTTTAGGACAAGCGCTCGATGATGTGGCCTGATTCGGATGAAACGCGAGAACTTCTCGAGGATGCCGGCGACGGCGACGCCGGGGCGGTGAATCGGTCTCCGTCCAGAACGTCGAGCGGTCACTCGACTTCGGCGACCGCAGCGGCGTAGGTGAAGCCGCCGCCGAAAGTGCACAGGCCGATGCGTTCGCCCGCCGGGGCGGTTTTTAAGAACGCTCGAAGCGCCAGCGGGATCGAACTGGACGAGGTGTTGCCGAGATTGCGCATGTGATTGAAGATCGGCCGCCCCGTGAGATAACCGACGGCTTTGAGAATGCGTCCGTTGGCCTGGTGAGGAATGATATGCGACAACGATTCGAGCGGAACTCCGGCTTCTTCGCACGCCTGGGCCTGAATGCGGATCATCGAGCGAACGGCTTCGTCGTACACGGCCTCGCCCTTGAGCTTGATCCAGCCTTGCTCTTGCAGCGGCACCGACAATGCCGATCCGTCTTCGGCTCTCCCCGAAAGCACGGGACGGTTGTATGACAGCTTGCCGTGCCCGGGGGAACGGGGCAGCGATTGCGCCGTCGCCGTCGGGCCGGCAATCAGCGTCGCCGTGGCGGCGTCGCCGAACAGAAACGCGGAGCTGAAATCGCGGACGTCGAGCATTCTCGAGAGCAACTCCGACGTGACAATCAGCACATGACCATCGGGTTGATGATGCAGATGATCCCACGCGGCCTGCATCGCATACAAATAACCCGAACAGGCCGCGTTAATGTCGTATGCGGCGATATTCAAGTCGGTGCGACTGGGAGACAATCCCGCGAGCACGCGGCACGCCAGCGAGGGGGTGACTTGCGTCGGCGTTGTGGTGCAGGCGATCGCCAGCGTTAACTGATCGAGATCGAACCCGGTCCGATCGATCAGCACCCGGCAGGCGTCGAGTGCTAACGAGAGCGAGGTCTCGTCCGTCTCGGCCCAGAACCGGGATTCGATGCCGGTCCGGGCGAAAATGTCATCCGACGTGCGGCCGGCATGATGTTTCAGCAATTCGTCGTTGGAAACCAGCCGGCCTCCGGTGACGCCGCTCAGCCCGACAATGGTGGCGTTACCGGCTTGAATCTTGCCGTTCGGGCCCGGCGAACCGCTGCTGCTCGTCGCCGTCCTGGGAGAGGGGCTTGGGGTTGCGGCGATATTTCGCGGCCTGAAATGCGGCACTCCCGGTTCTTCACGCGTCGCCGGTTTGCGGGGGGCGTCGGTTTCGGCGGTTTGCACCATCATCAGCGGCTGACCGACGCGAACCATTTCTCCTTCGGAAACCAGGATTTCATCGATGCGGCCGGAAACGGTCGAGACCACTTCGATAATCGACTTGGTCGTCTCGATTTCCGCGACGAGCTGGCCGGGAACCACCACGTCGTCGACGCGAACGCGAATCGCTTCGAGGGTGACGGCGTCGTCGGCCGGGCCCGATCCCATCGCCGGAATCGCCACCATTCCCGATTCGGAAGCGGCGGGCCGTTCCCACGTCACATCGAGATCGAGCATGTCCGCCGCCGTCTCGAGTATCCGCCGGTATGAGGGAAGCACTTCGAGTTGCGACTCGAAGTGATAGGGGACGTACACATCCGGCCGAGTCACGCGTCGCATGACGGGAGCGGCGCTCGAACGTTCGGCGACGCGGGCCAAAACTTCCGCGCCGAATCCGCACGTCAGATTGTCTTCATGGACGACGACCAGCCGCCGCGTCTTTTCGACCGAGGCGAGCACCGCTTCTTCATCCCAGGGTGAAAGCGAACGCAAATCGAGAACTTCGGCGGAAAAACCGGCGTCGGCCAACGCATCGGCCGCTTGCCCGCATTGCACCACCGGATTGCCCCACGTGACAAACGAAATGTCGCTCCCCTTGCGGACGACGCGGGCTTTTCCGAACGGCACGAATTGGGCTTCGACGTCTGTCGACGTCGCTTCATCGAGCGAGTTCAAACACGACTTGGGATAAAAGAACATCGTCGGCCGCGGCGAATCGAACGCCGCGTTGAGCAATCCCGCCGCATCGGCGGCCGAGGCCGGCATACAGACGTCGATTCCCGGGGTATGCACCGCCAACGTTTCGAGCGTTTGCGCGTGGAACGGTCCCAGCCCCGGCCGATAACCGCCGCAGGTGATCATGACGATCACCGGGCATTGCCAGCCCCCTTGCGTCCGCCAGTATATGCTCCCCAGTTCGGATAAAATCTGGTTGGCGGCCATCGGCAGGAAGTCGGCGAACTGAATGAAAGCCACCGGCCGCTCGCCCGCAATGGCCCGGCCGATGCAGCTTCCCACGATCGTCGATTCGGAGAGCGGCGAATTCTTGACGCGCTCCGGAAAATCGTGACTGAGGCCGCGCGTCACGCCGAACACGTCCCCTTTCGGGTCTTCGATGTCCTGTCCATACAGGAAGACGCGCGGATCGGCTTCGAGACGCGCTCGGATCACGGCGTTTATCGCTTCACGCATCGTCGACTGTCGCGCGTGGCCGTTGCCGCGGTATTCGCTGCGAGACCGCAGCGAATGCGGCAATTCGGCTTTCGCGGAAAAGATCGGCTCGGGATCGGTCGCGGCGAGCGCTTCGCGTGCCGCGTCCGCGACGTCTTGCGACACCAGTTCGTCGACGAGCGTCAGTTCCGCACCGGTCATGCCCTCGTCGGAGAGTTGTTGCCGCAGAGTCGCGATCGGGTCGAGCGTCGCAAAGGCGTCTGCGATCTCGTCGTGATCGCGATACTGGCATTGGTCGTCGGCATTGGAATGGTCGGCGAGGCGGGCCACGCGCAGGACCGCGACGACCGGTCCGCGGGTTTTGCGGATCGTCTCCACGCATTGTGAAAAACGGGCGTCGGCGAGACGCGGATCGCTGCCGTCGATGTACTCGATCGGCATGCCGAAGAGTTCCCGGCCATCGCCTTCGGGGAGGGAGAAAAACGTCTGCCCGGTTGTTTTCGTCGAGATCGCCAGTTGATTATCTTCGATCAAGAACAACACGGGAAGCTCGCTACGAACGGCTTCGGCGACCGCTTCGAAGAATTCCCCTTCTTGCGTCGTGCCGTCCCCGAGCGAGCAGACAACCAGAGGACCCCCCGGCCGGTCTTTAATGGCGGCGGCCACGCCGACGGCTTGCAGCGCATTGTTACCGACCGGCCCGACCATGCTTAAGACATTGAGTGCAGGCGCGCTGAAATGGGCGCTCATCTGCCGTCCGGCGGAGTGAGAGTTTTCCTTTCCCAGCAGACTCAGAAACAATTCGCCCGGCGGAACGCCGCGTGCCAGCAAAAGCGCTTTGTCGCGGTAATGCAGATGCAGCCAGTCGGCGGGCGTCAGATGCCGAGCCAGAGCCGCGGAAGCCTCGTGTCCCGCGCCCGAGACGTGAAAGAATGCTTGCCCCTGCTGAACGAGTTCCAACTCGAGGCGATCGATCTCCCTGGCGAGCGACATCCAGCGATACAAAGCACACCACGGCTGCGCGCGATGCGATGTCGCTTCGGGACTTCGTGTTACCGGAGGTCTTTCGGATGCGTGAGATGCCGGGGCGAGTTTAGTTTTTCGGCCATTGGTGTCTTTGATCATCGATTACGCACTATCGTTTGCAAAAATCGGTCGGCCCAACGAACCGGATCAACAGATGATCGCCCCGACAATCGTTGACGGGTTGAGGCCGAATCGCCTCGAGGCTCGCGGAGTTTTCATTGTAGCAACGCCTTTACACCCTCGTCGAGCGGGTAAGGGCTCTTTTCGGCCATTCGAATTCAACGCAACGTCCCGTCTTTGGGCACGCTCGTGTAGAATTGCTCGTCCCGCCACTGTGTGCATTCGCCCCAAACGATCGATACTCCATATCCTGTTGAAAAGCCGTCGTACGATGGAGGGGAGCTCGGACGCCGAATCACGCGGCCTTCGATTCGGAAGGAACGGCCACGGGTGCTGATGCCACGACCAATTCGGCGGTAAACGCCGGCTGCGGGACGAGAACCGGTTTGGCCAGCGTCCGTCGCTGCGGATTCAGCAGATGGATCAGGCCCTTCAAGAACGCGCCGATTTTCAAATCGAAGGCGCGCGTCAATCTCAAATAGGCCCAGATGCTCATCACGGTGACATTTGAGGAAGAGCACAGGTACATATCCGTGAATTCGGGACGAAACCGGCTCTTGTAATGATAGAGGCCGTTCGTATCGAACAACGCGCTTCCCAGTCGATTCCACAGCGTCAACGCCGTCCGCGCGACGAGCGAATCTCCCGGCTGTTTCTTTTCACAGCCGATGGCGGGAACGGGACACATCGACACCCCCTCACAGCCTTCGGCCTTTAGGCGTTCGATCGTCTGATGCATCAGAAACGGAATCACCCCCCGCACGGCGTCGATGCGGTGGCGATACATTTCCATGGCCCATTGGCGGCCGTTGTCGATCGGCGTACAAACGACGAAACCCTCGATCCGGCCGTTTCCATTCTCTGCGCGGGCGACGAAACATCGTCGGCGATACAGATGCTCGTTCAACAACCGCCCTTCAAAAAAGGGGATCTCGCCGCGAAAATGCTTCGCGTTGATATGTTCGGCGGAAACTTCCTGGAGTTCACCCAGCCGATGCTCCCACTCGGCGGGCGTCGATTCCTCTGCCGACCATTCCTCAAACAGAACGCCGTGACGGCTGACGAAGTTGAACTGCCGGCGGACCCATTCGAACGATTTCCCGCTCCAGTTGTGTCCGGCCAGCGGAATTCTCGCATTGACGCCGAATTTTGTAACTTGAAACCCGGCCTGCCTGAACAAGGGAGCGTCGCGATCATCGATGTGGTAGAACATGACGCGCACTTTGTTCGACTTGGCGAATTCGGCGATTTCATGAATAAATCCGATTTTGTTGTCGTCGTGGGTGATAAGGCCCCCGACGATGGCGACGTGCCCCCCTTGACGCACGAACCCGACGACGCCGTTATCGCACGACGACCAGAGGTAAGAACGATTCGGCTCGGTCACGAGATACGACTCGGAATATTGGCCGTATTTGAAGGCCAGGTCTTCCAGCCGGCGGACGCGTTCCTCGCCCATGTCCGCGTGGGTTTCAAAAACCTTCATCCCATTGTCGAGAATCCAGCGTGATTCGGCTCGTTTCTTGTTCAGCATTTGCGGGTAACTTATGGTTGCGACGTCTCTGTCGAAAGACGTCCAGGACGAGCGAGCGAACGGAGATCTGCCGCGATGTTGGACCGCGGCAGACCCGATCGAACAGGTCGGATTTCGGAATTAGAGTTCAAGACTTTTTCGGGCGACGTATGCGCCGGCATCATGCGGCACGTTGCTGCGAGACGGGTGACCGCTCTTCCAGCGCTTGCATTAAGGCTTGCGGATTCATGAGGTACGACCGCAACGTCTTGACGAATTCACCCGCCTGATGCCCGTTGACGAAACGATGATCGACACGCACGAAAAGCGAGGCTTCTTTTCTCACCACCACGCCGCCGTCGACCACTGCGGGACGGGGCTCGATCGGACCTAACGTCACCGCGATCGAATACGAATTCATCGGCAGCGAGGCGAGCTTGTGATTGATCAAAGGGGGCGCCCCCGGCGAACCGAGATAGTTCACAAAAGCGCCGGCTGCATGCAATTCCTGCTCCCACTTCCAGGTGACGGGAAGGCGGAATCGATTGGCGAAAAAGAATCCCACGCGGGACATGCGATGAACCCACCGCAGATGCAGGTATCGCTTGAGGCGGTCCCAGCGCGACCAACGCGAATCCGACGGTTCGTTCTGACGCCGCGACTTCAGCACCGCGCGCTGACGGGCCTCGTTCCAGAAGCGGCCGGCGATCTCCTTCAGCGACAGCTTGTCGGCGCCGTGCAAGAAAACGGAATCGACTTCGCCCGTGCTGGTCTGCAGCATCGGCATGACGATGTTGACGCCCCGATAATCGTACACTTTCCGGCCGATCACGCGCCGGTTGACGTTCGGATGATCCCTCAAACTCGCCGCCACGGCGCAGACCAGAACGTGTGCCGTCGAAACGATCGTTCCCGTCGTTTTCCGCATCTCGGCGAGGAACGGTTCCATAGCCTCCATGTCGGCATTCGTCCCCCAGATGAGGTACGGGTCGGAATGCGGCGCGGCGCTCCCCAGATAACTGGCGTTGATCCACCCCAATTCTTCCAGGGGGACCGGTTTTGAAGTCGTGGGCCAGAACATGGCAAAGCCTTACCTGCCGCCGTCGAATTGGCGCGCAGAGAAATTGGTGTCGATTCCCGAAAAACAAATGGCTCTTATTTTTGAGGCGCAAATCCCTCGCATGGCCGCGACGTCCGTCACGCCGCTTCCGTCGCTCCTCCGTGATTCAATCGCAAGGCCACGAGCTGCGCGATCGTCGACGGTGTGCGAAACGTTTCCGGCGTCAGGTCGCCGAACTCGATCACGGTTTGAAACTCGGTTTCGACGAACACGATCAGATCCATCATCATCAGCGAATCGACGAGACCCGCCTCGAGCAGATCGGTCGCGTCGTCGATCGTCCGTTGTCCCGTCGCGGTTCGCAAAAATTCGATCAATTTGTGTTCGATGGTGGGCTGGTTCATTTCAGGACTCCCTGGACTTAGAGACTCGAACACAACCGGTTGTGCTTGTTAAAAATCACTCACGTTCTCGGGGACGACGGTTATGCACAGAGGTTGTGTTAGAAGTATGTCGGGCAATATTTGAGGCCGGATCAGGCGGAAATGCGGCGTTGCAACAGCGCTTCCTCCGCGCGCTGCGACAACGCGGGCCGATCGATCTTCATCGCATGATTCAACGGAAACTCGTCGACGAGTTGTATGATTTCGGGCGCCAGGTAATGCGGCAGTTCCGCGCGGCAGGCCGCAAGCAGGTCGGCAAGTCCCGGCGTCGGTCCGGCTGCGAATTTCAAAAATAGCGCAAGCCGCGTACCGACCGTCCCGTTGAACGGCACAGCCACGGCCTGATCCGCTCCCAGGCGGCGCGCAGCGAATTCTTCGAGTTCTTGCGGATGCACGCGGAAACCAGCGATCTTCACAAACGAATTGCTGCGCCCCCGTAGCACGATCCAATCGTTTTCGCCGCGGCTGGCCAAGTCCCCCGTGTAGAGCCATCCGTCGCGGATGCGTCCGGCTGTCTCGTCGGGATCGGACCAGTAACCGAGCATAATATTCGGGCCGCGGGCTCTCAGTTCGCCGACGTCTCCCGGTGCGACGGGAACTCCTTCCGGAGTGACGATCTCCAGCGTCACGCCGGGTACGGGTTGTCCAATCGCCCCGTCGGGACGATCGAGCAGCCGTTCGGGAGGAACATACGCGAGCCGCGCCGTCGCCTCGGTTTGTCCATACATCACGAAGAATCGGGCCGGTTTGATTTTCTCCGCCAGCTCTAATGCGAGCGGCTGCGGAAGAGCGCCGCCGGCAACGGCCATGTAGCGCAAATCGGGCAGCGCGGCTTGACCGAGCGCGGTGCGCGACAGCAACATCCGAAACAGATCGGGAACCCCCGAAAGGCTCGTACAGGCATGAGTCTTCAAGCCGTCGACGATCGTTTGCGGAAACGCCGTGTGACCGCACAACGTCAGCCGAGACCCCGCCAGGACGTGCGATTGCAGGACGGAATTGCCGAACGCATGCATGAAGGGCAAGATGCACAGCGGGTTGTCGGTCTCGGTGAGCCCGAGATACTGCCGAATCGATTCCGCGTTCGAAATCAGATTTCGGTGACTGAGCATCACGCCTTTGGGAGTACCGGAAGTCCCGCCGGTGAAAAAAATCGCCGCGAGGCGGTTGTCGTCATCCACATTGGTTCTATTTTCGGATGACCGTTCTTCAACGGCCGTGCCGATCCCATCGTTGCCGATCGACCAGTCGACGGTCTGAGTCGGAATTGCCTGCAGATCGTGCCGCGCGGCCAGAATGTGCGCCGTTGTGATGATGTGCGTGGCGCTGGTCGTTTCCACGATCCGCCGCAGCGTCTCGGCTTCGATCTTAGGAGCGACGGGGACGACGACGCCTCCCGCCAGCAGAACGCCATAAAACGCCGCGAGATATTCCGGTGAATTCGGCAGGAGCACGACGACGCGGGCGCCCGGTTCGGCCGTCGAGTTTTCTTCCGATACTCTCGCCGATTCGAGCAGGCGACTTAATGACAACGCCGCCACTGCCAGCGATGAATACGAGAATTGTGCGTCGGCGGTGCAGACGAGGGGAGATTCGGAGCGCGCCGCGGCGATGTGTAAAAACTTCAACCCCAAATCGCCGGTGCAAACGGAGTCGCCACGTCGCGAAACGAGATTTCGCAAGGGGAGATTCGGCTGGAGAGGCGTTGAGAGACCAGTGCTCTCCACCAGCAACAGCGCGACGCCAGTTGGGGGTTGTGGGGACACGGAAAAATCGCTCCTCGATGAGCGTCCAAAAGTGTGCCGATTTGGGTGTAGGGGACATCCTTGTGTAACGGTCTTTTTCGGTACGACTGTAATTTCCCCTGTAGTCAAACGGGCAAATGCACCCGCTGCCGGAAATAATGGACGAGTGCTGCTGAAAGACTTTGTCTAAACTCCGCGACCGGACGTCCCGGAAGTGAAAAGTGAGATGAATATCGCGGAAAGATCCGCATTCCGAGTGGAATTGATCCGACAGGCATGACGATACCAAATAGCAGAACCGCGAAGTCCGTCGGTGCAGATTCGCATCCTGGCGCCCGCAGGTTTGCCGTCGGGACCAACCGTCGAACCGTATTTTCCCGCTGACATTTTCAACGTGCTCGCACCGTTTCTGTAAAAACAACCGTTAAAGGCAACCATGGCCATCATGTCCATTTCCGCAAACGAACTCTCCACCTTGCCTCTTCTCTGCGAGGCCGACGCCGCGGCAGACAACTCCGTTCAGGAACTTTGCCGGCAGATGAAACAGCGCGAGGATTGGATCGCTCAGATGCTCGCCGTGCACGGCGGCATTTTGTTCCGCGGTTTCGCGCTCTCCCGTCCGGAAGACTTCCAGACGGCGGCCCAGTCGTCAATTGCCAGCCTGATGCCGTACGTCGAAGGACAATCGCCGCGCAGCAAAGTCGCCGACAACGTCTACACGTCGACCGAGCATCCGGCTCGCTACAGCATCACGCTGCACAACGAATTGTCGTATGCGAAATCTCCGCCTCCGAGAATCGCGTTTTTCTGTCTCACCGAGCCGGCGCAGGGAGGCGAAACGCCGATCGTCGATTGCCGCAAGGTCTGCCAAAAAATGCCGGCCCGCATCCGCGACGCGTTCGAGACCAAGGGCGTCCGCTATGTGAAGAACATGCACGGCGACAAGAACGGTCTCGGAAAATCGTGGATGGATCACTTTGAAAGCGACGACAAAAGCGTCGTCGAGGCGTATCTCGATGACAACGGCATCGAATTTGAATGGTTAGCCGACGGCAGCCTGCGGACCAGCGCCATCAGGCCCGGCGTCATCGATCATCCATTGACCTCCGAACGCATCTGGTTCAACCAGGCCAATCTGTGGCATGTGACCAATGTCGATGAACGACATCGCGGTCAGTTGATTCATCGCTGCGGGATCGACGGCCTGCCGACGCACGCCTTCTACGGCGACGGTTCGACGATCATCGACGAGGATCTCGACGAGGTCCGTAAGGTCTTATGGGACAACTCCGTGATTTCTCCCTGGCGACAGGGGGATTTCCTGCTGCTCGATAATTTCATGGTTGCGCACGGCCGCATGCCCTTCGAGGGACCGCGCAAAATCCTGGTCGCGATGGGGTAATTTGCGAGCCCGAATCTCGCCGTTTCACCCGATAGCTCTGCCCATATTTTTTTGTTGAGGTTCTTGGAGATGCCCGTTCTGATGCTAAAACCCGAGTTGAATCTTCGGGAGGATGAACACAAAATTGCCGGCTCCCTCATCCCGACCCCCGACGTCGAGACGATTGGATTGTCACAGAAAATCGCAGCCGCGTTGATCAATCCGTGGAAAAACAAGCTGCTTCCCGCCGGCTGGCTCAAGCGGCTCTTGCAAGGTAGCAAGAGTCCCTTACTTGCGGAATCGTTCTTACGCCCCGGCGGATGGCGATCGATGCAAATCATCTATCGCAACGAGCCGCCGGTCGATTGGTTCGACGATCAGGCGCTGCGCGGCAATCCGGTGTCCATCGCCTCGCGAAACCGCTGCCGCATCGTCATTCGGAAACTGGCGCAAGCGATCGCCTCACTCGGCGGAGACGCGCCGATCAACGTTGTCGGCGTCGGTTCGGGCCCCGGAGTGCAGATCCAGAGCGCGATCGTCGAATCGGGCGTCGACGTGCAGCGCGTCACCGCTTACTTGATCGACCTCGACGACGACGCGCGCGACTTTGGTGAATCCGTTGCCGAACAACTCGGGCTGGCGGGCCGAGTCCATTTTCGAACGGGAGACGCCCGCCGCATTTCCGACGTGCTCCCCAATACGCGGGCACATATCGTCAAGCTCGTGGGAATCGTCGAATATCTGACCGATGAAGAACTGTTGACGATGCTCAAGGCTCTCAACGGCGTCATGACGCCGAATGGCGTTCTCGTCACGCATGGGATGAATGATGCGTTCAACACCAGCGGATTTTTGAAACGCGTTTTCAACCTCACTCATCGCCATCGCACGGCGGAACACGTGGAAAGCGTGCTGCAAGCCGCGGGGTTCCGCTGCATCGATCGCACGGTCGAACCGACCGGCACGTATCCGATCCTGACCGCGACTCGCGTAATATAGGCGTGCGTCATCGAGAACGCGGCGACAGGCATCCGATCGACCGGCAGATCGACGCCGTTAATTTCGGTCGACCGGTTCGCGGTCGACCGGTTCGCCGATGCTCTTCATCGAAAGAGCGTCCCCATTCACTTTCGGTTCGGCCAACAAATTTTGCAACTCGGCAGGATCGGCGGGTTTGACGAGGTGATGATCGAATCCGGCTTCTTTCGTTCGCTGCTTGTCGCCGTCCTGCCCCCATCCGGTTAACGCGACGAGCAGCATTTTCCGGCCCCAGGGTTGTTGGCGAATGTGCCGAGCGGCATCGTAACCGTTGAGCTTGGGCATGCCCAAATCCATGAGGACGACGTCCGGACGAAAATCGTCGGCCACGGCGATCGCCTCTTCTCCATCGCCTGCCGTGCGGACTTCGTTGCCCAGCATCTTGACGACGCTGCTCAGCAGGCTCGCGGCCGCTTGATTGTCGTCGACAATCAACACGCGGCGTTCTTTAGGGGTCGGCATCTCGACCGGATCGACGGGGGACTCGACCGCCGGAATTTCCAGCAGGAGCGGCAGGATGACGCGAAACGTCGTCCCCCGGTTCGCGCCTTCGCTGTGGACTTCGATCGTTCCTCCGTGCATTTCGACCAGCGATTTCGCCAGCGTCAAGCCGATGCCGAGCCCGGAGTGGGTTTTTTCCATGCTACGGTCGATCTGGGTGAACATCTCAAAAATCCGTTCCCGCATGTCCGCGGGAATTCCCACCCCGGAATCCTGGACGGAGACGACGACGTCGCTTTCCCGCCGGTCGGCCGACAGCACGATGTCGCCCCCTTCCCGCGTATACTTCGCGGAGTTATTCAGCAGATTCGACAACACCTGTGCCAGCCGATGGGGGTCGGCGTTGAGATACAACGGCCGATCGGGAACGATGACGCTCAGCTCGTGACCGCCGTCTTCGATAAACGGCTGCGCCGCCTCGACGGCGCTCTGCACGACGTCCGACAGCTTGACCCGGCATTTTCGCAGTTCGAGTTTGCCACGGGTAATTCGGGAGACGTCCAACAGGTCGTCGACCAGCGCGACGAGCTGCTTCGTCTGCCGTTCCATGATGGCGCGGGTTTCTTCCATCGTCTGCGGATCGTCCTTCACCATTTTCATTAGTTCGAGACCGGTGCGGATGGGGGCGAGCGGGTTGCGCAGTTCGTGAGCCAGCATGGCGAGAAATTCGTCTTTGCGGCGATCGGCCTCGCGCACCGCTTCTTCCGCCCGCCTGAGCGCCGAGACGTCGTTGTGCACTTCGGCTACGCCGATGGACGCCCCCTGGTTGTCGCGATAGAGAATCCAATGCGCGGCGATATTCAAGGCGGCTCCGTCTTTATGGTAATGAATCACCTCTCCCTGCCACTGTCCCGTATATAACAGTTCAATGTTGATTTCTTCCAGCCGGGTGGAGAACTCGGTGCGCAGGAGCTCGTGCAGAGGCCGACCGACCGCCTCGCTCTCCGTCCAGCCGAACATTTTTTCGGCGCCTTCATTCCACTGCGTGACCCTGCCGTGAACGTCGCGGAAGACGATGTGTGCATGACTGAGCGCGCGGGCCTGGTCGCGCAGCTTCTGTGAGTTTTCTTTCTTAATCGCGGCAATGCGCCGATGATACTGCCCGGCCAAGCCGACTGCCCCCGCGATGACCGTAATAATTGCCACGGCCAGCAATTCATTCGGCGGGAGAGCGTCAAAACGCTCCTCGGGAGGCCGCTGCATGCGCGAAACCACCAGCAAGAACGGAGAAAGGCATAACGCAGGCCCTGCACCGCCAAACCAGGCGGCGACAAGGACGATGCCCATTGCGAGAACGCCGCTGAACGGCTGCGTCAACTCGACGGATTCGGTGACGACCGTCGCCAGCAGAACCGAGCCGATCGTGCCGGCATAGCGCACCACCCCCCACCGCCACGACTCTCGGAGCCGGCGCCATGAAAGGGACGCAACCGTATCTTGGTTCGCGTGGAACAATTAAACTTGCCCGTCGTCAAAATTCACCGGTCACAAGGCTGTCATTGCGGGAAAATAATCGTTGCCAGACTCCATACCCGATACCTCCGTTCGCAAGATCAAAGGGATCGACTCCCGTCCCGGCATAGGGATGGCGTGCCGTATGGTCGATGTTCTCACTGACGAACCGTACGCTTCCATCACAGAGCCCAAAGTGGGCTCCCCCTTCGTGCAAGCTGGCGAAACTTTCCCGTTGGGCGGTCATCGACGCGCCGAATCCCGGATTCATGCTCCAGTTCCCCTGCCTCACCAACGTGAGCGTGCAGCAGGCCTTTTGCACTCCGGGGGTGTAATTTCCGTAAAGCGTCGGATCCCAGTAGAAATTGTAATGAATCGACTCGCCAATGAGAAACGTATTCGAAAGGCCGTCGCTGATTTCATGAAAACGCCGGGCGGAATCGCGTCCCATCACGCCGTTGGTGATCTGTTCATTTTTTTCTATCCACGGGACGTTGAAGCTGAAGCCGAACGACCCGCCGTTCCCAACGTAGTTGCTGGTGGCGATGCGTTCGGCCCATCCGATGAAGCCGGAGGGAGGGACGGAATCGTTGCGCGTCGCGTCGCTGGGGCAATGGAACAGCACGATCGGCGTCGCCAGTACGGGGGCATGATAGGGATCCGCCATCGACAGGGAAAAATTAATGCGGTTGTAGATCGCCGCTTGCTCGACGTAGGGCAGGATCGAAACCGACCAGCCCCAGCCGGGCGCATAATAGGCGGACGACGAACAGTCGGTTCCCGATTGACAGAAGTATTGACCTGACGGAAAGATCTTGAATGTCTCGTGATAATTGTGCAAGGCGAGCGTGATTTGTCGAATGCTGCTCTTGCACTGCGTCTTCCGCGCCGCTTCTCGCGCCTGCTGCACGGCGGGAAGCAATAACGAAATCAGCACGGAAATGATGGCGATGGTCACCAATAATTCGATCAAAGTAAAACCGCGGCGGCCCGTAACCGGAGTACGCATTCTCTTCCTCTCGTTCGGTCAAGAATAAGAATAGAGAGAATCAATTCAGTTGGCGGCATCCCATCCTGGGTGCCGGATTCGCATCACATGTATGTGAGATTCATGAAATCTTGAGGTGTGTTGGTGCGATCGTGTCCCAGATTAACATGCGTTCTTTGTGGCCGATATAGGGGCGATCCCCATGACGCTTGTTCATATGTTTTCCTCAGATATTCGCGGCTGAAATTGCCGCTTTAAGTTCAGCAGCATGTCACCACCGATCTTTAAAACCTGTCTGTCCTGTTGCTCGCGATCATCCCCTGTTTGCGCGAGCGGAAAACTCCCGATGCCCCTCCTTCCGATCGACGCATAACGTTAAAAGGTCGCAGCGATAAAATGGAGCTTCCAACCGGAAAAATCAACGAATCGTCAACGAAAAAACATATAAACAGAAACTCACGTTCGACAACTCCCTCGGCATTTTCGCGGGGGGTTTTCAAGGAGGCACGAAGATGAACGCCATCAGCGAAGTTCAACAGCCGATGTCCATTTGCGAACAGAAACAGCATCACCCCGCCGCAGCAAACGTCGGCGGCGTCGAGCGATTGGTCTCGTTGGCCGCCGGCGCCTGGCTGGCGGTGCACGGCTTATCCCGCATGTCGCTCTCCGGAGTAGCGTTGTCGCTGGCCGGAGCCGCACTCGTGCAGCGCGGCTGGACGGGACATTGTTCGGTCTACGGCTTGATCGGCATGAACACCGCCGTCCCTCGCCACGCCGACGTCGGCGTCCGCGCCCAGCACGGCAATAAAGTGACGCAGTCGGTCACGATCAATCGCGACGCAAAATCCTTATACGACTATTGGAGAAATCTGGAAAACCTGCCGAAGATTCTCAAGCATGTAAAATCGGTCGAGACGATCGATGAAAAGCGGTCGCGCTGGACGGCGCTGGGGCCGGGCGACCGCGAATTCCAATGGGAAGCGGAGATCATCACCGATCGGCCGGGCGAAATCATCGCCTGGCAGTCGCTGCCCGGCTCCGACGTCGATACCGCCGGCTCGGTCCGTTTCCAATCGTGGGATGCGGGAAAGGGGACGGAACTGCGCGTCAGCCTTAAATACGATCCGCCGGGGGGCTTCGTCGCCGACAAAGTGGCGCATCTGTTCAGATACGGACTGGCTGACCTGCTCGACGAAGACTTGAGGCGATTCAAGCAGCAGATCGAAACCGGTGAAATCGCCACAAACGCGTTGCAGCAGCGAGGAGAAAGGCAGTCGGTCGAAGGCATGACATCGTGGACGTCGCCGAGGCACTGATTCATTTGGCGGCAACATTGCCAAATTACTCACGCATCACGCCGCGGCGCGTTCCTCGATTTCGTGCTGTGCTTTCGCCAAATCGACGCGGACCAGGCCGGCGACGAAGCGGGGGAAATCTTGACGTTCGACGAGTTTCGACAATCCGCGGGGATCGTCGGGCAGACCGAGCGATTTCGCAGCTTTCCTGACTCGTCCATCGACGTAGGGAAACGCTTCGTCCCACACTCCCTGAACTTCGCGCAAGAAAATATCGGCTCCAACGTTGCCGATCCCTTTGAACTGCTGTAAGAGTTTGTGCTCGGCCGGCACATCGCGGCCCGCTTCGTCGCGGAGTTTGCGGAGATCGCCGCCGTAGCGATCGAGCAACAATTGCGCGGTATCGCCGAGCATTCGCGAACCGCTCTCGTCGAAGCGTTTATAGCCGTGCGCGGTGAGCACGTCGACGCGATGTTGCCAGGTGGCCCGTGCCATTTTTTGCGGCGTCGTCAGCTTTGCCTTCCGCAACGCCGTCGCAGCCTCGACGGCATTGCGGGCGGCGATGCGGGCGCTCATCAATAGCGAGGCGCATAGCAACTGGAAGAGCGCGGCGGGAGTGTTCTTTAAATGAATGCCGATTTCTGCGGCATAGGTGCGGCCGTACTCATCAAGCACCGCCCGGACCAGATCGCGTTTACTCACCCTCGACATCTCCGTCTCCTGCATTCAGAACGTGGCTGCGTTTTCAAGACGATCAAGGCGCCCCGTCAAAACGAACGGTCATGGTACGATCGATCTCGACTTCGGTCTGCGTTTGTCTCCGGCCGCCCGGCCACAAGATGTCGAGATTCACCGGTGCGGCGTGTCGCCCCAGTCCGAAATGCAGCGTGAGATCGTTTTGATTTCCTTCGCCGGTTCCCGCTTCGACCTGTCGTGCGATGACTTTGTCATGCAGCGTGATGCGAACTTGCGCACCGATCGCCGAGCGATTGATCGTTCGGGCGTCTCCTTCCAGCCGGATGCCGAGCCAATGTCCGGATTCGGACGATGCGAGATTCACGAAAAGTTTGCCCTGCGTGACCAGATCGAGATCGCCGTCCCGGTCGAAATCGGACCATGCATTTTGGTATGTCACTCCGAGATCGGCCAATCCGGCCGCGGCGTTGACGTCGGCGAACTCGAAGTTGCCGTCGTTGCGAAACAGCACGGGATTGTTTTTAACGCCGAACGATGCGACCCCGTACACGGTGGTGAAGAACAAATCGAGATCGCCGTCGTTGTCGAAGTCTCCCGCGCCGGGGGAGGCGTACGACTCCTGATAGAACACACCTCCCGTGCCGCGGTCTTCGAATGCGGGATTATCGGCGTCGCCCGTATTCCGCAAGAAGCGAGACTTCGGCTGATCGCCCCGCCCGTCGACGTGGGCAAAATTGCCGGCGAAGAGATCGAACCGCCCGTCGTTGTCGAAGTCACCCCATGCGGCGCCGATCGAATGACCGCCGTCAAAACCGGGCGACGTCGCCAACGCGTTGTACTTTGCGGTTTCGTCGGTCAATTTGCCCGTGCCGTCGTTGATCCATAAGACGTTCGGCTGTAAACGATAATTCGACACATACACGTCGACGTCGCCATCTTCGTCGAAGTCACACGCCGTCACGCCGCGGGCGCGGAAGCGGACTTCGCTCCAGGTCAACGTGAAGGCCGTTCCTTGATCGTTCGTGAGAATCATGTCGGGATAGGTGATCCCGGCGTCCCAATCTTCAAAACCCGCGATATACAGGTCGCAAAACCCATCGTTGTTGAAGTCGGCCCAGCAGGCCCCGCGCGAGACGCATTTGGGGAGTTCGGGCAACACGAACGCTTCGAACCCCGTGCCCCCCGTGTTGCGGAGCACGCGCATCGTCGACCACGAAAACAGATCGACGAATCCGTCGTTGTTGAAATCGGCGGCGACCACTTCTCCGATGCCGTCGGCGAGATTCGCGAATCGTTTGCCGCCGTCATTCCGCCAGGCCGTTCCGCCCGCGCAAAGGTCGGTCCAGCCGTCGTTGTCGAGATCGGCCCAGCACGCGGCGCCGTTTCCGAGCGTGAGCCCGAGATCGGCGGTTCCCTCCCGAAATGCCGGCGTCGCCGGCGGATCGGCGGCGATCGACGCCGCGCCCAGATAGAACGTCAGACCGACTGAAACGGCCGACCAACCGGTTCGACAGACGCGCGTCATGAAACTGATCCTTCGCAGGGAGAATGCCTCGATCGGCGAATTTCAATTTCATGATCTTACGACGTTCATCGGCCTCACATCAACTCACTCTTCTGTTGATTCGTGCGCGGTCGATTCGGATTCGTGCAAAAACCCGGCATCGGAAATCGCCGGCCGTTCGGCGCCGTGTTGATAGAGCGGGAGGTGACGGTAATAGACTTCGAGCGTCATGATCGCCATCGTGGTCATATACAACCGGCCGCCGGGGCGGGCGTGACGGTCGCGCGGCATCCAACTGCCGGCAGAGTGGCCGGTTTTTTCCTGGGTCTCGACGAGCCAGTCTCGCATCGTCACATTCCATTTGTCCCACTCGGGCCCGCCGTAGTGATGCATGAACTGCGTCGCGTAATAGTTGTAGTACATGTCGTCGGGGGAAGGGCCGAAACCACCGATGAGTTTGACCGCCCGCGCGAAAGTCTTCCGCGGCGGATTGGGTTCGATGTACATGCGACAGAGAAATCCGATCGCCGTCGTCGACGGGCGGGCGAGTCGGTTGGTATAGCCGTAACCGATCCCCTGCTGCGATTCCACGCTTTTCAAGAACTTCAGCGACTTTTGCAGCGTCTTCTGCGGTACTTTCAGCCCGGCGACGCGGGCGCTGGTGAGAGCCATCGCCTGCCAGCCGACGACCGACGTATCGCCGGGAGTCCGCGGGCGATATCTCCATCCGCCCCCTTGGGGATCCTGCGCCCACACGATAAAGTCGACCGCTCCTTGCGCCGGTTTGAGCAGCCGCCGGTCGGAGGTCATGGCGTAGGCTTCCGACAGCGCCATGCTGCCGATTCCCTGCACATAGAACGACGCCGTCGGCAGCGAGCCTTCGCGGAGATCGAGGCCGTTTCCGGCGGGATCCCACTTCATATGTTCGAGCAGAAAATCGATCGCCGCGCAGATCTCTTTTTGAAAGCCCCCTTCGCGGTGCGTTTGTCCGGCACCCAGAAACGCCAACAAAGCCATTCCCGTCGCTCCGGTGCGACAATCGAGCAACATCCCGGGCGCGGTGCAAGTTCCATCGCAGGCGGCGGTCGTGTGGTCGAAACTCCAACTTCCGTCCGAACTCTGATGGGCCGCCAGCCATTTCAGTCCCGCGACGACCGCCGCTTCGCTCTCGGCAGTACCTCCGTACGCTTTCACGAAAGCGGCCCGCGCCGCGGAATTTCTTCCCGCGAATTGCGATTTGAGACGATTGGCGCCGTCGTCCTCGTCGCCTGGCTTTGCCTTGGACTTGCGAGCCGACCGTTCTTTCACCGCGGCTTCGTCCTTCAGGGCCGTCTGGTCGGCCAAAATCGCCTGCGGCAAAGGAATCGCGATCATCGACACCTCGGTCTCGTCGGCGTTCATCAGTTCCGACACCCGGAGAGCGGCGTCGAGTTCGGGCGACTCCGTCGGCGCGTCCCGTGCGTCGTCAGTCTTCAGAACGATCGGCGATTCGAACGCCGTCAGGTCGTCATCGCTCAATTTGGCGTCGATGAAATTCGTCGCGGCTGAATTGCCCAACCTATCGTCGAAACCGTAGCGAAAGATGATCAGCCCGAGAAAAAGGAGAAGCAAAATTTGCACGAGCGCACTGACCCCGCATGCGAAAAAGTCATCGCGGTGCTGCCCGAACCAGATGCACAGCCGGCGTCGCAGAGGCTGGTTGCGCATCTCCTGTGCGCGCCGGTACGCCTGCTGAGCACGGCGAGTCGCCAACACCGTCAGTCCCGCCGCCGTTCGAGCAACATAGGAACTGCGCAGTCGCGACATGAGGAACCAGAGGGGTTAAAGTAAGCAGTCGTCCCGAAAGGACTTAACGGCGACCATGGAACATGATCGCTCGAAATCAATGATAGGTCTGCACACCGTCTGATTCAAGAGGCGATTTTCTCGCGCAAGAGAGGGAAACCGCATTTTCAGCGATGAAACACGTCGCTCGAAACGACATCAGGGCCACGTGTATTTCCACACGTTCCCCTCGGTGCCGACATACAGCGACTCGCCCTCGCCATCGGCGTTGGGCAGGGCTGCGAGAGCGGCGCAGGGGGCCTCCAACACCTCTTGATAGACCAGTTTACTGCCGTTGTCATACAGCGATAACACGGCCCGCGGCCAGATGGCGAATTCGACAACGATGGCGAAATACGGCGGTTGTCCTGCGTCCAGCGTCACCGGCGTTCCCTTGGTTTCTCCCGCACTGCCGATCAGTCCGACATACGGCGCGTCGAAATCGGCGATCGTTTTTGCATCGAAGTCGTACAGCCAGATGCGGGCGTTTTGTGCGTACAACAAATACTGCGGATCGGTCTTCGTCGGCCAGTGGGCGAGCGTAAAGCGGGACAGATACGGTTCGGGACGGTTCTGGCGAAGGATCGCCCCGGCCGCATCGCGAATGGTGATCTGACCGGCCGCGTTGCTATGCACGATTTCGTTTGTGCCGTCGCCGTCGGTATCGGTCACTTCGACATGCCAGACGTTGAAATCGTTCTGCTTCCACTTGAGTTTCCCGTCTTTGTCGAGCTGATGGATGCCGTCCGATCCGTTGTAGCCGACGACGAATTCCGCCGTGCCGTCGCCATCCAGATCGCCGGCGGCCATGTCGTCGACTCCCGCCCCGGCATCGCTCGTCCAGAGCAGCGACCCGTCGTCGTCCATCAACGAGGCCTGCTGCCAGCCTAATCCTCCGCGGTTGAGCAATTCGTACGTTCCGTCGCCGTCGATATCGACGAATTGCACGTTCGAAACCGATGCGAAAATCGGCACTGTGGATTTCACGTCCCCCGCGGGCGTCACCCACACCGTTCCGCGCACCCCGGCGATGCCGATTGCCGGTTTTTCGCTCGGTTGATACAGAATGTCGGTGACTTTTCCGATCGATGCTACGTCGACGAACAGATCCTTCTGCAAGAATTTCTCACCGGCGAGAATCCCCGGGCGTTCGAGTTCCGGCGGCATCTTCATCGCCGGCATCAGGTAATACTTAACGCCCACGAAGACCGCGACTCCCGCCAATAATAGGAGCACAAAACCACCACCCAGACAGCCGATGACCACAGTACGCGTCTTCATGATTTTCGTTTCGTTGAGGGCGGTCGAGCGAATCGCTCGGTGACCCGCGGTGTGAGTGGCTTTCGCGTTAGGATTGCCGCACGGCGATGCACGAAAGGCGCTCGACGATCTGGGGAAGCTGCTCGTTCAACTGCGATGCGCCGGTTCGGTGGCTCCACGAAATTCTCACGGCTCCGTCGAGTTCGGGCTGAGCGACTCCCATCGCCGCGAGAACATGACTCGACGTCGCACACACCGACGTGCACGCCGAACCGGTGGAGACGGCGGCGACCCCGGCTAACAGTTCGATGACTCCGTCGGCGTCGACGCCCGGAAACGAGACCGAGACCACGTGCGGCAACGACAATTCTTCATCTCCGTGATAACACGGCTGCAGCGGCGCCAAACCCGCGATGAGTTGTTCGCGAATTTTTCGGCAAACGGCTCGACGAGAATCGACCTCATCGGCGGATAACTTTGCCGCGAGTCCGAAACCGCTGATGAGCGCAACCGGCAGCGTGCCGGGACGCAGGCCGAGTTCCTGTCCCCCGCCGTGCATCAAGGGCGCGAGCGGAATCGTCCGGTCGCGGTGCCGGCGGACCATCAGCGCCCCGACGCCCGCCGGTCCGAAAATCTTGTGGCTGCTGATGCTCATCAAATCGATACGCGGATGACGCAAGGGGTCGAGATCTTTGCCGAACCCTTGCGCGGCGTCGACGTGCAGAAAAGCGTCATGCGACGTCATCAACTCATCGGCGACGGCGGCGACGGGCTGGATCACGCCGGTTTCGTTGTTGACATGCATCACCGAGACGAGCAGCGTGTCGGGACGGACGGCGTCCACAACGGCTTCGGCCGCCACGCGGCCGTTCGGCTCCGGCGGCACGAGCGTCACTTCGAAGCCGCGATTCCGCAGCGACATCAGAGGTTCGAGCACTGCTTTGTGTTCGATCTGCGTGCTGACGATGTGACGTCGTCCCGCGGCGATGCCGTGCTCCATCAGACCGAAAATCGCGAGATTATTGCTTTCGGTCGCACCGCTGGTGAAGACGATCTCGTTTCGCTTGGCGGCGATGACTGTCGCGATGCGCTCGCGTGCGGCGTGTACAATATCTTTGGCGCGGAGGCCGAATTCGTGCGGACTCCCCGCGTTGCCGACCTCGTCGACGAAACACCGCTGCACCTCCGCGAGCACGCGCGGGTCGATGGGTGTGGTGGCGTTACAATCGAGATACAAAGTCATAACGGTTGCTCTGTCGAAACGGCTTGCGGAATGTGTCGCGAAGCCCATTGGCGTGCCCGACCCGCCGCCGCCAGCGTGTACACGATCGGATAGAGCTGTTCATAGTACCAAAGTTTGGCGAAATAGAAACCGATGGGAGTCGGCGGGAATTCGCGGCCCCGGTTCGTGTGGGCGATCAGCCATTGCACGCCGCGGCGAATCGCCGCAAGTTCGTTTCCATCTTTTGTCTCGATTTCACCGACGCAAATCGCTTCGAGCGCCAACGCCGTTTCTTCAATCGAAGAGGGTGTGTTCGGCGCTCCTCCCCAGCCGCCGTCGTCGTTCTGGGCGGAGAACAACCATCGCCGTGCGGCGGCGAGATTGGGAACGTCGTTTTCGTCATTCGAAATCGTCGAGAGCGCGAGCAGCACCCGGCTGGTGCCATACGTCAGGTTTTCTTCCTTGGGCGCAACTTGATTGCCGAACCACAGCGGTGCCCAGGCACCGTCCGGCCGCTGCATCCGTTTGAGGAATTTTAAACCTTGCGCCGTGCCGCGACGAATGCGTTGTTGCAGCAGTGGGGAGAGATGATCAAACCAGACATGCCACGCCCGCAGCGCGTGAGCCGTCAGGTCAGCACTGCTGCGATCGAAAGGAAGGGTGCCCCAACCTTTGCAGAACGTGGGGATGCCGCCGTCGGAGTTCTGCACGTCGAGCAACCACGTCACACCGGCGGAGGCAGACCTGATCGCCGCGTCACTCGGTCCCGCCAGTTGCCACAACGCCAGCAAGGCACCGGGCGTGTCGTCGGCGTCGGGCACCCCTCCCGATAAGTCGGTCCACGCCCATGCCCCCGGAGCGGCATGCGTATAAGGATGCTCGACCTGATATTGCTGCCCCGTGAGCCATTCCAGAATCTGCGAACGATCGTCTGCGTCCAAAACATTGTCGAGCGGAACGGTCGCGCCGAGCGCGTTGATCGACAGCGTCGTCACCCATGTCGCCAGATTCGTATCGATCGGCCAACTGCCGTCGGCGCGGGCCGAGCGGCTCAGAAAGTCGATGCCGCTGCGCACGACGTCGTGATGAGGCTCGCCGGCGTTGATCAGACTCAACGTCACGAAACTCGTCAGCGGCGTCGCCTCGAGAAACCCGCCGCTCGTGGGCTGAATCGACTTGAGCACGCGCAGAGTTCGCTGCCTGACGCGATTGCGGAGCGTTCGCAGCAGCGGATTCCCGCTGGGCCGATGATGATGCCGCACCTGACCGATGGCGATCAGCGCCGGCAACGCATAACTCACGACCGGCAGCTTCAACCAAGCAAACCAGCGATGCGGACACGCCGCCAGTTCGAACGGCAATTGCGGCACGAGTCGCCACCCCTCGGAACCGAGACGACCGCGGAGAGCGAGGGTCGTCAAAATGGGGACCGAAAACGTGCGATCCTTTCCATAGCGACGTTCGATCGCTTTGGCGAACGGGATCGGTTCGAGCGAACCGGCGGTCCGTTCCAGCCACGCCGCACATTTGCGAACCGTTTGGTCGTAGCATTCATCGGATCGTGCGAACGCGGCCCACACCAGGGCGGTCGTGCTGATGTTACTGATGCTGAGAATCGTGTCTCCCCAGCCGCCGTCTTCGCGCTGCGTTCTCGCGAGCCATGTCAGCCCGTTTTCAATGAACTGATGCAGTTGCTGACATTCCGCCGGAGTTCGCTCGTGCGACGTCGCGTCCAGAAAATCCTGCAGCGTCATCACGGCGGTCGCCGTCGACAGCGCGCTCGACGAGAGTTCCCCTTCCCAATGGCCGTGATCGCCGCGCAGCGCGAACAGTGTCCGCCGGGTGTTCTCCAGCAGCTCGTCGAGATCGGCGATGAATTGTGCGTCGTTCACGGAACCATATTCCATCAGAGCGCCAGATGCCCGAGCGCCAGCAAGGCATAATACGTATATTCGCAGTCGACGTGCGAATCGTCCCAGTGGCCATAGAATCCGCCGGTGTTCGTCCACAGCGTGTCGATAAAATCGAGACAGAGTTCGCCCGCGCGGCCGATCTCGATTTTCAGGCTCGACAGCGCATGCAAGGCGGTCGCCGTCGACAATAAGTCGGGCAGCGGTGCTGAGGGTGCGGGGCGAAATCCGCCTTGCGGATCGAAACACGAGAGAATCCATGCGCCGATTGCCGGATCGATCGGCCTCTGATCGAGATGCCGCAATAGCGTCACCGCCCCCGCGGTCACCGGCACAACCGACGTCGGCAGCGCGAGACTCGTCTTGAAACCCGCATCGGGATCGCGGAGCGATTCGATGAAATCGAGCAGCCGCTCGGCCTCGGGAATCGGTTCTCGCAAATCCTGATACGCCCCCACCGCCATGAATGAGGCGTAGATCGAACCGGCCGGCTGATCGAGTGCCGACTCAAAACCGCCGTCGGGGGTGCGGTGCGTCTTCAGCCGCGCGAGCATCGCTTCGCGCGGACATTCCTGCTGCAGCGCGATCGGCAGCGCCGACCAGCAGCGTGCGAGGCACGACACATGCACCAGATCGAGGTCGGCCCCGCCGCCGAAGGTCCGCACGTAATCGTAGATTTTTTGCGTCGGAACCGGCTGTTGGAGCGCGATCAGACCTTCGATGCCGAAGACGGTGTAATACAAATCGCTACGGCCGGTCCGGTCGGGGAAGCCGCCGTCTTCTTGCTGCTGCGAATGAAAGAAATCAACGACGAGCGAAGTCGAGCTCCCCAGCACCTTCGGCGCCAGTCGGGCTACTTGAGCCATTTCGAGCTTCAAATTCACTGCACCAGCCTTTCAATTCGAGACTGAAAATTTTGCTGACCACGCGACGGAGCAGTCCCTTGAGATTCGGACTCGTCAGTTCGCTGAGCGTCCGCAACGCCTCTTCTTTATACGATTCTTGCAGCACGTGACAACGGTTCGGGATGTCGTACGACGTCATCATCTCGCGGATTTGTTCGAGTTCCGCTTCACCGCTTTGCCGACGCCAGGCTTTTTGGACGAGCGCCTTTTCGTCGGGACTGGCGACCGTTCGCTCCAACAACAACGCCAGCGGCAACGTCGGCCGCATCATCATCAGGTCGCTCGGATCGTCGCCGTTCGTCAAGTCGGTGACGTCGTCGCGAATCTGATAAGCGATTCCCAGCGCACTGCTGTAACGCGACAGGACCGAAGCAAGTTTTACATCGCCGCCGCCGAGCACGGCTCCGAGTTGCAATGCGACTTCGAACGCAGGCGACGTTTTCCGGCGGAAGATGTCCATCACTTCGAGCGAAGTCAGCGGTTGCGGATTCCGCGTCCAGCTTAGTTCGTCGCCTTGACCGAGACACAACGTGCGGTGTCCCAGCGCCGCCACGCGGAGCATCGCGGCCACTCGCTTCGAATCGGCTTCGCATTCCGCGATGAGACGATACCCTTCGCCGAGCAGCAGATCGCCGACGTTGAGAGCCATCGGCACGCCGTGCGAGACGTGCAACGTCGCATCGCCGTAGCGCAAGTCGTCGTCGTCTTCGATATCGTCGTGTATCAGCGAGGCTTTGTGGAAGCACTCGACGGCGATCGCGATTTTGCGGAGATCGTCGGGGATTTCGGCTTCGGGATCGTCTTGCAGCGCTTTCCAGACGCAGACGCTTAAGAAGGGACGCCAGCGCTTGCCGTCTTTGGCGAGCCATTCGCGGCCAAGACGCTCGGTCTCGTTGGCCGCCGGTCCCATCAGGCGGTCGAGTTCATCGGCGGCAAACCACGTCTGCACTTCTTCCCGGAGTTTGTCGAGATTCATGCGGTACGTGCGGTCGTCGCTGGTGAGATGGATCACTTCCCAGATCCATTCCAGATCGACGGTCACGTCTTTGCAATCGCCCTGCAATAGAGGAATCGCCACGCCCGGAATCGCCGCGGCTTCCATGAAGGGAAACGCCTTTTCGAGCACCGACAGGCAACTCACGCCGACGATGGCTTCGATCTTGCCCGTCTCGATAATCGCCATCACCAATGCCGAGCCTTCCGCCACGAGCACGGCATAACCCAGCCGCTCGGCTTCGGCCTGCAGATCCTGAATCGAACACAATCCGCACTGCTTGCAGAGCAAGCCGAATTCATCGAACGGGGCGGGGCAGCGCTCTTCGAGCCGCATGCATTTGGGCAACAGCAGCAAGCGGCGTTCGAATGGGACGGCGGCGAGCGAATCGCGCCACATTTCGCTGTTCATCAGCACGACGACGTATTCGGTATAGATCGGCTTGAGATTCAACTCGGCGACGAAGTCTTCGGACAACGAGCGTAACTCATCGACGCGCAGCGGCGGAACCGGTTTGCGCTGTTTCACGAATTCGCGAATCTCGCTGCGGATGCGCTCGCGCTCCGGCCGCGTCTGTGGAATATTCTCTTTCGGCTGCCGTTCGATTTGAATCGGAACGGGGCGCGGCATATTTAAAACAGGCAGTCCGACCACTGGCAACTGTTGCATGGAATCCTCTATCGAATCGCGAGCAGGCGTGTAACGTATCAAGTATATGCACCGAAACCGAAGAACCAATGCTTCTTCGCGAATCGATACACCCAATGATCTTCGGGGACTTCTTGTCCCGGCAGGTGTTGACTGATGCGGGGTGTGAGCGCTTCCAACTCGGCGAGCGCCGTGCCGCGCTGTGTGGTGTCGGGAGCGGAGTGTCGTTGCACAAGTTCGCGGACGAGATCGGGGCGTTCGAGCACGATGCAGCCCCGCGTCGCCGCGGCGGCGGTTTTGCGGAAATCGTCGAGGAAGGCCGACTCGGTAATCAACTGATAGAGCGGCTTCTCGTCATGGATCGTTTCGGTGGCGAACTGGATGATGGGGCAAGGCTCGATCGCACCGGAGGGGCCGATGTGATGGCTGATGCCGGTCGCCATCGGACAGAGGGCCTGCCCCTTGTCGTCCCAGTAGGCGTCGACGATGCCGATCGGCAATTTGCGACGCATGGCGACGACGAACCGGCGAAGATTGACAATCTGCTCGGCGGTCAACGCCAGATGAGACGACGGATCGGGACCGACCACGCGGTACGTGTGAAACCACGCATACAACACGCCCATGTCGATCAATTTCAGCAGCCAGTCTTCGCTGACGAGGTCGTAGTTCGTTTGACAGACGCTGGTGGCGACGCCGACGATCAGCCGCTCGGCGATCGCGTTTCGCAGTCCTTCCATCGTCTTGTTCAAAACATCCTTGCCGCCGCGGCGTTCGTTGCTGACGATCTCCGAGCCTTCGATGCTCACCAGAATCGTGCTGTTGCCCAAACGGCGGAGTTCTTTGGCGACTTCGGGTGTAATCAACTGACCGTTCGTGAAAATCTGGAAATAACAATCGGGATGGGCCGCGAGAAATTCGAGCAAGTGCGGATGCATAAACGGCTCGCCGCCGAGAATGCCGAAGAAGCTGTTGCCGTGTTGTTTCGCGTCGTTGACGATGCGGTTGAGGTCGTCGAGTTCGATCATCTGGCGTTTGGCGGCGACGTCGACCCAGCAGCCCTGGCAGCGCAACTGACATGAATTGATGATCGACAGATACAGAAACGGCGGGAACCGAACCCCTTTTTTCAGCCGCTTCTTGAATTTCTGGACCGACCGCATTCCCTTGTACCCGAAGTTGTAAGCGAACTTCAGGAACAACCGGAAATCCGGCTCCATCATCAGTCGGCGGCCCATTTTTAATGTGACGGACATCAGCAGCTCTCAGTCGGTAGCCTTTGTTGTACTCAAAAATTCTTTCGTGCTTTTCGTGCCGTTCGTGGTAAATTGATTTGGACCACAAACGGCACGAAAAGCACGAACAATGACCTCTTCTATCGCATTCGTCGCGTTCCTTCGGATTGTTTGATCTCGATATCACTTATTTTCGGAATTCTCGGAGGCCTTGGCTTGTTGTGCCAGAGCCTGTTGGGCTCGTTGGCGCGCGATTTCGGCTTTGCTTTGAATCTGGTCCATCGAAGGAAGACTCGCCAGCACTTCACTGGGAATCTCCATATCTCCCGCCGTCGATTTCAATTTATTGAGGCAGCGCTGGCGTTCTTTGAGGGCCCGTTCGTCGTCCCGTTCCTTCGAAAATCGCGACTGCGCTTTCGCACTGCGGTCGCGGAGCATCGCATAAATGTCGCCGCCGAGTAGGGCCGAGATATCGACTTTCATCGCTTCGCGGCGGACGTCGTCGGTGCTGATCTCATCGCCGTTGATCGGCCCCGCTTTGTATTTCGGAAACATGATGGCGACTTCAGGGCAGACGCGCGAGCAGGCGGGGCAGTCGGTCTTGCAGTTGCTTTCGTTCTGGACCTGAATCTTGCCGTCGCTGGTCGCTCCGTAGACATCGAACAGACAAAAGCTCAAGCACTGCATGCAATTCGTGCAGCGACTGTAGTCGATGACGGGAAACCACGGCTTCCAGCGCTTGCCGTTCGACGGATCGTTCACTCCGGCACGCAGTTCTTCAACGAGCGATAACACGGCGTCAACGTCGAGCCCGGCGATGTCGCGAAACTCGGCGGCGGTTTGATCGTCGGATTGATTTGTCGCCGTTTGCGGAAAACGTCCCGCAAAATTTCCGAGCACGAATCGTTTTTCGTGTCGATCGTTCGCCGCAGAGAACAGCGGATTTTCCGACCGCGCGATTGTCACGGGCAAGCCGCGCTCCAGCATTTTTGACAGGAGTTCCGCGCGGAGAGCCTTCTCCAGCGGCGCGGCTTCGGTTCCTTCGTATAACACGACGCGCGGAGTCGATTTCGTGGCAATCATGTTCGGTCTCCTGCGGTGTTTGCGGTTTCGATCGGTTCGGCTTCTGCGTAGACGTTCGTTTCTGCGGGCAATTCATCTCGCGGCCGCAGCAACGCGGCGGCAGTTTCTTCGGCATTCAGCACGCGCATGTTGATGATTTCCGGTCCCGGTTGCGGCAAGGGGTGCCCCGCCGCCACGAACAAGCCCTGCACGGCACGCGGATAACACGCCGCGATGCGGACGTTCGGGTTTTCGGCGATCTGCTGGAGGATCGGGTCGCGATTTGCCGACATTTCGCAGAGGTCGGGGACGCATTCAAAGTCGACGCCGGCATCCCCGAGACGTTCGAGCACACCCTGCTTGACGTCTTTGGGAATGACTTGCGCAAACGCGCAATGACAATACAGAATTCGCGGTTGATCAGTCATCAATCCAGCTCAACATATTTCTCAAGGCGTGAGCCCTGGCGAGTGTCAAACAAAAACAGAGCGGGCTCGTTCAGGTCGCTCCCATAAGCCGATGCGTCGGAACCGGCCGCCCCGGTCGAAACGCCTCGACGTGTTCCAGCGTGTGTGTCAGTGTTCGTTCCGCGACGAGTTTATCGAGTTCATCGACGGCGAACTGCTTTAATCGCTCGGGATCTCCCTCGGCACGCAGATTGAGTATCAACTGTCCTACGTCGAGCGGTTCGACCAGTTCGTGCGATAATTCGATCTCTCCGGCATTGCGGACGAGATTGCCGACGGCCAGGTCGTTGCCGCTGTCGGGCATCAGCGTCATCTTGAGATGAGCGATTTCAATTCCGAGATCTTCAAGTTGTTCTCTTACGTTTTTGCCGAGTTGTTGCAGGAATTCGTTACCGTCGAATTCCTCGCCTTCCAGCGTCGCCGAGAGATTCAACCAGCCGAGCAGCGATTCGCCTTCGGCGTAGGTGTCGTAATCGACTTCCATCGATGAGCCGCGGCTTTGTTCCTGGCTCAGCAGCAGCGCGACCCACTCGTTGATGCCCGACCCGTTGCGGGCGGAGATGCGGATCACTGTCGCCGACGGGAAGCGAGACTCCAAAGCCGAGTGCAGTTGATCCTGTTCCTGCTCGCCGATGAGATCGCACTTATTGACGACGAGAATGTCGGCTTCTTCGAGCTGTTTTTCGAAGATGTAGACGACTTTGGGCGAGAAGGCTTTTCCTTTCTCCAGACCGAGCACCTGACGCGCACGAAGCGGGTCAAGGACTACGCTGAGGGGAGCGACGGCGTAATTGTCGCCGTACATCCGCTGCAGCGGATAACTGACGGTCGCCCGCAGATCGGTGCAACTACCGACCGGTTCGGCGAGAAAGACGTCGGGCTGCGTGTCGTCGGTCAGCTTACCGGCGGCCTCGACGAGCGACCCAAACCGGCAGCAGAAGCAACCGCCGGTGATTTCTTCGGTGGCGAACCCGTGAGACCGGAGCATCGTGGTGTCGACCAGACCGAAGCTCTGATCGTTGGTGATCAGTCCGACCTTGCGGTTCTGATCGCGAAACTGCCGCGCGAGTTGCAGAATGGCCGTCGTCTTGCCGGCCCCCAGGAATCCACCGATCATGATGTATTGGGGGATCAACATGTTTTATCGTCCGGTGCCTGTTGTTGTTCTTGAAGCATGCGTTCCACGGTGGCATCGAGCAAGCCGATGTAACCGTGAACGTCCATCGACGTTTCGGGAGGCCGGCCGCGCACGCGATACAACCACCCTTTATCGTAAGGGTCTCGGTCGACGAGAACGGGATCGCGATCCAGTTCCGGATTCGAACCGACAAATTCGCCGTGCATGACGGAGTAAATGTCAGACACGGCTTTGAAGCCTTCGATGCTACCAACGATCTGCCCCGGTTCCAAGTCTTCACCGGGAAGAACCTCGAACCGCAACTCGACAAAATCCCCCAACATGCGAGTGGCGAACTTCGTTAAGCCGATCCGCCAGACGCCGGAATCCTCTTCCACCAACCAGAAGTGGGCCTGCGAGTACAATCGATCCACCGGTAAACGGGTGGTAAATCGAGCCTTTTTGTAGTAAATCGTCTGCTGCGGATCGATCGGCATAACCAGTGATTCCCCGGACGGAGCGAAATCAACCGTCGATACTCGCGCTCCCTCATAAATATTTTTGCGAATATTGATTTTATTCCTGCCTCCCGGCACCTGCAAGGGGCGGACCGCGCATTTCGCCCGATGGGGATGTTTTCGTTCCGGCAATCCTCATCCATTATCGCGTATATCGCGTAATTTGTCATTTTCCAGCTTGTTATGGGGATTGGGAAAAGGAAAGGGGGGTGTTATTCATCGAAAATCCGCATTTAACGCTATTTAAGACAGTAGAGCCCGTTCTCACACGTCGGTACACTCGCCACGGTTTCCACATGGTGGAATACACCACTTATCTTTGTCCCTATTCGTCAGTCCGTCTGCAACTCGAGTCACATCCGTTCGATTCCATTTTTAATCCGCTCGTCCAAGCACATCGGTGTGTTGATGCACGTTATCGACACACCTTATTGACGCTCAAACCTGAGGCGGAAAACATTGGCCGCGCCGAATACGCAGGGTCGTACCATTATGAAGTTGTTGCTCGAACAGAAAATCCGCATCGGGTTTCTCATCTCATTTTTCATTTTGCTCGTCACCGGCGCATTCGCGTTCTGGAGTGCGGAACAAAGTCTCCGGACGTCGCAAATGGTCGAGCAGACACACCGCGTTCTGGCGCTGTCGGAAAATATCCTCGTTGAAATGCTCAACACCGAGACCGGAGGCCGCGGTTTTGTCCTTTCGGGCGCGACGAACTATCTGGCGCCCTACGAAGCGGGAACGAAGGCGATCCACCATTCCGTCGACGGCCTGCGCCGCTTGACCGTCGACAATCTCAGCCAGCAAGGGCGAATCAATCGGCTCGAGCCCTTGATTGGAAAAAAAATCGCCCTCGTCGATGAAAAGATTGCGCTCCGCCTCCAGAAAAAAACGGGGATCGATTTAGCCGAACTCTACGCGGTCGACGAAGGCAAAGCCGTGATGGATGAAATCCGCGCGGTATTGGAAGATATCAAAGCCGAAGAAAACAACCTTCTACGTCAGCGTCTGATCGATGCGGAGGCCACGTCGCGACGCACGATCGCCGCCGTGATTGTCGGCAGCCTGTTTGCTTTGCTGATCGTGGCCTATGCCAACAGGGTGGTCAGGCGGGATTTCGCGAAACGCCGCCAGGCCGAAGAAGAACGCGACCGTTTTTTCAATCTGTCGCTCGACCTCTTTTGCATTGCCGACAACAACGGCTATTTCACACGGGTGAATCCCGCATTCGGGCGCACGCTCGGCTGGTCGGAAGATGAGATGGTCACTCGCCCCTATCTGGAGTTTGTCCATCCCGACGACAGAACTTCCACGACGAACGAAGTCGACCGGCAGTCGGGGGGACGGCCGACGATGAATTTCGTCAATCGGTATCTCTGCAAAGATGGCTCGTGGCGCTGGCTCAATTGGACCAGCCAGCCGCATCCCGACGGCAAGATGTACGCATCGGCCCGCGATATCACCGACCTCAAAGCCGCCGAAGAAGCGTTGCGGCAGAGCGAAGAGAATCTGACCATCACGTTGGATTCGATCGGCGACGCCGTGCTGGCCACGGACGCCGCGCGAAACATCACGCGGATGAATCCGGTCGCCGAGCAACTGACCGGCTGGACGGAATCCGAGGCGATGGGCCGCCCGATCGACGACGTCTTTCGGATCATCAACGAAGAGACGCGCAAACCGGCGGAAATCCCAGTCGACCGAGTATTGGAAACCGGCATTGTCCAGGGGCTGGCCAATCACACGGCGCTGATCGCCCGCGACGGCGTCGAACGCTCGATCGCCGATAGCGCCGCTCCGATTCTCGGGCGTGAAGGAAGCATTCGCGGCGTCGTGCTGGTGTTTCGCGACGTCACCGAAGAGTACCGCAAGGAACGGGCGCTCCGCGACAACGAACGAAATCTCCGTCAGCTCAACCTGGAATTGGAACGCCGAGTCGAAGAGCGAACGGCCGCGCTGGCCTCGAGCGAACGTTTCAACCGCGCCACGCTGGATGCGCTTTCCGCCCACGTCGCCGTTCTCGATGCCGAAGGAAATATCGTCACGACGAATCAAGCCTGGAAGGATTTCGCACAAGCGAACGAGACCGCCTGGCAATCGGTCGCCGACAGAATGAATTATCTCGACGTCTGCGATCGGGCCGCATCTATCGGGGATGACGATGCCGCCGCCGCCGCGCAGGCCATCCGGGAAGTGATCGAAGGGGGACGGGAGAGTTGGATTCACGAGTATCCCTGTCATTCACCGGATAAGCACCGATGGTTTTATTGCCGCGTGACGCGATTTCCGCCGAACGGCGCCGTGCATGTAGTGGTCGCTCACGAAAATATCACCCTGCTAAAAGAAGCCCGTGAACAACTCGCCCTCAGCCTGGCGCGGTTCGAATCGCTCTCTCACGTCTCGCCCGTCGGTATTGTTCTCTTTGACGCGGCGGGACGATGCCTGGAAGCCAATCGCCGCTGGTGCGACATGACCGGCCTCCCCAGAGACGCGGCGTTGGGGGACGGCTGGCACGCCGCCATTCACGAAGAAGACCGCGAGCGCGTGATCCACAATTGGAAGATGCTGGTTCAGGAGGGGCAGCCGTTTCGGTCGGAACATCGCCTGCGTCCCCAAAACGGTCACGTCGTCTGGGTCTATTGCGAAGCCCAGTCGATTACCGGTCCCAAGGGAGAGGTGACCGGATACGTGCGCACCATTACCGACGTCAGCCGGCACAAACAGACCGAACAGGCCTTGCGGCTGCTTTCGACCGGCCTGGCCGCATTGAGCGGCACCGCGTTCTTCGAAGCCATCGTGACCCGTCTCGCCGAATTGTTGACCTGCGACATCGTCGCCATCTGCCGGCTGAACCGCGACCGGCCGGGCGAGTTAGTGACATTATCGCTGATCGTGGACGGACAGATTCAGCCGAACGTCGGTTACGCGATCGCAGGCACGCCGTGCGCCGACGTGTTGAAACGGGGCGCGTACATCACATCGGGCGATTTACCGCAGCTTTACCCCGAAGATGCATACCTCAAAGAACAGGGGATCGCGGCGTTTGCCGGAATTTGCGTGGTGGGGAACACCGGCCGGCCGCTGGGACATCTGGTGGCGTTGAACCGCCGGCCTTGGCGCAGCCCCGAAAACGTGGAAGCCGTCTTGCAGCTATTCGCCATGTCGGCGGCCGCCGAGTTCGAGCGTCAACAATCGGCGCAGTGTTTCTCGGATCTCTTCGAGTTATCGACCGAAGCCATCATTTTGACCGACGGTGACGGACGCATCGTGCAAGTAAACCGGCAGGTCGAAAAGACGTTCGGCTGGAAGCGCAGTGAACTGACGGGACAACTCGTCGACGTGCTCGTTCCGAAAGACAGAGCCGTCAAGCACGTCGAAATGCGGCGGGAGTATCTCGCCAATGCCGTGCCTCGCCCGATGGGAGCCGAGCGCTCGGATCTGCACGGCTTGCGAAAAGATGGATCCATCTTTCCCGTCGACGTCAGCCTCAGCCCGCTGGAAACAGAGAACGGATTGATGATCGCGGCCGCCGTCACCGACATCAGCGAACGCCATCGCGCCGAAATCGCCCTTCGCGAAGAAAAGTTTTTTTCCGACACCGTGATCGAAAGCGTCTCCGGGCTGTTCTACGTGCTCAATCAGGAGGGCGTTTACGTCCGCTGGAATCAGTCGATGCGCGATCTGTTCGGCTTCACGACCGAAGAAATGCGGCGAACGCATGCCCTCTCGATGATCCACGAGGACGATCGGCAGAGAATCGGAGAAAAAATGGCCGAAGTCTTTGCTCGAGGTCATGCCGAAGCCGAAGCGCGTCTGCTGACGCGGCAGGGAGTTCGGAACGTGATGCTCAACGGCCGACGATTCGTTATCGACGGCACGGCTTATCTCGTCGGGTCGGGGATCGACATCTCCGAACGCAAACGCGCCGAAGAGGAAATCCGGCAACTGAACCAGACGCTCGAACAGCGCGTCGAAGAACGCACGTCGGAATTGATCGCGGCCAATGCCGAACTTGCCAAAGTCAGCCAGACGAAAAGCGAATTTCTGGCGACGATGAGTCACGAGCTGCGAACGCCGCTGAACGGCGTTCTGGGCATGAACGAACTGCTGCTCGCCACCGACCTGAACGACCGCCAAAAGAGATACGCCGAAGCGAGCGATTCCAGCGGCCGCCTTTTGCTCGAACTCATCAACGACATTCTCGATCTGTCGAAAATCGAAGCCGGAAAGCTCGAACTCGATCCGGTCGACTGCGATTTCGAATCGCTCGTGTACGACGTCGCCGACGTGCTGCTCCCGTCCGCTCAGCAAAAAGGGCTCTCGCTGACCTGCCAGCTCGCGCCGGAAGCGTGCATCATCGGCAAATGCGACGATAACCGCCTGCGTCAAGTTCTCGTCAATCTTATCGGCAACGCGGTAAAATTCACGACGGCGGGAAGCGTGACGGTCGTCGGCAGCCGGCTCACTCAGGCCGACGGTCAAACGCGCATGCGCTTCTCGATCGTCGATTCGGGCATCGGGATTCCCGAAGAACGGCGATATCGCCTGTTCGAAGTCTTTTCGCAGGTCGACAGTTCGACCACGCGGCGGTATGGCGGCACGGGACTGGGACTTTCGATTTGCCGGCAATTGGTCGAACTGATGAAGGGAACGATCGGTGCCGAAAGCCAGGTCGGCGTCGGGTCGACGTTCTGGTTCGAGATCCCCATCGAAGTCGTGGACGACGTCCCACGGCTCGAACGCAGACGGCGATTGCTGGACGAAACGCGCATTCTCGTCGTCGTCGGCCCCGACGGCGATCGATGGCATATCGCCGACTTTTTGAGGAGCTGGGGATGTGCGTTCGAGCGTGTCGACGACGTCGCCGCAGCGCTGCCGCGGGTCACGCGAGCTCATCAGAGCGGCAACCCGTTTCAACTGGCCCTGATCGATACGCACCTGGCGTCCGCGGCGGAATCCGAATCGTTGCGGCAACTCTCCGCGATCCCCGGACTGTACCTGATCGGGCTCGGAACGCCTTCGGAAGAAACGGCCGTCGATCACCTGCGACGCTCGGGCCTGCATCAGAACTTGCACGATCCGGTTCGTCCCAGTTCGCTGTTCGACGCCATCGCCTCCACGCTGTCGCTCAGCCGGCATTCGGTCTCGCAGAAGGATCTCCGCTCCCGCGAGCGCGTGCTTTCCCGGCAATCGCTGAGCGGGCACATTCTCGTCGCCGAAGACAATCGGATTAACCAGCTCTATATCGTCGAAATGCTGAAACATTTCGGTTGTACCAGCGACGTGGCGGTAAATGGCGAAGAGGCGGTGGAAGCCATTCGGCAGAAACAGTACGACCTCGTGCTGATGGACTGCCAGATGCCGGAAATGGATGGATTCACCGCCTCGCGGCTCATACGCCAGTTCGAATCGACCGGCGAGATTTCGCGTCGACTGTCGATCGTCGCCCTCACAGCCAATGCGCTCAAAGGCGATCGCGACCGCTGTCTCGACGCGGGCATGGACGACTACGTCAGCAAACCGGTCGATGGCGAGCGCCTGCGACAGATTCTCGAAAAATACCTCCTGCCGGCGACGCGGCCGAAAGAAAACCCCGGCGAGGAAATTTAGAGACGCGAATACAACGGGAGTTTCAGATTAATTCAGATGAATAACGTCACAAGTCTCGGGTTGACGAACCGGTCTTTAGTCTTCCGGCCCAAAGGGCCAGCAGTTCATCCAGCCAGGGGCGAAGCCCCTGGGAACGGTTCCCGAAGATGCCGGAGGCCTGAAGGGCCGGCAGTTCAAACGCGACGACATCGTTCAACAAACTGTTGGCCCGTTGGGCCGAGAAGAAGGTTTTT
>JBBECD010000075.1:0-36196 GCA_040881995.1 Planctomycetaceae bacterium
ATACGGGGCGTCGGCGTGCTTGCGGCCGATGACGATGTGCGTGTAACCCATGTTCTGGCGATAAATGCCGTGCATGACGGCTTCTTTCGGGCCGCCGTAGAGCATCTTGATGTCGAGGCCGAGCAACGCCACGCGATCGGGGACGCTTTCGCCTCGGGCCTTCCACAACTCGGCGTCGCTGTCTCCCTCGCCCATGCCGCGTTGATCGATCAGGGCTTCGTACGTCTGCATGCGGATTTCGGCGTTGACGTCGTCTCCCTTAGTTTCACCGATGAGCGGGTTGAGCACGGCCCCGGCGTTCTTGCCTTCGCGAAGCAGCGTTTCGAGTCCATAGACCAGCGCGTATTCGTGGGCCCGGTGCAGGGGATTTCGCGTCTGAAACGCAACGACGGCGTCCCAGCCTTTCTCCGCCAGAAACTTGCGGACTTCCCGCGGCGTCAACACGTACTTGCCGAACTTCGCGTTCTTCGGCTGCGGCAGGGCCTGAAGCGTTCCACCGAGCAGATGGGTTTTGCCCTCGTCTCCTTTGAGAACCATGTCGGCACCGGGATGATCGATGCGGTCGGTGAGATAAACCGATCGCAGATACTTGAGTTTCGGCCACGGGTAGACGTCGCTGACGTCGAGCGTCCCGATGATCTCGCCGTCCGGATTTTTGAGGGCCACCTTGTCGCCGGCTTTGATGGTCTTCGCGAGATCGCTGGTGACGGGAAACGCGATGGGGACCGTCCATGCATACTTTTTGCCGTTGTTTTCGATGGCCGATTCATCGAGCACGCGGTTGTAGACGTCGGAATTCATCGGGCCGGTCAGCGGGCTTAGGGTTCCGTCGCCCAGCCGGTAGACAGTCGAGACGTCGGCGAGCGAAACGGGGACGGCGGTCAGCCCCGCCGCTTCGGCTTTGAAGGCCTCAATTTTATCGGCGGCGACGGTGCAGCAGACAGGTTCGGAGAGACCACCATGAGGAGAGACAAGATCGGCCATGGGTACGAGATTCCTTGCTAAATGAGGGGTTTTACGTGAGTTTCAGCCCGACACATTAGGGAATCGCCAAATTCTCGTCAAGGTGGCCGCACGCCGAAAAGATGGGGAGATAGGGAGATCGGGAGATGGGGAGAAAAAGAGACCGCGATTCTTCACTCCCTACCGCCCTATCTCCTAATCTCCCCATCTCGATCAACCGCGAAGACCGGCCGCCTGCAACAACCGATCGGTCGCCTGATACGCCTCCTTCACCCATGCCTCAATTTTGTCCGGTTCCGGCGAGTATTCGAGTTCAATCGAAATCGCCCCGTCGATGTTGAGTTTTTTGATCTCCTCTAAATACGGGCCGAAATTGACCACGCCTCGGCCCGGCGGCAGGTCGCCGTGGACTTTGCCGTCGCAGTCGGAGATGTGGACGTGGATCGCTTTTCCCTTGAGTTTCTGCAACTCGGCAGGCGGAACATCGGCGAGCAGCAGATGCGAGATATCGATGTTCGCCTGCAGGGCGGGGTGGGCGACTTCGTCGATAAAGCGGACCATCCGCTCGACGTTATTTAAGAGCGACAGCGTAAACGGTTCGAGTTCGAGCGCGATCTGCACCCCCAGCGGGGCGGCGTACTCGGCGAGCAACCGGCAATTGGCGACGCCGGTCTGCCATTGTTCCTCAGGGGGAATGACTTCGCGATTCCAGATGTATTCACCCAGCACGAGCAGCACGTTTTTCGCTTCGTATTCGTAGGCGAGGTCGAGGTATTGCTGCACCCGGTCGATATGAAACCGCTGCACGCTCGGGTTGAAATCGATCAACCCGACGGCGACACAGGCGATCGACACGATGGGCAAGTCGAGCTTGTCGCATTCGCGCTTGATGAGCTGCCGCTCGCGGATGTCGATATCGAGCGGGTCGGTAAAAATGTCGATCGAATCGAACCCGAGTTCTTTCGTTTTGCGAATCCCCCAGGCGGTATCGCGCCCGGCTTGCGCCCAGGCGGAGTTGATGAGGCCGAGTTGCATTGTGTGGTCCTTACGCTGAATTCGGTGTGACGTGATAGGGAGATGGGGGGATCGGGAGATAGGGGGTAAGAATCGCTCTTCTCTCCCGATCTCCCCATCTCCCGATCTCCCCATCTGGTGCATTCGCTGAAAGATGTCACTTTAACATACGACCGCCACAGCGACACCCGTCGTCATGCTTGATTTTCCGCCGCCAATTCCGTCTGATGCTCTGCATGGACCTTCATCTTCACAATCAGAGGGCGGTGATCACCGGCGGGGCGAGCGGGATCGGGCGGGCCGTGGCGGAACTTTTTGCCGCCGAGGGTTCGCACATCGCGATCTGGGATCTTTCTCCGAAATCAGAGCTGGTCGCTACGGAGATCGCCGAAAAGTACCAGGTGAAAACGTTCGGTCTCTCGGTGGATCTCACGCAGGAATCGCAGGCGGTTCACGCCGTCACTGAGACCGAACAGCAACTCGGGCCGATCGATCATCTGGTGCACTGCGCGGCGATCGGTTCGGGGAAATTCGGTTTCCCTTTTACGAATCTCGTCCCCGAAGATTGGAAGCGAATCCTCGACGTCAACATTATGGGGATGGTGAACGTCGCCCACGCCGTGGCCCCGAGAATGGTCGACCGCCGGCGGGGGACGATGGTCTTTCTCGCGTCGATCGCCGGGCAGATCGGCTCGCAGACCGACCCGCCGTACAGCGCCTCGAAGGCGGCGAACATCAATTTCGCCCAGTGCATGGCGAAGGATCTGGCCCCACATGGCATCCGTGTGAACACCGTCTGCCCCGGCATGGTCAAGACGCCGCTGAACGAAAGCGTCTGGAAGGCCTGGCACGATCAGCAGCCCGAAGACCAGCGGCAGACCTACGAAGAATGGGCCGCCGCGAAAATCCGGCATGTGATTCCACTCGGAAGCTGGCAGCAGCCGGAGGATATCGCTCACATGATCGTGTTTCTCTCTTCCGACCGCTGTGCGCAAATCACCGGCCAGACGATCAACGTCGACGGCGGGTTTGTGATGCACTGGTGATGAGAGTCCAGGGTCGAGGGTCCAGAGTCCAGAGCCAGAATTAAGCCAATGCCGATCGAAAGGTTAGCCGCGACGCAGAGGCTTTGCGCCGCGGAGCGCTTCGTTTTTAGACAGGCCACTGCTTTGCAAAAGCGTTTCCGTCTTCTATGATATTGTCAGAATTGTTCCGCAGAAATGAGACCTGCCTGCTGCCCCCGATGGAATTCACGCCTGATATCTTGCGCCATCACGACGAATGCTTGACGATTTATGGATTCTCGTCGTCCGAATGTGTGTCGGACTGGCAGAATATGCGCGGGATCGCTTAAATTGGAGTTTCAACCGAGTGCGACGATTCTGCGGTTTCCTTGCTGAGAGGAACAGACTCGAACCGTAACCGACGACGTGGAGAATGAACACCGTGACGACCAGCATTGATGCGCTGTGCACAGCAGCGAAAGAAAAACTCGACGCCCACACGCAAGAAACCGTGGCCTGGCATTTTCATCCTTCGACCGGATCTCCCTTCTGGCTCGAAAAAGCCCAAACGCTGAAATTCGACCCGCTGAAAGAGGTCAAATGCTTCGACGATCTGAAAAAATTCCCGCTGTTCGAAGACGACTGGCTCCGCGGCGGCCCCGTCCGTCGCTGGCTCCCCAAAGGTCTTGAAGGCAAGCCGCTGTACGTCTTCGAAACCGGCGGCACGACCGGCATCCCCAAATCGCGGCTCGTCGCCGAAGATCATTGGATCGACTACGAAATCTTCAGCGAGACGCTGCCGGATGAATCGTTCCCCAAGGGGACCGACTGGTTGATGCTCGGGCCCTCCGGTCCTCGCCGGTTGCGCCTGGCGGTCGAACACCTCGCGCAATATCGCGGCGGAATCGCGTTCTGCGTCGATCTCGACCCGCGCTGGGTCGTCAAGCTCCTGAAAAAGGGGGACATCAAAGGAATGGAGGCATACCGCGATCACGTCATCGATCAGGCGCTCACCATTCTGTCCGCCGGGCACAATATCCAGGCGATGTTCACGACGCCGAAACTCCTCGAAGCCCTCGCCATGCGGCTGATGGACGACGGTTCGAGCATCGAAGAAGCGGGCATCAAAGGCATTTTCTGCGGCGGCACCGAGTTCACGCAGCAGTGGTATCGCTTCGCTCGCGAAGAACTGCTCGGGCCGAACGTCTACATCACGCCGACCTACGGCAACACGCTGATGGGCCTGGCCTGCGGCAAGCCGTTCGATCCCGCCGACAATTACAAGATCACGTATTTCGCACCGCAGCCGCGGGCCACGATCGAAGTCGCCGATTTCAAAGACACGAATAAAGTCGTCGATTACGGCCAGACCGGCCGCGTGAAGTTGTATACGCTGACGAAAGAACTGTTCATTCCCGGCTTCCTCGAACGGGACGAAGGGGAACGCGAAAAGCCGCACGAAAAATACCCCTGGGACGGCATCAGCGGCGTGCGGCCCTTTCACGAAATCGCGAAGTCAACGACAGTGGGGGTGTATTGAGTTTGGTCCGTTGTCCGTTGTCAGTTGTCCGTCGAAAGACAGTTGCGGGGGGGCATGGCTCGGACGCAATTTGAAGACCTGCATGTGTATCGTCTCGCCGAGAATTTGGCCGACACTATTTGGAAGATTGTGAATCAATGGGATTGGCTGGCAAAATCGACTGTGGGGAGGCAACTCGTTCGCGCTGCCGATAGCATCGGCGCGAATATTGCCGAAGGAGTAGGACGCGGCAGTTATCAGGACAATCGTCGGTTCGTGCGAATTGCGCGAGGATCATTGAATGAAACCAAGCACTGGTTGCGAAGGGCCTTTCGCCGCAACCTTCTCACGGAGGAGCAAATTGCAGAACTGAAGTCAGTTCTCGACGAACTCGCCCCGCGCCTCAACGCCTACTTAAACTCCATCGGCCCCAAGCCAACAACCAATAACCAACTTCCGACGTCCCACCACTGACCACTATCAACGGGCAACTGACAACTGACAAAGGACAAAGGACAAACAATGGAAATTCCCGTCATCCGTTGGGGCAAGCCCTACGAGAGTCTCGAAAAAGATCAGGTCGTCCACTTCGAGACGGGTGAGACGCTGGCCACCGTGCATCAGGCCAACGGCGGCCTCGTCAAAATGGATATGAAAAAGGCCAAACGGGCCCGCGAAGTCCTGCGGCAAATTCCCGTCGACGACCTCATCGAAATGTGCAAGAAAGCCGCCGATCATTATCTCAACGGCACCTTGCCGCTCGGCAACGGCACGCAGTCGCCCGAAGAATTCTGCAACATGCAGTCGGCGACGACGGGGCTTCCCGAGCACATGTGCGCCAGCAACATGAAGAAAAACTCGTTCGTGCTGAACCACATGCGCGAGATTCTCGACGCGCTGACCCGCGGCCTGCCGCTCGACATCTTCACCAAAGGTTACGGCGTGGAAGACCGCGGCGTCACGGTGAGCTATCAGGCCAACGCCCCGGTGCTCGGCATGGTGTTGCCGTCGAACTCCCCCGGTGTGCATACCCTATGGATGCCGGTGATTCCATTGCAAATCGGTCTCGTCCTCAAACCCGGTCCGCAAGAACCGTGGACTCCCTACCGCATGTACGAAGCGTTCGCCCAGGCCGGTGTGCCGCGCGAAGCCATCTCGATTTATCCCGGCGGACCGGAAGTCGGCGCCGCGGTGCTTGCCGATTGCGAGCGGGCGATGATCTTCGGCGGCTTGCCGACGGTCGAACGCTATCACGGCAACCCGCGCGTGCAGGTTCACGGCCCCGGTTTCAGCAAGATCATTCTCGGCGACGACAAAGTCGACGAGTGGGAAAAGCACATCGACCTGATGGCCGACAGCGTGCTGATCAACAGCGGAAGAAGCTGCATCAGTTGTTCCGGGATCTGGGTTTCGCGGCATGGCGCCGAGATCGCCGATGCCATCGCCAAAAAACTCGGTCCGGTGGCTCCGCTGCCGATGAACGATCCGAAAGCGCCGCTCGCTGCCTTTACGGTTCCCGGCGTCGCTAAGGCGATCAACGACCAGATCGAAGAGAAGCTGCAGATTCCGGGCGTCACCGAAGTGACGGCCAAGTACCGCGACGGTTCGCGATTGGTCGAGCACGAACGCTGCGATTATCTGCGGCCGACGGTGCTGCATTGCACCAGTCCTGATCATCCGCTGGCGAACACCGAGTACATGTTCCCGTTCGTCACGGTCGTCGATTGTCCCGAGAACAAGATGCTCGGTTCGATCGGCACGACGCTCGTCTGCTCGGCGATTACCGAGAAGCCCGACCTGTCGCAGCAGTTGCTCGACGCGACCAACATCGACCGGCTGAACATCGGCGTCGTGAAAACGATCGCTCTCAACTGGATGCAGCCGCACGAAGGGAACATTATCGATTTCCTGTTCCGCGCCCGAGCCTTCCAGACCAGCCCGCCCCCGGCGCATTGAAGTCTTTCTCCCTCTCCCAGTCTTTCGCAAGAAAGACGTTTGGGAGAGGGCGGGGTGAGGGTGCCTTTCTCGGGGCTTTGATTGAGGTGGATCAGATGCAAGACTCTGAAGTGCCGACAAATCCCAACCCCGATATCGCATCGACGTCCACGGGATGGCGAACTACGTTCCGTGGGCCAAAAGAAGCCTGGGGTGCCGCTGCATTATTGCAGATCATTGTGCTCATTCCGTTTTGGTGGCACTCGTCGCCCGGTTTTCTTCATGACATCCATGGCGATCTCCATCGTGGTTGGCCACTTGTGTACGGGCTCGACCAAGGCGATGTCGTCGGCGATGGCTGGGGACCATTCACCATCTACTTTCAACCAATCAAATTTGCTGCTGATACGCTCTTGGGGATGTTGTGCGCGTTGCCCGGAATTGTGTTGATTCTCTGGCGCGGGCGTCGATTACAGCAAAAAGCGGGGAGAATTACGGAGTACACCGTCCCTTGATTGCGAGATCACGGCCGGACAAACTGCCCGCAGGGAAATCGCCAACTCCTATTTCCCCGGCGGGGGATATGCCCTAACATGCATAACGGTGATCGGTCACTTTCCGTTCGACGTCTCGAATCCGACACGACATCCGCCGAGAAATTTCCATGAAGCCCCCTTCGATCCGTGGACGTTCGTTATATTTCGTCGCAGCCTTCGCATTCATCGGGACTATAGCAGCGACGGAAACGCAATCGAACATATTCGCTCAAACGAGCAATCGGCGGGGCACGGCGCCCGCTTCGGACGGCGTTCAGAAAAAATCGAACACGATCGTCCGCGTCGAACTGCTGACCGGGCCGAACGGCGCGGGGACCGTTACCGTCGACTGGGGAAAAATATTCGAAAAGCTCGGGTACGATCTCCGCATCCGCCGCGGGACCGTCGACGACGTGCTCGATATCCGCGAACAACAGCAAGGCACGCTCCGCATCGTCACCGTTATCGGTGAGTTGGAACGGGACGGCACGATCACCTTCTCCGACCGCTCGTTCGGACTCAATCAAGCGGCTCAACTGGGCGAATGGCTTCGCGACCTCGAAACCTTCGGCGCGCAGGGTTCGCCGAAAGGGAAACCGCTGTGGGGACTGAACGAAAAGCAGTTCGAGGCCGCCTTCACGATCCTTGCCGAACCGTTCGACGTCGCCGATGCCGAAGGCCGGTCGATCGACGAGATTCTCGCCGCGATGGAATTTCCCGAAGAACTTCCGCTCCGCTGGACGACGGCGGCAAAGGACGCCGTGAAAGCATCGCGTGAACCGCTTACCGTTCGTCATGCCGTCAATGGATTGACGCGCGGAACCACATTGGCCTTCCTGCTCCGCGAACACGGCCTCGGTATGCAGCCGCTACGGACTCCGACGGGGACTCTCGAATTGGCGATCTCGCCGCTTCAAGAGGGAGACGAATACTGGCCGATCGGCTGGCCGCCGCCGGGAAAGGAATTCGATCTCGCCCCGCACATGTTCAAGCCGGTGCCGGTCGAATTGGTGGAGGTGCCGTTATTGGAAGTGTTCGAGGCGATCGAGGAACGAACCGAAGTCCCCATTCTCGTCGACTACTACGCCATCGGCCGGGCGAAAATCGATCTCGAAAAAATCGAGGTCTCGTATCCCAATAAACAGACGACCTGGAGCCTGCTGCTCAAAGCGGTCACAACGCCGTCGCGGCTGACCCGATTGATACTCATCGACGAAGCCAGCACGCCGTTCGTCTGGGTCACCGAATTCCGTCCCTCCAAACCCAAGCGGGCGCGCTGAGAATCTATCCGGAAATGTTGGCAGTCCTACGAACTGTTGTACCTATTGCACCGCCTCGATACCACGAATTGTGTCCGAGCCAACTTTCCGGATAGCCTCTGAGAAAAGAAATCACAGAACATGTTTACCGGTGAAGAGATTTCGCACTTTCTCGTCTCGCTGGGCATCACGCACGTCGTGATGGTCCCCGACAGCACGCTTGGTCTCTGGGAACCGGCACTCGCTCTGTCGAAAGAGTTATCGCTCGTCCCCGTCTGCCGCGAAGGGGAAGCGTGGGGCGTCGCCGCGGGATTGTATCTGGGAGGCGCGACGCCGCTGGTGATGATCCAGTGCACCGGCCTGTTCGAATCGGGCGACGCGTTACGCAACGTGCTCTACGATTACGGCCTGCCGCTGTATGCGTTCATCGGTTACCGCAGCTATCTCAATCAATCGACGCTGCCGGGCGACACTTGCCTGACCTTCACCGAGCCGATACTCAAAGCATGGAACCTCGATTATCGCCTGATCCTCGACCCGAAACAACTCGACGAAATCTGGACGCATTATCGCGACTGCCAGGAAAAGCAAATTCCCGGCGTGGCACTGATCGCCGAAGGGCGCGCCTGATTTACCACATCACACGAAAAAACTCGCTATGTCCGACCTCACATTATCCGAAGCCGTCAAGATTCTGCACGCCGCGCGGACGGAGGAAATCGTCGTCACCTCGATGGGCAACGCCCGCGAATGGATGACGCTCGCTCCGCATCCGCTCGATTGGGTGTACGTCCCCTCGAGCATGGGACAGGCGACGTCGCTGGGGCTCGGTCTCGCGCTGGCACAACCGCATCGCCGCGTCGTCGTCTGCTCGGGCGACGGCTCGCAACTGATGAATCTCGGCAGCCTCGTCACGATCACGGCTCAAGCACCGAAAAACTACACGCTGATTCTTTTCGACAACGGCGTCTACGAAGTCACCGGCGCGCAGCCGTTGCCGTCGTCCCCGGAGACGCGCAAGAACCGCGATCGCATCGACTGGAGCGCCGTGTTATCGGCGGGCGGTTTCGGCGAAGTTCAAGTTTACGGCCGCGCCGCCGACTGGCAGCGCGACGTCAAGAGTTGGTTGCAGAAGGAAGGCCCCTCGTGCGCGGTGCTGCGCGTCGCTCCCGTCCCGAACGCCGTCGGCCCGCGATCCCCCGGCCCCGCCAAAGAGCGCGCCCGCAAGTTTCGCGAAGCGCTCACGGCGAGATGAGCGAAACATCCGACCGCGGTCATTCGGTTGCCGGTGAATGCGGACCGGAACCGGAAATCGATTTCAAATCGCTCGGCGGATAAAGGTCGAACGAGAACTCATCGTCGGGCTCCTCGTGCCAAATCGGCAGATGGGGCTGCAAAAACTTATCGGCGGTGGGAACCGCAGGACTCGCTTCCCTCTCCTTTTCGGTCGATTTCCCCCGTATCGGTTGCGGCGGTTCGTCCGTCCTGGGACTGACGCGCCCGCTCGGAAACAGCGGCATTCCGAGGAAAGTCGGCGGTGCTTCGCTGGCCGGGCACGAATCGGCGCGGCTGCGGTATTTCTTCTTCTGCAGCGGCTTGTAGTGGCGTGTGCCGTACATCCAATTGAAATACGCGACTTCCGGCCCGCGGTACGGAAGATGGTTTTTGTCGTCGACCACGAAACTCGGCTGCTCGTAAGTGTTCCAGTCACCCCAGACGCTCAAGATTCGATGTCTCGAATAAAGCCTGCATCCCCCTGCGCTGACGCACAGAGTTGCTAACGCCAGGATGCAAATGAGCGGCTTCATATTCGTCTCGAACCGGTAGTGCAGATGGGCTTTCACCTATTTCTTACATCGACTTTTTTCCGCGAACGCTCAAATCCATCTCAATCGTCACAAGTTAACAGCCCAAAAACCTGAACCCCTAATCACGCCATTCACCACAAACTGTGTATTCTACTGAATTCAACGTATTATGGTTCTGGTATGAGAATTCTTGGGCGTCCATTCCGGATTTCCCAATTTGCAAAAACTTTGCATAATGCAAGATAGTAGACTCATTTCTCGATTGAACTGACACCCCCCTCCAACACAATTTCGGGCTCCATGTCTTCGACCACCAATCGCGCCGTTGCCGTAGGGGGCATGTATCTGGCCGGCATGGCGATGTTCTGCCGTCTGCTGTCGCTGGGGAAAGAACTGTACGTCGGCTCGCAATACGGCCCCAGCATCGCCTTCGACGTGTATGCCCTCGCGCTGTTGATTCCCTCGCTCGGCATCGCCGTCGTCGCCCAGGCGGCCCGGCGGGGTTATCTCGCCTGGTACGCGCGGTTTCAGGTTCAGGGAGCCGAGTCGCTCCGACGCTTCGAATTTCATTTTTTGAAGATTCTCGTCATCGGTTCCGTCATCGCCACCTGCGGACTGGCGCTGTTATTCGGACTCCCCTGGAACGATTGGCTCCCCTGGGAACTGACGGCGATCGAAAAACTCTCGCACATCTCGTGGTACGCCGCCGCGATGCTGATCCCCATGACAATCGTCGTCGGCCTGACCACGTTGCTCAACGCGCGCAAAGAATTCTTCGTCCCGCAGAGCACGCATCTGTTTCCGCCGCTGGTGACGATTCTGCTCGTGGCGATGTTTCCGCAACAGCGCACTGCCGAATTGCTGATCACCGGCCTCTTGCTCGGCACGATCATCCAGAGCGGAGTTCTATTGTGGCTCGGTTCGCGATACGGCATCTCCGCATCGGCATGGTTGGAACATCGCCGAGAGCGTTCGATGTTGCGCATCGGCGAACGCGACGATTACTCCGGTTTCAAATACGCCATCCTCGCGATGATCGCCCTCGAACTGCTGGTGCAGGGGAATACCAGCATCGACCGTCTGATGGCCGGTGCACTCGACGACGGCAAAGTATCGCTGCTTTACTGGAGTGCGCTGATGAAGGACTTCGTGACGGGGACCATCATCGCCTCGCTGCTGACGGTGCAGTTTCCGCAATTGTCGGAACACGCGGCGCAGCGCGATTACGTCGAACTGAAACGGTCGTGTTCGCTGACGCTCCGTTACGGAGCGCTCTTCATCTTTCCGTTTACCGTCGCGATCATCGCCGGGGTGTCGCACATCTTGCCGTCGCTCAGCCTCGGCCGGCTCGATCGCGCGGATATGGCAATTATCGCTCCCTGTTTTACAGCGTATGCGTTCGGCTTTTTCGCCGATCTGGCGAGCACGTCGTTGTCGCAGGGGCTGATGGTGTTGGGCCGCACGCGGACGCTGATTCTGATCGGCGTCTTCGGCTATTTTCTCCCCAACCTGATCTTCAACGCACTGCTCATCGGCCCGTTCGGCGTCGTCGGACTGGCGGCCTCGACGTCGCTCGTGAGTTATTGCACGCTGCTCTGCAATCTGATCGTCCTGAGAAAGTCGATCGGTCCGTTCGATCGGGAACGACAGACGTGGAGCATCGTCGGCCTCTCACTCGCCGCAGCGGGGCTGATGGCGCTGGTGACGTGGGGCAGTTTGCACCTTTTATCGGGGGCATTATCCGGAGATTTTTGGCGGGATGCTCTGCGCGTGACATTGGCCATCGCCCTCGGCCTCATCGCCTACCTCGCCGCCGTGTCGATGTCCCCCGCGAAGACCGAGTTGACGTTTCTGTTGACGATGCTGCGCGAGAAGTTTTCGCGACGACATCGGGACTGAGTCGGCAAACTCGGGTGGCACGTCCCTGAGTCTTCGAAGGGCGTGGCGGTTTTCAAGAAGACCACGCCCTTCGGCAAAGCCTCAGAGCGTGCCACCCAGACTTGCCATCCGCCGTTTATTTTTTCCGCGGGCGGTAACTCTTCCCCGGCGCAAACCGCGACGATTTCTCGTTCTGATTTCTCCGACCACGCGCGGGTGAATTCGATGAGCTTGGGCTGCCGCCGTCGCTGTCACCGTCGTCGGAATCGTCGAGCGATTGATTCGCATTCTGCCGTCGGCGTTCGAGCGCTTCGCGCGGCGGGCGCGCCGGAATGAGCGCATCACAGCCCTGGCCGATCAAATCCTGCCGCCCCGCTTGTTCGAGGGCCTTGCGGACTTCGAAATAATTCTCGGGTTTGAAGAACTGCAACAAAGCCCGCTGCAATTTGCGGTCGCGCAGATGCTTCGCGATGAAGACCGGTTTCATCGTAAACGGATCGAGTTCGGTGTGATACATCGCCGAGGCGACGTCCATCGGCGCGGGGATGAAATCCTGCACCTGATCGGGCTTGTAACCGTTGCGCTTGAGGAACAGCGCCAAATCGATCATCGCGTGCAGATCGCTACCGGGATGACTGGCGATGAAGTACGGAATCAGATATTGCTTCTTCCCCGCTTCTTTCGATTCGCGATTGAACATCTCGGCGAACACCTCGAAGTCGTCCTGAGCCGGCTTGCGCATGAGGTTCAGCACATTTTTGTCGGTATGCTCCGGGGCGATCTTGAGATGTCCGCCGATGTGATGATTCGCCAGTTCCTTGAGATATTCGGGAGAGCGCCGGGCTAAGTCCATGCGGATGCCGCTGGCGACGAGCACTTTTTTCACGCCGGGGACTTCGCGGGCGTCTTTCATCAGTTCGATCAGCGGGCCGTGTTCCGTCCCCAGCAGTTTGCAGATCGTCGGATGCACGCACGACTGCCGTCGGCAAACCGCTTCCACCTCGGGCTTCGTGCACCGCATTTCGTACATGTTCGCCGTCGGCCCGCCGATGTCGCTGACGACTCCCTTGAACTGCGGGTCGGCGGTCATCGTTTGAATTTCGTGCAGTATCGAACTTTTGCTCCGCGATTGAATGATCCGTCCCTGATGATTGGTGATCGAACAGAACGTGCAGCCGCCGAAGCAGCCGCGCATAATCGTCACCGAATCCTTGATCATCTGATGCGCCGGAATCGGCTCGCTGTACGACGGATGCGGCCGGCGGGTGTACGGCAGGTCGTACAACAGATCCATCTCGCTCTGCGTGAGCGGATACCGCGGCGGATTGACCACCACCGCCTGACGGTCGTGCCATTGCACCAGTCGTTTCGCATTGAACGGATTGGTCTCGTCGTGAAATTTTTTCGTCGCGATCGCAAATTGGCGTTTGTCGTCGCGGACTTCTTCGAAATTGGGAATCACAAGGGCATCGTCCGGCGGAGTTTCGGACGCCCCCATGCAATAGGCCACACCGCGCATGTCGCGCAGGTCACGCGGCGATTCTCCGCGATCAAGCCGCCGGGCGATTTCGATGATCGCATCTTCTCCCATGCCGAACGCGAGCAAGTCGGCCTTGCAGTCGAGCAGAATCGAACGGCGGACGGTGTCGCTCCAGTAATCATAATGAGCCAGCCGGCGTAACGACGCCTCGACGCCGCCGGCGATGACGGGGACTCCCTTGTACGCTTCACGCGCCCGCTGACAGTACGCCAGCGTCGCGCGATCGGGCCGCAGACCGATGCGACCGCCGGGCGAATACGCATCGTTGTTGCGCATCTTTTTGTTGGCGGTGTAGTGGTTGATCATCGAATCCATGTTCCCCGCGCTGATGGCGAAGAACAATCGCGGCTTGCCGAAGCGCCGCCAGTCGTCGCACGACTTCCAATTCGGCTGGCTGACGATGCCGACGCGATACCCCGCCGCTTCGAGAACTCGCCCCAGCAGCGACATCGCAAAACTCGGGTGATCGATATACGCATCGCCGGTGACAAACACGACGTCGACCTCGTCCCACCCGCGGCTGAGCATCTCGTCGCGCGTCATCGGCAAATGCAATTTATCGGCGGGCTGCGGCGCATTCGCCAATTCGCTGAGCCAGCTCCGCCTCGGCGGTGCGGGGGCGTCGATGATAGGAAGCGTAGCAAGCGGCATAGGATTCGATTTCGGGGGCAAAATGGGAGCGAACGCATCTTGGCTCATTATAGGCGGGAGATGAGCGGGTTCACAGCCAGAGTATGATTGAGTGACTATTTCGATGGATGTGGGATATAACGACGTTCCGCGGTCAAGACAAATCCAGGGCCGCTTTCAAACAGGCGTCGAGTTTGTCTTTCAGGACATCCGACAGATGCCCTAACGTAGCAATGATGCGTTTCTGCCGTACTGTGGCCAGGTTGTAGGTCTTGATTAAAGAAGCACCGGCCAAACCCGATCCTGCGCCTGCCGGCGTCGAGGGATCGACCACAAGGGTCGTCGCCTGACCAGCGTCGTCCAAATTTCCCGTTATCATCACCACCACGGTGTTGATAAGACGCGCCGTATCCGCGTCGGATTGCACCACGACCGCCGGCCGAATCTTCTCTCCCAGTTTGTCCTGGAAAGGGAAAGGCACGAGAACGACATCACCCCGCTTCATACGCCGTCCCCATATTGCTGGTAACTTTCCAAATAAGGATCTTTGGCATCGTCCTCGGCCATGATCTCATTGATGTACGCCGCCCCTTCGTCGGCGTCGTATTCGTCCGTCGCGATCAGCGCTTTTAATCGCCGGTAGACGTCCTGGCGAACCAAGACGTATTTCGCGTTCGTTTCCGGATCGATGGCGATCGGTTCGGGTGCCAGTAGCTCTTGTCTTTGCTGTGGGGTCAGTTCGATCATTGTTGTCTCCTTTCGCCCATTTTATCCGGTGGAAACGGGCCGACACTTGGCTCCGCCGAACCGGTTTACTCTCTGATTGGTGAGTGCTCTGAAATATGGAGTCAACGAGTTCAGCCAGATCTTCCGATGCAAAGTGCCCCTCAGCCAAGTATCTCGTCAACTGCGAGAACGACACGCGGCAAGGCCATCGGCGATACGACCTCGCCGCGATTGATCATCCGAACCTTCTGATAAATGCCGTCAACCGGCTGCGAGAAAACTTCGATTAAATCCCCTCGAATATTCGCCAGCCAGGCTTCAACGATGCCGGCCTTCGCATACAGCGGCAGCTTGACACTCTTGTCATATTCAACTGACGTATCAGCAACCTCAATGATCAACAGGATGTCTTCAACGCCAGGTAATTCGTGCGCATAGAAATCATCGCGAGGCTTGAGCAGAGCGATGTCAGGCTGGGGTTCCGAGTAGTCATCAAGCCGAATAGGGTCTTGAACACTGACGATCGCGTACTCGCCCGCTTTACGATTGAGAACCGTATTCAGACGTTTGACGCAGGCAGCATGAAATTTTCCAATGGGACTCCTTTTCAGAATTTCGCCTTCGACGAGTTCGACGCGATCGGTTTCCGACAGGATCCCGGCCTCCCATATACGATGGTATTCATCGACGGTAAAGACCCGTTTTTCCGCTTGGACCGACATGTTTCTTCACCTCCCATTATTCTGTCCCGCTGGTCAGAATTGTATCACAGCAGCTCGCTTTGATACAGGCGGTTAATGACTGCGTTCACTTGCCGCGAGGCGAAGACGAGCGGTCGGGTGGAACGACATGTTCGAGATCCTTCGTCATGAAAATCGTATCTATCGCTTCCTTCGGCCCGAATCTGCGCACGGCCTCATCGTCTGACAAACGGGTTCTCTGGAAACCGGCCTTCTCGTAGCTACGAATCGCTCTAGGATTGGCGACAGAAGGCTTGACGTAGAACCCCCGGATGTTCAGATTCTTGCGAAGGTGCTCGCACAGGAGACCCAACGCCTCTGACCCATAGCCGTGGCCACAAAACCTCTCACCGAACATCCAGATGTCCAACTCTGTTATGTTCGATGCCCTGTCGATGTCGTTGTAGTTGACTTGACCCACGACCTGACCGTTGACTTCGATGATGAAGCAACGCCCTCGCTCTGGATCAGATCCATCGAAGTAATGGGGCTCATAGTCAGCACAGAAGGCCTCAAGTGTAAAAAGCGGCGTGTAGCTTTGAGACGGATGGCCGAGCAACGTGTCGGTCAGGTCGGACCTTGCAAGGGCTTGGAAGATCGCCCGTTTGTCCTCCGGCCTGGCTGGGCGAAGGTGGACACGTTTTTCAACAATGCGCATATTGGGATCCATGGGACAGCGAACTTTGTTTATAGATCGTTTCCGTCTATCACCTGTAGACCGCACATTTACGGCCTAACGCGCACGCGATTTCTTTTGCAACTCACATCAAGAAGGCATGTTCGATAAAATACCGCCGATTTGGTGAGTGATAGGCCGTTTCTTCCTATCGCTCAACCGGTCCGGGCACCGGCGAATTCGCCGGGCCGCGCACACCACGACCGGCAGCTGTATCCCCGGTCACCTGTTATTACACCGCTGCACTCGCCGCTTGTCAAACTCGACCGGCGAATAAGCACGGCGGGGATAAACCCCGCCGCTCCATTTGCGCGCTCTTGCCGTGTGCCTCGTCTTACTCGATAATCAAAACATGTCGCACGATGCCTCAAATCACAAAACGAACAAGAAACCCGCGCGCAAACATCTCGACGGCCAGGTGTTTCACGTCGCCGACGAACAGAACAAGTTGACGCTCCTCTCGGCGCTGCGCGTCTGGTTGCCCGATCAGTCGTGGTCGGTGCTGAAAAAACTGATCCTGACTCACCGCGTGCAGATTCACGGCAATATTTCGCTCGATGCCGGTCGGCGACTCAAAACCGGCGACGTCGTGAAAGTCTTGCCGCATCCGCAGGTGCCGGTTCCCCAGCCGAACGACATTGTCATCCGCTACATCGACAAGCACATTGTGATCGTCGAAAAACCGGCGGGAATGACGTCGTGCCGTCACCGCGAAGAACGCCACTGGCCGGCCCGTCGCAAGCAGTTGCAGCCGACGCTCGACGAAGCCTTGCCGGTCGCCATCGAACGCTATTATGCCCATTCCCGGTCGACGGAAAAATCGGCGAATTCGCGGAATGCGAACGCGGGGAGAAAAGCGATGCAAAAATCCTCGCCGCAATCGAAACTCTTCGCGATTCGCCCGGTACACCGGCTCGATCGCGAAACCACCGGCGTGATGGTCTTCGCCCGCACGCCCGCGGCGGAAACGAAACTCGTCGATATGTTCCGCAAGCACGATCTCACGCGGGTGTACCGTGCTGTCATCTGGGGAGAGATCGAAGAACAAACGATTGAAACCAATCTCGTGCTCGATCGCGGCGACGGCCGTCGCGGCAGCACGACGCTCCCCGACGTGGGACAACATTCCATCACGCATGTCCGGCCCATTGAAACCATCGGCGAGTATTCGATCGTCGAATGCCAGCTCGAAACCGGGCGGACGCATCAGATTCGCATTCATCTCTCGGAACTCGGCCACCCGATCTGCGGCGATCGCATTTATCGGTATCCGTACGGCTCGCCGCCGATTCCCGATCACAGCACCGCCCCGCGCGTGGCGTTGCACGCCGCGAAGCTGGAATTCGCGCACCCGGTCACCGGCGAAGAACTCGCCTTCGAAGCCGAATGGCCCGAGGATTTGTTCGCGTTCGTGCAACGGTTGCGTGAAATGGCGTCGGAACGTCGAAACTAATTTGCGAAGCGCTCCGCTGCGCCAAGCCTGCGCGTCGCGGCTAAACGTGAATGCCGTTGTCTTTTTCTGGCTCTGGACCCTGGACCCTCGACTCTGCCATGTCACGCCCTTTAACCAGCCGCGTCCTGTTGCGGATCATTCCCCTGGCGGCGACGGTCTTTGGGATCGCGGCGGGCATCGGCCTGCTGGCGACGCGAGTTCTCGGGCGGGAATTTATCGATGCCGGTCCGAAGTTGCCGATTCCCTTCTGGATCAGCACGGCGCTGCTGTTCGCCACGAGTGTGCTGTTGCAATATTCGCTCAACGACGTCAAACGCGAACGTCAACAGAAGTTTCGCCGTCGCTTAGGGCAGGCGCTGATCGCGGTGACCTTATTTCTGGGCATCCAGGGTTACGGCTTGTGGGGCTTCGTGCAGCGCAATCGGCCGGACCAGGCGGCGGTCGGTTCGGAGCCGTTCATTCTCGCATTCGCCGCACTGCACTGGGCTCACGTGATGTTCGCGGTGCTGGTGCTGGTGTACGTTACCGTGCAAGCCGGGGAGAACCGTTACGATCACGAATATTATTGGGGCCCAATCGTGTGCACATTCTTCTGGCACGCCCTCGGCTGGGTCTGGCTGTGCATCCTCGGCGCGGGCCTGATTGCCCTGTAGTTGTCGAGTGAGAGGGGGGAGGGGTGAAGAGTGAGCGTGAGTGGATCACGCCTTCCTCTCCCACTCCCCCCCTCTCCCCCTCTCCCCCTCTACGGACTCGTCCCTGGACTCCGATAGCGGAGAATCCCCTGCTGCCGAATCTGCCTCCAGCGGCGGCATAATCCAGATTTCACCGAATTCTTCGGGCTGGTCGGCGCGGTAATGGTGATGCCGGAGGATCTCCAGAATCGCCAGGAAGATGCCGACGATCTTGCTGCGCTGCGTCGTCTCTTCGAAACAGGAACTGAAGGCGACTTTCTCCTCGACGCGGACCCGTTCTTTCAAGCGTTCGACATACACCGAGATCGGCGTGTCGTCGTACTGGATCTTCGCTTCCTGTTCGATGACCTTGCGGCGGACCACTCGTGCCAGGGCACTCACCAGATCCCACAGTTCGACCTCTTTAATCAAGTCCTGAGATTGCTCTTCGCCGGCGACGGGGCGGTCGTCGCTCAGCCGCGGATACCGCTCCTGCCACGCCGCCGCTTGCTCTTCGAGCGCCAGCGCGGCGTCTTTGTATTTCTTGTATTCGAGCAGTTGACGGATGAGATCGCTGCGCGGATCCTCAATGATCTGTTCTGCGGATTCTTCAGCCGCTTGCGGCAAGACTTGCCGGCTTTTGATTTCGACCAGCGTGCTCGCCATCACCAGAAAATCGCCGATGAGATCGAGATCGATGAATTCGAGGACTTCGATGTATTCGACGAATTGCTCCGCAATGGGCGCAATCGGCAGATCGGCGACGTCCAGTTCGTTGCGGCGCACCAGATACAACAACAGATCCAACGGACCGGTGAAGATATCCAAATGCACTTTGTATTCGGCGGTCGTCATTGCGTTTACCGTGGTGATCGAACGAGCAAGTCTTAGCGTGAGCCGCAGCAGATTATCACGATTTCCCGGTCTGACGCGAGGTCGATTTCCACCGTTCATCGTTCAAGAAGCCCTCACCCGGCCGCTTTGCGGCCACCCTCTCCCCCTGTGTCTTTCTGACGAAAGACGGGGAGAGGGTTCATCATTCATCATTCATCATTCTCTCTCACACCACCCGCTCGGTCGCCACGCCGCGGAGGTCCATTTCGTATTCGATGTCTTCAACCGGCGGGCGGGTGTAATGCCAGAGGATGCCGCGGTGCTGACTCGCCGGAATATTCGGCAACAACAGCGATTCGATGAGATGATGAAGCGGATGCACCGTGTAGACCTCGACCGTGGTCACGTCGCTCCACGCGGCTTCGAGTTCGAACAGGCGTTTTTCCATGATGCCGCAGACGTATGCGGCCTTCTCGGCCATCGCCTCGTCGGTCGTTTCGCCGAGACGGATGATCCCCTCGCTCACGAGATCGCGGCGTTTCAGTTCACCCGCACCGGCGACGATGAAGGTTTTTCGACCGATCTCGGCATTGGGCCGCACGAACGAAAAGGCGTGCAGTACCGGTTCGTCGGCATCGAGTCCGATGGGGCAGACATTCGTCCGGGCGATCGGATTGAGTTCACCCGCATAAACGCCCCATTTCCGGAGCACTTCGCAATATTTTTTGTTGTAGGCGATGAAGCCGTTCATCGTGAACGGTTTGGCCGAGCGCAACTGCATTGCGCACAGGTCGGTGCGTTCGCGTCCCTGTTCCTTTAAGAAGGAATCGACGAACGCGAAGCCTTCCCGCCAGGGGCGATACTCCTTGAGCGAAACGTGCACGATCTCGTAACCCGGCTCGGCGATCACGCCGCAGGAATAGGGGTCGATGCCCGGCAAAAATTTGTAACGTCCGGTCGGATGAGTGATAAGGGTTGTCATGGCGGCAATTTTTACCGGATTCAGGCACCCGATACCAGCCCGACTCATAATGGGTCCGATTATCAGACAGATTCAACTTGCCAAACGCGCCGAGACGATTTATCATATGGGACGTTATTGATTTGTGGTTCAGATCGTGTTTTCACGAGGGGAACATCCATGCTGACAATTCTGGGAAATCAACAACGGGTCTGTAATGGAGTGACCCGTCGAGCCGCGATTCAGGCGGGGGGAGCCGGATTGCTCGGCTTAAGCCTGCCGAAGCTTCTCGCCGCCGAACAAGCCGGTGTGAACTTTCAGAACGCCCGAGCCAAGCGGGTGATGTTCCTGTATCTCTTCGGCGGTCCCAGTCAGTTGGAGACGTTCGACCCGAAGCCCGATGCGCCGCCGAAGTTGCGGGGACCGTTTAAGGCGATCTCGACGCGGACTCCCGATTTGTTGTTTACCGAACACCTGCCGCGCAGTGCACAAATCTCCGATAAGTTTTGCGTCATCCGCTCGATGACGCATCCGCACAACGATCACAACGCCTGCCATTACATGATGACCGGCCACAAGTGGACGCGGGCTGCCGAAAACGGTTCCGACGTCAACGCCCGCGAAACCGACTGGCCGTCGATGGGCTCCGTCATCGAATATCTCTCGGTGCACGACGAATCCCGTCAGCGAACATTTCCCGATTACGTTTATCTCCCGAACCGTCTCGGTCACTTGCAGGTGCCGAAGTACGATCGCACCGGCCAATACGGGGGCTGGCTCGGCTCGGCGTACAATGCCCTCGCCACCGACATTCGTCCGGAGAACCCGAAAGAAAACCTGTACCTCCGCAATTGCACCGAGAAAGAACTCGACTTCCGCATCAAGGGACTGGTGCCGACCAGCGAAATCACGCTCGATCGGCTCGATCACCGGCGCAGTCTGCTCGACCAGTTCGACGCCGAGCGCGGCGAACTCGACCGCTCGCAACGGTACAGCTCGTACGACAAGATTCGCCTGCAGGCCCTCGAACTGGCGACGTCGGAGTCGATTCGCACCGCACTCGATATCCGGCAGGAACCCGCTGCCCTCCGCGAAAAATACGGTTACCATCTCTTCGGCCAGTCGTGTCTGATGGGACGCCGCATTATCGAAGCGGGCTCTCGCTTCGTCACCGTGGCGTGGGATTCGACGGCGGGAATCGACGGCTGGGATTCGCACAATTCGAGCACGCATCTCGAAAAGTTTCTCGTTCCCGGTTTCGATCAAGCCTTTACCGCGCTGTTGGAAGATCTCGAACAAAGCGGTCTGCTCGACGAAACGCTTGTCGTTGCCGTCGGTGAAATGGGACGAACGCCCACCGCCACCGGTTCGTGGGGACGAGGGCATTGGAGCTATGTCTTCCCGGCGATTCTCGCCGGTGCCGGCATTCGCGGCGGCATCGCGTACGGACGCTCCGACAAAGACGCCGCCTGGCCCGCCGAAAAACCGGTCAGCCCGGAAGATCTCGCCGCGACGATCTTCTACGCCTTGGGGATCGACCAGAATCTGTTCCTCCCCGATGCCCAAGGCCGTCCCGTCCACATCCTCGACGGCGGCCGCCCGCTGGTCGATCTGTTTGGGTGAGTCAAGTCAAGAGCCAGAGTTTAGCCGCGACGCGGAGGCTTTGCGCAGCGGAGCGCTTTTGGCGATCGCCTCCGTTACTTCGCCGCCGTCGCATTCAACAGCAGCACCAATGCCTGTTCGAGTTGCCGCGGGTGAAAGCCAAATGGGCCGCGGCCGTTCTTGAAGGCGATCTTGCCGTCGCGGTCGATCACATAGAGCCGGTTGGGCATCCCGCTGTATGTCGCCCCGACTTTGTCGTCGACGGTGTCCACCAGAAACGGGATCTTTAGATCGAGATGCTCCTGACACATCGCCGCCACGTCGCGGCGTTCGTTATTATTTCGGGGCTGCGGCAATTCGATGCCGACGCGTTGATTGCTGGTCATCCACCAGCCGTCGCTGGGATGCGCTTCGCGCACATAAACGAGAAAGAATTTCGCGCGGTCCTGATACCGCTCGTATAACTTCTCGATGTTCCCCGACTGGCTGCGGAACGGACCGCACGTAAAGTTGCCGAACACGAGAACGATCGGTTTGTCGCCGACTTCTTCCGACAGCGTGACGTCGTTTCCGTCGAGGCTCGTGAGCGTGAAATCGGGAGCGTCGTCGTCGAGCGACGGTCCCGGTTGCAGCGAACCGATTTCCTGCCGCTTGAGTCCCATGATGAGCGTGCTGCGGCTGGGAAGATCGTTCCGCTTCGCTTGCGCGCCGGCGGGCGGCGGTTGCAGGGCGTCTTTCAATTCGTCCAGCGAGACGAATCCGTGTTCGTCGCGGTCGAGCGACTTGAATAATCCCGCGAACTCTTCCGACGTCAGTTTCCCGTTACCGTCGCGGTCAGCCTGCATGAACAGCATCTGCCCGGGAGATCTCGACAGCGAGTGTTCGCTCCAATCGAAATCGGTTTCGTTCAACGAACCGTCGCCGTCGCGATCGAGACGGGCAAAGTCGCCTTTCGAACCGGTAAATTCGCTCGCGCTCACTTTGCCGTCGCCGTCGGTATCATATGATTTCGCGACGTGTTCCCAACCGAAGCGGGTTTGCGAGACGGCGAGACCGAACCAGCCTTCCCCCGGACCAAGCCGGCTTCCTTTGAGAATGTGCTTGAGCATGGCGATCGGTTCGGAGCCTTCGGAATACGACGCTTCGAGTTCCTTCACCGTTTCCTGCGCTTCTTTTGTCAGTTCATCGGCTTCCGCGGCGGCGGACGTCTTCGCCGGCTCGTCGGCGAACATCGGACTCGACAACAAGACCGCCAGCGCGGCCGAAAAAATCGCCGTATTGTACTTCATGTGATTTTCCTTTCGGTGATGCGAATTTAAAAAATCGGCCTAAAAATGCAGGCATTCGATCAGGGGCCGGGCGCCCGAAACACAGTCAGCACGGGACTCGTCCCCACATAGTACGTGACGGTGCGTTGGCGTTCGCCGGTTTCGCCGTCGGTTAACGTCAGTTTGACCTGACAGTTGAGATTGGCGTCGATCGCCTGTCCGCCGTCGAGAATCTCGAACGACTTCAACGTCTTTCCCGATTTCCATTCCATGTCCTGAACGACCACCTGCGGCGTTTTCTGCTGCCACGACTCGGGCGTCGCTCCCTCCTGCCAGCTCGTCAGAACCTCTTCGAGAGTCTTGCGAGCCAGTTCGGGATCGACGCGATGCGCCTCGGCGGAGTAACCGCCGCATCCGCCGATGAGCAGCGTTATCGTCGCCGCCGTCGCGCAAACCATTTGTATTCGTAACCCGACGTGCGGATGCATTCGGTCAACTCCGGAAAACAGAACCAGTTGGAAACTCGGACAATACCATTCAACCAGCGGTAACGGCACGGCCATCAAAACTCACCGAGCACTTCGGTTCCGTTTCGCGTGCCGATGCCGCGCCACAAGTTGCGGTCGATGTTCTCGGTGATGAACTTGACCGCGCCGTCGCACATCAGGAGATGCACGCCCCCTTCGTGCCGGCTGCTCGGCGGCATCGTGGCCTTCGTCGGATAAAACCCGCACGCCCGGCGATTCGGCACGTCGACGTGCTGATACGTATGCTGGCCGTTGATCCAGGGCGATCCCATGAAAATCGGGAACTGGTTGGCGAGATTTGTGATATCGGTGGCGTAGCACATCGTGACCGCTTCATCGGGCGTGGTCGGATCTCCGGTCCCCAGAAAAACGTCGGCAAACGCATTGACGACCCCGTTGTTCCCGTCGGTGAGCACGCGCTCGGCGAACGCCGCCGTGTTGCTGGCGCCGTCGGTGATATCGGCGATTCGAATCGAGGCGCCGTTCATGAAGATCCCGTTCTGCGTCGAACTTCCCCAGAAAATATCGCTTCCTTTGTTCCCCATGTAATTGATCGCCCCTCCCGCCTGCGGCTGCGGGTTGTAGGTATCGGAGGGGCAGCGGAGCATCGGAATCTCGGTCAACCGGGCCAGATCGTTGGTCGCATCGCCAACCGGCAGACTGAAGTTAATCGCGTTGTAAACATTGGCCTGATCGAAATACGGCAGCATCTGGCTGATCGCAGAATATCGACCGGCCGTTCCGCCCGATCCAAAAGGAAAGCAACTGTGCGAATCGTGGTAATTGTGCATCGCCAGTCCAATCTGCTTCAGATTGTTTTTGCACTGCGTTCGCCGGGCCGCTTCGCGCGCCTGTTGAACGGCCGGCAACAGCAAAGCGATTAATATCGCGATGATGGCGATGACGACCAACAATTCGATTAATGTAAATCCAGAACGACGATGACAATGACGAGACATAATCGATTTCCTCCACAAGACGTAGGACTCATACCATTTTAGAAAAGAAGAAAAATGATTCCGCCGGATTCCATTCCTTCGAGCAGAGGCTCACATCGTGCGAACCCTTCGCGAAAGATTACAGAGATGATGCATTGAGACGGCGCAAATAGGGCGAGCGCATCGGCGCAGCAGCGTGCACGAGTGATTGCCGTCGGTCGGTTAAGCAGCGGCGCCAGATCTTCGCTGGAAGGAAAATTCCCTTATGCGAGCGAATAGGTGTCGCTTGAAAGCCGCTGTGCGAACCGCCGCTGCGAACCCGAGTGCGCAGCACAAAACGGCCATTCGCCAAAGCGGACATTCAGACGCGCCGCCGTTGCCTGACGACAGCCGCTTAGCCGCGCGGAGGGCGTTCGAGCCGGCTTCGCGGCCCTTCGGGGAGAATCACTGCACCGTCCGTCAGCGCAGAAGTCTGCGGGGACGATGCGGGAATCGTGATCTCCAAATTCTGGCACCAGCGGTCTTCCTCCATCGTCAACGAGCGGCTCGGACTTTGGGGCAGGGGAGACTGCGGCGCCCGACGGCAATGGATGCCGCGGCACGGAACGTTCTTTGAATCGGCCGGAACGGCGGACGCATCGTGCTCGGCGGCCATCGACGAGTCGGCGAGCCAGTCGCCGCAACTCGCATGGGACGCCGTCGTCATCGCCGTGTGCAACATCACGGCGCAGACCCCGACCGCGAAAACTCTGAGGAGACGGGCGGCGTGAATGGGGTTCGGAAACATCGTTCACCTGATCTCGGCGATCGAACGTCAGGATCTGCTATCCCATAAGCTACTCGTCCCGTTCGTTCGCCGTCAAGCCAAAAATCGAGCAATTGCACGTTTCGGCGACAAACGTCCGGCGTCCGTGCGCCGATCGACGCCTTCAGACGGCGTGATGAGGGAGCCGGTTTGTCGATCATAACGGTTTCAACATCTCACCGTTCACAAGTCTTTGGCGCAGCGAAATCCGATGTATAAGTTGCGGGTGTCGGGAGCGACGGAATTACGATCGGCGGTGCGGAGATGAAACGGCACGTTCGCCCATGAGCCCCCTTTGGTGACGCGTGCCGCATCGTCGGAGTCCGCTTTCTTCTCATCGTTCTGTTTTGCCCGATCTTCATACGGCGCGTACGCATCGGCGCACCATTCCCACGCGTTTCCCGCCATGTCGTGCAGACCGAACGGGCTGATGCTTTTTTCGAAATGACCGACCGGCGTCGTCAGCGGATACCGCGCCTGATCTTCTCCTTCGTACCAGTTTTTCCACAGCGTTGCATCGTTGATATTGACCTTGGCGTGGTACGAGGCGCTGTTGGCCAGCGTGCGGTCCCATTCGTCGCCCCAGGGATACTTGCGGCTCGGTTGATCGTTCTCCGACCCGCCGCGTGCGGCGAATTCCCACTCGGCCTCGGTGGGAAGCCGCGTTCCCGCCCAACCGCAGTAGGCTTGGGCGTCGTGCCAGCTCACCTGCACGACGGGATGATTGCCTTTCCCTTCGGGGAATTCGCCCTCTTTCCAATATTCGGGGGTCGGATGCCCGGCCGCGTCGCAGAATTTTTTGTATTGCTCGTTCGTGACTTCATCTTGATACATGAGAAACGACTCCACCGTCTGTCGATGCGCGGGGAGCTCATCTTGCGCATGCTTTTTCCAGTCTTCGGGATAACCGATGACTTTGAAATCGTCGTCGATCTCTTCGGCACGGCTCCCCATTTGAAATTCACCCGCCGGGATGACGGCCATCACCGCGCCATCGGCCGCATTTTTTCGCGTCGCGGGTTCGGATTGTTCTTCGGCGTTCGCAAGAGTTCCCGCCGAGAAAATAATGACCAGCACCGTCGACCATGCCATGACGTCGCGCATCTGTGGTTCTCCTACAAAAGAAAGAATAAAACCGATGGAACCGAATCGTTGCCGAAGGGAAATCGAACTTTTGCCATCATACCACGGCGCGACCGTTCCGACATGGCTGCCGCTCCTTCTGCATGAACAGGAGCAAAAAATTCGCGGGGATCCCGTTCCGGTATTTTAAGGCGAATCAAAAATTACGCCTGTCCACCGTTGCCAATTTCGTCGCTCCGGGTGAAAATGGTGGCAGGATTCCCAAAGGGGACGGTCCGTCGAACTCTATCCTATCAACGGAGCTCAATCTGAACGGGAGGATCAATCTTACGCCGAACGATCTGGCAATTTCCGAAACCGGCTTGTATCATACGTTTATTAGCCCATAACGGTTCGATGGCGGTGCCAGCCCCTACGGCAGATCACTTCGAGCGACATTAAAACCTTCCCGCTGCGCGGTTTGATACAATCAGATTTTGTGAACTTGTTTCACGAATGGGATTCTCCTGTAGGGCGCTTACGGACAAACCCAATCACGCGGTCACTTTGTGGACACACGACGTCTACCATGCTACTTATCATCATTCGCATTGTTTTTATCCTGGTCTGTGCGGGCGCAATCGCCACCTATGTCAGTCCCGGCACTACGCATCCGGCATTTGTCGCCGAATATCCATTCGTCACATTCTTCGGCCTGCTGGCCTTGGCGTGTCTGGTGGTCGTCGCGGATATGTTCATCCGCCGCAAGCAGATCGAGGTCATCTCAGCGACATATTTCGGGCTGCTGGTGGGTTTTCTGCTCAGTCATATGTTGCTGCAGGCCCTGGAACCGGTCCTTCACAATTCACCGGCCTACATCATGGTGGCCATGATGACGATGATGATCTTGCCCTACATCTGCATTTCGCTGTTGCTGCAGACCAAAGACGATTTTCGCTTCATCATTCCGTACGTGGAATTCTCGCGCGAACTCAAAGGGGGCCGGCCGCTGGTCCTCGACAGCAGTTCGCTGATCGACGGCCGCATTGCCGACGTGGTCGATACCAAGATTCTCGATTCGGAAATGGTCGTCCCCGATTTCATCCTGAACGAAGTGCAGGACATCGCCGACAGCAGCGATAAAGTCCGCCGCACGCGCGGACGGCGCGGCCTCGATATTCTGGCCCGGCTGCAAAACAACCCGGCGGTCGACGTCAAGGTTTACACGCCGAAAAACGTCGATCAACGCGGCTTGTCGGTCGATCAACGGCTCGTGCTCGTAACCAAGGAGCTTAACGGCCGCTGCGTGACGAACGATTTCAATCTCAATAAAGTCGCCAGCGTGCAGGGGGTCGACGTCATCAATTTAAACGACGTCGCTAACTCGCTCCGCCCGCGTTATCTCCCCGGCGAACGCTTGCGCATCCGCATCATCAAAGAGGGGGAAACCCCGGGACAAGGCGTCGGCTATCTCGACGACGGCACGATGGTCGTCTGCGAACAGGCGAACTTCCTCATCGGCAAAGACGTCGAGTGCGTCGTCACCAGCGTGCTGCAAAGCAGCGCCGGCCGCATGATCTTCGCCCGGTTGGGCGAATCGGTGCGGGCGACCGCCGAGCATTGAGTGGCTCGAAAACGTTCCCGTTTCACTCGTTCTCTCATTCCCAAGCTCCCGCTTGGGAACGCAAGTCTTGGCAGCTCCCGCTTCGTCTTTTAGCCCCCGGTCAGTGACCGGGGGAGTTTGCAGCGCACAATACCCCCGGCGACTCGCCGGGGGCTAAAAAATGGCGGGTCAGCGCGGCCAAAGCTCCGCTCGACCCACCCTACATTTTTTCACAAGGCTGGATGCCGAGCAGGCACAGGCCGAGCTCCAGCACGCGGCTCGTCAGATCGCAATACAACAAGCGACTATTCCGCACATCCTCGTCGACCGAATCGGCGAGAACGGGACAGTCGTGAAAGAATCGCGTAAACAAGTCGGCGGTTTCGAATAAATAATTCGCGAGCAGATGAGGGCGGTAATCGACCAAAACGTCATCGATCGCCGTCGCCAACCGCAATAGCTGTAAAGCCAAGCTTCGTTCAACTGCGTGAGTAATCTTGAGGCGTGCGGCGCTTCGCCGGAGATCATTGCGATCGCCACCCCATTTGCGAAATATTCCGCGCGTGCGCGCATTGGCGTATTGAATATACGTCGCCGTGTCGCCGGTCATCGCCAGCATTTTTTCCCAGTTGAACACGTAATCGCTGTCGCGGTTGTGCTTGAGGTCGGCGTATTTGATGCCGCCGATACCGACGGCGTCGGCGACCGCCTCGCGGGTGAGATCATCCAGTTCGGGCGTCTCTCGCGCGTTGTCGTTGTCGTCGACGATCTTGCGCGCCCGGACGATCGATTCGTCGAGCAGACTTTCCAGCCCCACGGTGTCACCCGAGCGGGTTTTGTAGGGGCGTTTGTCTTCCCCGAGAATCGTACCGAAGCTGACATGCCGGTAATCGACCCGATTGAATCCCCAGTGCCGCGCGGTGTCGAACAGCAACTTAAAGTGTTCGCTCTGCCGGGCGTCGACGACATAGAGGATGATTTCGGAGCGAAGCACTTCTGCGCGATAGCGGATCGTCGCCAGGTCGGTGGTGGCGTACGTGAACGCGCCGTCTCCTTTGCGAATGATGAACGGGGCCTCGTTCCCCTCGACGAACACGCAGATCGCCCCTTCGCTTTCGCGGGCGAGGCCCGATTTGGTTAAATCGGTGACGACGTCTCCCAACAGAGGCTGATAAAAACTCTCGCCCAACGCGAGGTCGAATTCAATTCCCAAGCGGTCGTACACCTGCTGCAGCGCTTCGAGGCAGCGGGGGAGAAACTGTTCCCACAGTTTCTTGTTCCCTTCATCGCCGGCGTGCAGTTTCGCCGTTTCCTCCCGCGACAAGAGCGCGATCTCCGGATGCTTCTTCGCGGCGGCGAAGAGCACGGGATCATCTTTGACCTTATCGCGTTTTTCTTCGCTCGACGTAAGCTCTTTCTGCAGGTCCGACAGTTCGCTCCTCAGTTTTTGCAGCGATCTTTGACGTTCTTTCGCGACCGCGGCCGCTTTCTTGTCGGCCTTATCCCCCGGCGGCGTCTCGTCGGCCTGGCGTTCGAGAGCGTGAATTTTTTTGAGCTGTTCGTCGATCGCTTTCTCGATCTGCGGAATTTTCGCCGTCAGTTCGTGATAATCGGAGAGCTGATTGACCAGCCGGTACAGCCGCGCCAACTCGCGGACGGGATCGGCGGCGTAAGCCTGCTCGTCGCGGAAATGTTTGTAACCGTAGATGATCATCCCGAACTGGGCGCCCCAGTCGCCGATGTGATTATCGCCGGTGACGCGGTGTCCGCGGAATTTGAGGATGCGATACAGCGCATCGCCGATCACCGAGCTGCGCAGATGCCCGACGTGCATCGGCTTGGCGACGTTGGGGGCCGAATAATCGACGACGACGTGTTTCGGGTCGCTCACGGCCGGCACGCCCAGCCGCTCATCGGCCACGAGGGCATTGGCCCGTTCGAGCAGCCAGGCGTCTTTGAGCCTGAGATTGATGAAACCGGGGCCCGCGATTTCGGGGGGGGCGCACATATCGGCGACGTCGAGATGCGCAACGATACTCTTGGCCAATTCGCGGGCATTCGGCGCTTCAAGATGCTTCGCCAACGGCATCGCGCAATTGGCTTGAAAATCGCCGAACCGCGGATCTTGCGCGAGACGGACCATTTCGACGAACGGTTCGGGATCGGCGACGAGCGGATGCAATGCTTTGCGGAATCGGTCCTGCAGCAGCGCGAGAATGTTCATGATTTTGGTTGATCGGCGGACGTGCGCGGGGAGGAAACCAGCGACTGCCAGTCAACCGTCGGTGCGTCTCCCCATAACCGTTCGAGGTCGTAATTCTCTCGCGCTTCGGCAGAGAAGACGTGAAACACGACGTCGCCGTAATCGTGCAGGATCCACACGGTCGATTCGCGCCCCTCCGCTCCCAGGCACTTCGAGCCGGCCTCTTTCATCAGCCGGTCGGCTTCGTCGGCGATCGCCTTCATCTGACGCGGGCTCCCCGCCGTCACGATCACGAAAAAATCGAAGACCGGAGTTATTTTTCTCAGATCGAGCACGACGATGTCTTTGCCGCGATATTCTTCCGCCGCTTTCGCGCAGAGGCAGGCGTGACGCAGACTGGGGGCGATGCCGGAAGACGATACTGATTTAGACGGCGATTGATTAATGCGATTTCTCTCCACTTCGTCATTGATTGAACGGCTGAAAACGGCCGACTCCGGAATGCAACGTCGCCATTCTGACACGACCGGCGTCGCAGGGGTTCGTCAGCATTCACATCCGCATCGACGTTCCTCAATGGACGCCGGTGCCGTCCCGTTGATGGGAACGTTCTTTTTAGCAACTCTCGTGCGGCGATTCAATGAAAACGGCAGAGAAGGATCGTGAATATCCCTCTCTGCCGTTCCATCATTTCAAATCCCGTCTCAAGCCGGGCAGTTTTCGCTACGGCTGTTGCGGCCGCAACGGCGACGAAAACCGTCGCGATTAGAACAACTGCAAACCGTACTTGACCACGACACCGGCGAAGACGACCGAGACCATGCTCATCAACTTGATGAGAATGTTTAAGCTGGGGCCGGACGTATCTTTGAACGGGTCGCCCACGGTGTCGCCGACGACGGTCGCCTTGTGAGCCACCGTCCCCTTGCCGCCATGCGCCCCCGATTCGACGTACTTTTTGGCGTTATCCCAGGCGCCGCCGGCGTTGGCCATCATGACGGCGACGGCGAAGCCGGCCGTCAAACCGCCGGCGAGCATGCCGATCACGCCGCCTACTCCCAAAACCAGTCCGACAATAATGGGGACGAACAGGCCGATCAATGAGGGGAGGAGCATTTCCTTCTGAGCCGCAGCCGTACTGATCGCCACGCACCTCGCGTAATCGGCGGTCGCCGTCCCTTCCATCAGGCCTTTAATCTCGCGGAACTGGCGGCGGACTTCCTCCACCATCTGACCGGCGGCCCGGCCCACGGCTTTCATCGTCATCGAACAGAAGACGAACGTCAGCATCACTCCGAGGAACAGGCCGACCAGGATTTTCGGGCTCATAATCGACAGGTTGAAGAAGCGGACATAGTCGGGAATCGTCGCCGAGTGATTACTGACCAGCCATTCGTCATTAAGCAATTCGTCCATATTGGCAGGCACCACTTCACCGGGCTTCGCTTCGGACATCTTCGTCCGAACTTCGGAAACTTTGCGGCCAACGGCAGGAAACGCCAGATAGGCTTTATTTTTCTCATCACCCGGTCCGCGATAGGCAAACAGCCCCGGGCCGACCTTCAGGAGATCGGCTCTCGTCGGATCGTCCGAGACTTCAACCGCTGCGACCGATTCCACCCAGCGATCGTAACCGATACGAATCTCTTCGATGTAGGCGGCCAGGAGCGCGAGGGCCGTCAACGCGGCGGAACCGATGGCGAAACCCTTGCCGGTGGCGGCCGTTGTGTTCCCCAGGCTGTCGAGAGCGTCGGTCCGCTGACGAACGCTGGGATCCTGATGGCTCATCTCGGCGTTACCGCCGGCGTTATCGGCGATCGGGCCGTACGCATCCGTCGCCAAAGTGATGCCGAGCGTGCTCAACATGCCGACTGCGGCGATCGAGATGCCGTAGAGTCCCATGGCGAAGAGTTGAGGAGTCGTGTAATCGAATCCGGTGCAAAATCCGAAGGCGAGCAGAATCGCGGCACAAACCACGACGATCGGCACCCAGACGCTATAAAATCCTTCGGCGATACCGGCGATAATCACCGTGGCCGGGCCGGTGACGGCCTGATCGGCAATTCGTCGCGTCGGCATGTATTCCTGGCTGGTGGAGTATTCGGTCCATTTCCCGATGGCGATACCGGCGCCCAAACCGGTGACGATGGCGGCGAACACGCCGAATAATGAGTTGCCGTGCGGCATGATCGCCAGATCGCCGGTCCACTCGATGCCATTCGACGGAAGAACGAGCACAAAGTACACCAGCACGAGGGCGGCGACGACAATGCCGAGACCCGCCCCGTCGATACCGCGGGCAAGCGCTTTCAGCAGATTGCGCTGGGTGGCGCCTTCCTCGGTCTTCACGAGATAGATACCGCCGATCGAGATCAGAATGCCGATTCCGGCGAGCATCATGGGAAGCAACATCGACATCATCTGCATCTGCGGAACGCCGGAAAAGGCCGCAACACCCAATGCCGCCGTCGCGAGAATTGAGCCGCAGTACGATTCGTACAAGTCGGCCCCCATGCCGGCCACGTCGCCGACGTTGTCGCCGACGTTGTCCGCGATCACCGCGGGGTTGCGCGGATCGTCTTCGGGAATATTGGCTTCGACTTTGCCGACGAGGTCGGCCCCGACGTCAGCCGCCTTCGTGAAGATACCGCCGCCGACGCGGGCGAACAGCGCTTGACTGCTGGCCCCCATGCCGAAGCAGAGCATGGTGACGGTGATTTCCGCTAGGCCCATATCGACGCCCCAGTAGAGGACGGCGAACCACAGGCAGATATCGAGCAGGCCGAGACCGACGACCACGAGACCCATCACCGCACCGCTGCGGAACGCGACCTGCAGACCCTGATTCAACGACTGCTTGGCGGCTTGTGCCGTGCGGGAACTCGCCAACGTCGCGGTCTTCATGCCGAACCAGCCGGCCAGACCGGAGAAGAAACCGCCGGTGAGGAAGGCGAACGGAACCCATTCGGACTGGGCGTGGGCCACAAACGCCACAAACGCCAGAAAAACGGCGGCGACGACGAAGAATATACCGACAACTTTGTATTGTTGATTCAAATACGCCCGCGCACCGGCACGGACGTGGTCGGCGATGCGCACCATTTCGGCGTCGCCTTCGTCCTGTTGCGTCATCCAGACGAAGAACTTGCGGGCAAACACCAAAGCGACGATCGAACAGGCGAGACTGATGCCCCAGCCGATCACTACAGCCGCTCCACTGATCTCTCCGTTTGTGCTCGCGACCGCCGCTTCCTCCTGCGCAAAAACCGTGGCGGGCAGAAGCGTCATTCCCAGTCCCAGTAAACTTCCGATCGCTCGCGGAGCGAGCGACGTGCGTTGCGAATCTTCACTCTTCGTTTTTCTCATTGGCTCTCTTTTTTCCTCTTTACGCTGATCCATTTATTGTGAAAACATGTTGGGTTGCATTTGGTTATTACCGGCACAGTGAAGGCGGACACTTTTATAGCCGATACCGTACCGTTCGATGCGGCCGAGAAGTCTTCGACGCGGCTGTCTGGTTGCGGTTGAAACATCATCGATAAGAAGGCCGTATACATTGAGGGCTTAAACGGACTCTCCAAGATTGATTTCGGATGCCGTGTGAGCCGTGGGGGAGCAGACATTACCAGATTGTCACCTCAATCGTACCAGCGAATTTCACCTTCGTGGCTTCATGCGCTTCGCGAGTTTTATCGGCCCAAAATCTGGTGTGCAATGATCCGGCACAATGTTAGGGGGAACACAAAACCCTCGTGGTCGTCGTCCTCTACGGGATCAAAAATTACCGTCGACGCGAAGTTCAAATCGCATCAAGATTTTTGAGTGTAGTCGGCTTTGCAAGGGTTTGTCAACTTTGTGCATAGGGCGCAGCGCGGTTTATCCACTGACTGAGAAACGGATTCTCATTCCTGAGAATCCTTCGGAGCAAAAACGATCGACGGCGGCTCGGAAGGGACCATTCGTTACGTCCCCGCCTCACCGTCGCCGGCTCCCGCCGTCACAGCGGATCGGCGTCGTTCGGTCCCGTCGCTGTCGCCGAGTCGCCTGCCTCGAAAGAAAGAGTCTCTTCCTGAAAGAGAGTTCCGTCTGCGGTGAGGCGAACCTGCTGCTCGAACTCCCCGGCTGTCTCCGCCGTCAAAAACATTTGACACTGACACTTTTGACCGGACGCCAGGGCTCCGACTTTGTACATGATGCGCCGTCCGTAACGATGCTTCAATCCCTCCCCCAAGTCGGCTTCGATCCGTATCCCGCCGACCGGAACCACGCCCGTGTTTTCGATTTCGAAGCCGATGACGAACAATTTTCCCGCGGTGATGCTCTCCGGCAGGGTCCACGACAGCTTGAGGTGCGGGGCATCGACAACAGTTTCGGCACTCACCGCTCCCCCCACATGCACGCGCGCTGTCGCTTCCACCACCTGTCGGCTTTCGTCCAACGTCGGTTCGGTACGGTGGCTCTCATCGCGTTCGGTCCCGCCGCCAAAGGGATCGACCACGGCAGAAAAACGATCGTCTTCGCTCGACGGCTCGGGATGAACGGTGAACGCCGCCGTCTGCGCCGAATTTGCGGCGAGATTCACCATGTGCCAATCCGACGGCACGAAACGTTCCTCCTGCCATATGCCTTTGCGCATCAGCAATCCCGCGGGAAGTTTTTTGTCGACCATCAGCATCTCCACGGCGCCGGAACCGCCATTCTTGATGATCCAGCCGCTGACGACGCCCTGAATGTTTCGATCGGAGCCGGCGTCGGCACGCAAAGGTTCGACGGTCAGGCGAATGTCGTTCAACGACGCCAGCAGCGGGCTCGCTTCTTCGCTCGAGGCCAGTCGCGATCGTTTCCCGTCGACTTCCTTCCACAATTCGTCGTCGCCATGAGATGAGTTTTTCGAGACCGAGATCACGTCATCCCCCTCGAACGTCCCCGCACCAATGGAATCAAACGGTTGCCATAACGGATCCGCCGCGGCGAGTTCATCAACCGGGAAATCAACGCCGTCCGCCGGAAGATGAAACTCCTGCGACGAAACGACAAACCGTTCGTCATCATCCGGATGACCTGCCAGTAAATACCCCGACATTTCGATCGCGAGTTTCGGGGACGTCGCTTTTGGGGGTTTGGCGTCGAAGGGATCGTCGTTGTCGCTCGGCCGTTCGGCGATCGATTCGTCCTCCGACGTCTCGCCGAGTTCTGCGATCAGCTCCAATTCGTCGAGCGTCTCGCTTTCCGCTGCGTCATCGCCGATCGCGACGCTCAAATTTTGATCCTCCGGACCGGCGGTCCAGACGAAATGAATGAGAAGCAGCATCAGCGACAGCACGACCGCGACGCCCGCGGCGAACGTCGCCGCCGTCCAGCCGGGAAAACGATGATACGTTTGGCCGATTTTCCAGCAACCCCTCTGCCACCAGATCGCCGCCAGGCGAATGCTTTTCCGCCGTTGTTTTTTCGGAGACTGATGCGCGGCCGCGTCGATTTCCATTTCGAGGAGCGCCGTATCATCGTCCAGATCCGAATCATCGACTGATGTCGGGGAGGGATCGACGGGGTCGATCTCTTGAGCCTTCGGTCCATTACAGATCGCCGGCGGCTTGAGGGAGAGCGCAGTCGTTGCGACGACGGGACTCACCGCCGGTTTCTCAGCCGTTCGTTCGGCGTGTTCGCCTTGTCCGGATGCGGGGTCGCTAGGTTCGCTTGTCACAGCGGGAAATCCTTCTGTGTTGTCCCGCAGTAAAACTTGGGTCCACCTGGTCTGCTTACGGCAGGCCGCGGGCGTATGACCGCCAAGATTTATCTGCGGGCGCACTGAGTGGCATTCCGGCGTTCGGGGGGAGATGCCGGCGGGTCGTACACCTGACGTGAGTGCGTCAATAGCAGATTTTGCAAAATGACGGAAGTTCTCTTCCTGTCCGCTGCCGATTCCGGGCGTAAGCGACGATCCGATGAGCCGCTGCACTTTTTACAGCGCCGCCCATTGTGCGAAAGGGTGCATGTCAGCTTTTGTTTTCTTCTGGTTTTAAGCTGGCGAGTTTGGGGCG